>NC_019676.1:875500-1206000 GCF_000316625.1 Nostoc sp. PCC 7107 | reverse complement strand
AACAGGACACTGTGCCTTGTCGCCAAGATCAGGTGAGGTAGTTATGGAAATAGTATATTCCCGTTGTGCAGGTCTGGATGTCCATAAAAAGACAGTAGTGGCTTGTGCAATCACACCCAAATCGAGTGGTGGTTGTCACAAAGAAATTCAAACATTTGGAACAATGACCAGGGATTGACTACATTTGTCAGATTGGTTGATGGCAAGGGAATGTACTCACGTAGCGATGGAAAGCACGGGAGAGTATTGGCGGCCAGTATTTAATATCTTGGAGGCAAATTTTCAAGTATTACTGGTGAATGCTCACCACATCAAAAACGTACCTGGACGGAAAACTGATACCAAGGATGCTCAATAGATTGGAGAATTACTGATGCACGGACTGTTGCGTGCTAGTTTTATTCCACCGATAGAGCAAAAGGATTTGCGTGACTTGATTCGCCATCGGACAAATTTCATTCGTGAGCGAGCAACGTTAGTCAATCGAGTCCAAAAGGTGTTAGAAGGGGCGAATATCAAACTAGCGGCAGTGGTATCAGATGTCATGGGAGTATCAGCAAGAATGATACTGGATGCTATTGTCAAGGGAGAAACTAACCCACAACTGATGGCTGAACTGGCATCCAAGCGTTTAAAAGACAAACGCGAGCAACTCATACAAGCCCTGGATGGAAAAGTGCGATAATCGCTGTTGCACATTCGATTTGAAAAATCGCCTACTACTTAATTTTGCGTCAGGAGACTTATCAAGATTTAGGAGGTGATTATTTCGATAAACAAAAGCCAGAGGCGACAAAAAACGTTTAGTTAAACGTTTGCAAAAACTAGGATATGAAGTTTCACTGACTCAGCTAGAAACTGCGTCGCCAACGCTTGCCTGATTGAAATAACCTGTCTTTACTTGAGTTCGGATTGTCAAACACAGTCTGTACCGTCATTTTTTCTGCTTAATTTCAGCGCAAAGTATTTTCAAGTCAGAACTGTGCAAATAAACCGAACTATATAACGAAAAGTAAATTTGTCTAAAACCCTCTTCCCTTCTGCCCTTCGGGTTCGGCAGTCCCCCATCTCCTGACGGAGATGCTACGCGAACGACGGGAACGCCAAGACGAGGGCTGCCTCACCTCCTGCCTTGCCATAACACCAATTTTTAACATCTACCTACTTAATTGCTTCGTCTCGATTTGGTCGAGCGCCATTTTTCCATCGGTAATTAAATGTCATAAGTTGCAATGCGCTGAAATTGTGCTTGGGTTTGACTGTATTGATCCTATGTAGGCAATTCATGGTTGCACTCTACCAGAGGTTGAAAGAAATTCGCATTTTTATTGTTAAGAATGTTCATAATTGTCATTTAAGCTTAATTCTTCTAGTAGAGGATAGGGTTAATGAGAAATGCTTATACTGCAATTACCAAGCAATGAATTAACCAGCCCATAGTTTCACAGCAGCTATGGGCTTTTTCTTGAGTTTTTACCTATATTGATTTCGGCATACCTCCAAAGAAGTTACAGCCATATTCAAATACCCCTTCAGGCTACGAATAATTAATTCTGATGATAGATTGGCTGAACTTATTGAACTTGTTAATCTGTAATTGTCAGAAAAAACATTAACTACAAACAAAAAACAAATGAACATTCTTGCTTGGATTATTTTAGGTTTAATTGCTGGTGCTATTGCTAAAGCTATCTACCCTGGTCATCAAGGCGGCGGCATATTGGGAACAATTTTGTTAGGTATCATAGGTGCATTTATTGGTGGTAGCTTAGGAGTATTCTTCAGTACGGGCAATTTTGTACTGGCGGCTCCAACTCTTAGCATTCCTGGTATTTTGGTTGCAGTCTTAGGTGCTATTGTCGCAGTCTTCTTGTGGAATTTGCTAACTCATCGCAGTACTGTTTAATAAATGTACGTGGCTTTAATTTATAGTAAACATCAGGGAACATTCGTTAATATTTTATCCCTGAATTTATTTAAAAAATAGCGTTAGTTTTTTAACGAACTAACGCTATTATTATAGTTTTTATTAGTATTGAATTTATGAATCTCAGACTGAAGTCTGGGGCTATACAAACTAAACCCGCGTAGGCGGGTTTTGAGATAGTCCACCTATCGCGCTAGGCGGACTCGATTTGTGTAGCCGCGATTTCCAATCGCCTGGTATTTTTTTTGCATTAGAGTTTGAATAAAATTAACCGAAATTTTATCCGCGTCCATCTGCATTTATCTGCGGTTAATTGTATCTAAACCTATTGCTTCGTTTTAGTCGTGTTAGTCCACTACATATACTGAGATTTTTCTAAAAAGTCTGATTCCAACAGCTCAATATGGTTCATTTAACAATAAAGGTATTTTTAAACATTAATTGATTGCTAAAACTCTTAACTCAGCACTTTGCTAGAGGGCGAACTCAACACAAAATTACCAGACTGAGAAAGTTCTGGCAAATTCTTGTAAATATTGACTATTGAACCATTAATGAATTCTTTCTCGGAGTAATTGTTCTTCTAATGCCGCAATCCGATTGTAGGCTGCGGTTAATTGCGCTGTCAGTCGTTGTATCTGAATTTCTGGTGTTAAAACCTTATCCCCACCTTGACGATTCATGTCTAAGTAAATGCAATCAGTGAGAACATCCTTATGTTCCAATTCTGGATTCAAACTAATTGATCCTTTTAATTTATAAGGAAAAGTATCACTATTTTCTTGATAGTTATCTTTTGCTTGTGTTTTTGCTAAAGAGCATTCTGAGAAAGCCTGATCCACTTTAAAATCAAGCTGCTCAATTACCTGGTAGAGGGCATCCAGTTTATGGCTTAAAGTCAGGATCTGGTTTTGTAATGGCTCCATCTAATACTCTCGTCAGTATATTTTCTCTATGTTATTCAATTTACTGGCAATGTTAAACATACTTATGAATTATTTAATTATTCAAATATTCTGTCGAAATAAAATACCCAAATCATTAAATCTCAATACTTCTTTAAGTATTAATTAAAATTATAGTTTTTATTTTTATTATATGTAAATTTAAAGTAATTTATTTTTAGAAAAATCTCAAAGCGTAAAAAACAAAAAACTATTTACACATAACTCCAGGTATAAAACCTATTTTTATCGCTAATCTAGTTCTCTTGTAATTCATAGTTTTCTGACAATTGTTTTTTAATTCAGGTTTCATTACTAAAGTGTGCTATGCGCTGAGATGATATTTTTGATGAGCAAACATCTCGAAATTTTTGCCTAACACCGTTGGAAAACGCTCAATTTTTTGTTAAGTCTGCCAAGATAAGAAATTCTCATCAGAATCAATTCTTCATCCCTGTGGTCGCAATGCCGCGAATAAATTGCCGCTGGCCAATCAAAAACAGTATGATAACTGGCACCGTTGCAATAGTTACTGCCGCCATCATCAAAGGCCAGTTATTGGTAAATTGCTCTTGAAATTCAGCTAATGCCAACTGCACTGTTCTTAATTCTGGGCGTGTGGTGAATACCAGAGGCTTAAATAAATCATTCCATTCAGCAATAAAGGTGAACAAAAATAATGTCACTAAAGCTGGGCGGGCTAAAGGTAACAATACCCGCCACAAAATTTGTAACCTGTTCGCCCCATCAATAGTTGCGGCTTCTTCCAATTCTACTGGAATGGTTTGAAAATATTGACGTAAGAGAAATATGCCAAAACCATTGACAGCCGTTGGTAAAATCAGCGCCCCATAAGTATTAATTAAGTGTCCCCACTTTAAAACCAAAAATATCGGTATAACCAACAGCTGAAAAGGAATTACCAAGGTTGCTAAAACAACTAACAATAGAGCTTGTCTACCACGAAATTTCAATCTCGCCAGGGCGTAACCAGCTAAAGCTGAGGTGATCAACTGAAACGCCGTGACGGCGATCGCTACTAAGGTAGAATTAGCAAACGCCAACAGAAACTTCCCTCGCTGCCACGCATCATGGTAATTACCTAAAGTCCAACCTTGAGGCATCATGTCTGGAGTAGCGCCAGGAGGTGCAAAAGATGTGAAAAACACAACAAATAGCGGGAGTAAGACAATTAATGCACCGAGTAGCAGCACCGCTAAACTAACAATATCGCCAGATTTTAGATTCCCACTTGATTTAATCATGAGTAAATAGATAGCAGAAGCTAGGGGCTGGAGAGGAATTGACTATTGACTAGGGACGATTAACCCTTGACTCTTGATTCATTTGTTTCTTTAGCACTAGAGCATCGCCCCCAGCAAAAGCTAATCTATTACATAGTGACTTGTTAAGTTAAATTAAACAACAGTGAAGATTACCCTAAAATTACAGGGGAAATTAAGCGTTAGTATCAAATAATTCATTTTACAGGAGTGAAGATACCATGCAGCAGTTGGCAGCCGAATTAGAAATTGATTTCCAAAGCGAAACATATAAAGATGCCTATAGTCGTATTAATGCGATCGTGATTGAAGGGGAACAAGAAGCTTATGAGAATTACATCAAACTAGCTGAACTGCTGCCGGCAAATCACGATCAACTGATTGGCTTGTCGAAAATGGAAAGCCGCCATAAAAAAGGCTTTGAAGCTTGTGGACGCAATTTAAAAGTTACCCCAGACCTGCAATTTGCTAAGGAGTTTTTTGCACCTCTGCACGATAACTTTAAAGCCGGAGCAGCCGAAAATAAAGTTGTCACCTGCTTACTGATTCAATCTTTGATTATTGAATGCTTTGCGATCGCTGCATACAACTGCTACATTCCTTTTGCTGATGATTTTGCCCGCAAAATTACCGAGGGAGTAGTCAAAGATGAATACAGTCATTTAAACTTTGGTGAAGTTTGGCTCCAACAAAACTTTGAAGCATCCAAAATAGAGCTAGAAGAAGCAAATCGCCAAAATTTACCCATAGTTTGGAAAATGCTCAACCAAGTAGCAGACGATGCCCTCGTTTTAGGCATGGAGAAAGACGCTTTAGTCGAAGATTTCATGATTCAATACGGTGAAGCTTTAAGTAAAATTGGCTTTACAACCAGAGATATCATGCGCTTGTCAGCCTACGGACTTTCCGCTGCTTAAAACAAGTATGAAGTATGAAGGATGAAGATGAAAAAAGAATCCAGAAGTGAGAATTCAGGATACAGAATAACTGAGCCAGAATCTTAAACCCACTGATTTATTGAGATTTTCGTCAAGAATTCATCCTGAATTCTGACTCTTGAATCCGATTTCGCTAAAACTTCAGACTTCAGACTTTATTGTATTTTTTAAGGTTAGGTATTGTCACTTACCCACTAACTTCCACGCTTTCGACGCAGCAAACGCCTAATACACTACATGTTTGGTCTAATTGGACATCTGACTAGTTTAGAACACGCTCAAGCGGTAGCTCAACAATTGGGATACCCAGAATATGCCGATCAAGGTCTTGATTTTTGGTGCAGCGCCCCACCACAAATTGTTGATCACATTAAAGTTACCAGCCTGACTGGAGAGATAATCGAAGGCAAGTACGTAGAATCATGCTTTTTACCAGAAATGCTGGCAAATCGGCGGATTAAGGCGGCAACACGCAAAATTCTGAATGCAATGGCTCATGCTCAAAAGCATGATATAGACATCACAGCTTTAGGCGGTTTTTCATCAATTATTTTTGAAAACTTTAATTTGGAGCAGTTCAGCCAAGTCCGCAACATCAAATTAGAGTTTGAACGCTTCACTACAGGTAATACACACACTGCCTACATTATCTGTCGGCAAGTAGAGGCAGCTGCAAAACAAGCAGGAATTGAACTGTCGAAAGCAACAGTGGCTATATGTGGTGCAACTGGGGATATTGGTAGTGCAGTAACCCGCTGGCTAGATGCCAAAACTGATGTCAAAGAAATTTTGCTGATAGCCCGTAACCAAGAACGACTGCAAAATCTCCAAGACGAATTGGGGCGAGGTAAAATCATGGCTTTGGATGAAGCATTACCCGAAGCTGATATTGTAGTTTGGGTGGCAAGTATGCCCAAAGGCGTGGAAATTGACCCCAAGACGTTAAAACAACCTTGTCTACTGATTGATGGTGGCTATCCCAAAAACTTAGCTACGAAAATTCAACATCATGGCGTTCATATACTCAACGGTGGCATTGTTGAACATTCTTTAGATATTGAATGGAAAATAATGCAAATCGTCAATATGGAAGTGCCAGAACGCCAGCTATTTGCCTGTTTTGCCGAAGCTATGCTACTGGAATTTGAGAAGTTACATACGAACTTTTCTTGGGGGCGTAATCAGATTACCGTAGACAAAATGGAGCAGATTGGTCAAGCATCGGTGAAACACGGCTTTAGGCCTCTGCTGCTTTAAAAAAGTCAAAAGTTAAAAGTTAAAAGATTCTTTTTACTTTTGCCTTTTTACTTTTTAAATCCCCAATCCCTAGTTCCTCACCCCTAGTTAATATGGCTACTACCGAGCGTAAACCACTACTGTTGGATTTTGAAAAGCCGTTAGCAGAACTCTCCAACCGCATTGAGCAGATTCGGCAACTTGCAGAAGAAAATGGCGTTGATGTATCTGGTGAAATTCGTAAGCTAGAAGCACGCGCTACAAAACTGCGTGAGGAGATTTTTAGTACTTTATCTCCGGCTCAAAGGGTGCAAGTCGCCCGTCATCCCCGTCGTCCTAGCACTCTTGATTACATCCAGGCGATTACAGATGAATGGATGGAGTTGCATGGCGATCGCTGTGGGACTGATGATCCGGCTTTAATTGCTGGTGTAGCTCGTTTAGGTGGGCAGCCGGTGGTGATGTTAGGTCAACAAAAAGGGCGTGACACTAAAGATAATATTGCGCGTAACTTCGGGATGGCTGCTCCTGGTGGTTATCGCAAAGCAATGCGGCTGATGGAACACGCCAATAAGTTTAGAATGCCGATTTTAACTTTTATCGATACACCCGGCGCTTTAGCCACAGTAGCCGCCGAACATCAAGGTGCTGGTGAAGCCATAGCTTATAATCTGCGCGAGATGTTTAGCTTAGATGTACCGATTATTTGCACAGTGATTGGTGAAGCAAGTTCTGGTGGGGCGCTGGGTATTGGGATTTGCGATCGCCTACTGATGTTTGAACACGCTGTTTACACTGTGATTAGCCCTGAAGGTTGTGCGGCGATTCTCTGGAAAGATGCCAGCAAAGCACCTCAAGCTGCTGTCGCCTTAAAAATTACTTCCCATGACTTAAAAAATTTAGGGATTATTGACCAAATTTTAGCGGAACCAATCGGCGGCGCTCATTCTGACCCCCTAGAAGCAGCAACCACCCTCAAACAAGCACTTTTAGATAACTTAGACGAACTTAAACAGTTAACATCTCCAGAAAGACGGCAAATGCGCTACGAAAAATTCCGCAAAATTGGTGTTTTTACAGAAATTCCCCACTAGCCAGGCAAACCTGGGTCATTAACTCAAGAGCAATGTTATAATTGCCTATGGTTCTTAAAGATTTTTAACAATCTTTTTAACCATAGGCATTTGTATTGATGATGAATCGTCTCACTTAAATGAGAGATTTATGTAGTTTTTAGTACCTTACTGCGAGTAGACAGCCAAAACACCCAGATGAAGAAGAATTTTCATCACTGGGATATATCTAATTGGCAAAAATGCCCAAACTGACAATTCAACATAGCAATTGTCAAAAAAAATTATCGGAATTTAAGGTTACTTTAATGTAGCCAATCCGAAAGACTTAAATAATTTGGTGGCAAGGAGCTTGGGTCACTGCCAAAAAAATGAGGGAAAGCATGAGTAGTAAGCAGAAACAAAATGCCCTGATTACTGGGGCTAGTAGTGGAATTGGCAAAGCAACAGCACTGGCATTTGCCAAGGCAGGCATAGATGTTGCCTTAGTTAGCCGTTCTTTAGATAAATTAGAGGCGGTAGCAACAGCAGCCAAGCAAACCGGAGTAGAAGCCAAAGCATACACCTTGGATTTAGCCGATTTACCACAAGTAGAAGCGAAAATAAATGCGATCGCTCAAGATTTTGGCAACATAGATATTTTGGTAAATAATGCCGGAATAGGCTATACAGCTAATTTAATCGACACCAGCTTAGAAGACTGGCAAAAAGTTATTAACATCAATCTCACCAGTGTATTTGAGTGCATCAAAGGAATTTTGCCGGGAATGCGCGATCGCGGCACAGGCACAATTATCAACGTAGCCTCAATAGCTGCCAAGCAAACCTTTGCTGGATGGGGAGCCTATTGTGTTAGCAAAGCCGGACTTCTAGCCCTTTCTCAAACCCTGGCTCAAGAAGAACGCGCCCACGGTATCCGTGTTACGGCCATTTGTCCTGGTTCTGTGAATACAGAAATCTGGGACACAGACACCGTTCATGCCAACTTTGACCGTTCAAAAATGTTAACTCCAGAAATTGTGGCACAGTCAATCCTCCACACTGTCTTATTGCCACCACAAGCAGTGATTGATGAATTGATTCTCATGCCCAATACAGGCACATTTTGAGTATTGAGTGCTAAGTGCTGAGTGCTGAGTATCTCTTTAACTCATAGCAAACATCCAAAATTCAACTGAAAATTACATCATGACTATTGCTAGTTCTAACGGTTCTAATCGTTTTCAATCTCCGCTGATTCCCGATTTGGCAGAGGCCATTAATACCAGACCCGATCGCAACACTCACGACGGACGACTACCGGATTTGCACCAGCCTTCTGAGGAACACATGGAGCAAATGATGGATGCCGTTAGGAACATCATAGTCGGCGTTGGCGAAGACCCTGAGCGCGAAGGATTGCTCAAAACTCCTAAGCGTGTGGCTGAGGCAATGCGGTTTCTCACCAGTGGCTATAACCAATCTTTAGAAGAACTTTTGAATGGTGCGATCTTCGATGAAGGTCATAACGAGATGGTACTAGTTCGAGATATTAATTTTTTTAGCCTCTGCGAACATCACATGCTACCTTTTATGGGAAGAGCGCATCTGGCTTATATTCCTAATCAAAAAGTTGTGGGCTTAAGTAAATTAGCCCGGATTGTGGAAATGTATTCCCGACGGTTGCAAGTTCAGGAAAGATTAACTCGCCAAATTGCCGAAGCGATTCAGACGATTTTGGAACCTCAAGGTGTAGCAGTAGTGATGGAAGCTACTCACATGTGTATGGTCATGCGGGGGGTACAGAAACCTGGTTCTTGGACTGTGACTAGTGCCATGCTGGGTGTATTTCAAGACGAACAAAAAACCCGCGAAGAATTCTTCAACTTGATTCGCCATCAACCAAGCTTCTTTTAGAAGTGTGAAGTGTGAAGTGTGAAGTGTGAAGTATGAAATTTTATTTTTCATACTTCACACTTCATGCTTAAGGCTTCAGATGGGCAAATAGGAGTGCTACCTTGTGTAAATCTTTATCTCCTGGTTGAATTTCAACACCGCTGGATAAATCTATCCCATCAGGGTTGACTTGGCTTAAAGCTGCTAAGACATTTTCTGGTGTTAATCCTCCCGCTAAAAACCACGGGCTACCGGGGTGGAATTTTTCTAGCATTGCCCAATCTAAAGTTTGGCCTGTACCGCCCAATTGTTGGGGATGATAGGCATCCAGTAGTAAAGTATCTACGTATTGAGCATAAATCGATGCTTGTGCAAGATGGTCAAAACTTTTTATCCTCAGTGCTTTGAGAATTTCCACATTGGGGATTTTTTGACGCACTTGGTGGCAAAACTCTGGTGATTCATCTCCGTGTAACTGCACACCAGTTAAACCAGAATCATTAACTATCTGGCTAATCTCCTCTATTGGAGCGTTAGCAAACACGCCAATTTTATCAATATCATCTGGTAGCTGTGTGACAACTGCCCGAATTTGCGTTGCTGTAACATAACGAGGCGAAGTAGGTACACAAATAAATCCTAAAGCTGTTGCGCCTAAAGATGCGATCGCTTTAGCTTGTTGTGGTTGAGTGATGCCGCAGATTTTAACCCGCATATAGTTCTAAAGAGCGAATTTTTGCTAACAATCTCTGGTTCCTGACTCAGTAATTCTATAATTTTGAAGGTTTTATGAATTTTGTCATTTAGGAGACAGAACCTTGATGTTATCAAATTTACTGGCAGCAGCCGCTAATGTTCCCGCAACTCCCGCGTGGACTCCTACCGTAGGTATCATTATTAGCGTTAGCAGTGTGATCATGCTTTTGCTATCCACCCGCATCGAACAACCACAAGTAGGGCCTAAATTACCAGGTTTGCCAGTTAGTGTTACCACCTTTATCGCGGCTATGGCTTTTGGTCATATCGTGGGTATTGGGATTGTTTTAGGGCTGACTAATATTGGTCGTTTATAAATCATCCAGATGACAGAGAAGTGAGATTATCACTCAATCCCCTACTCTGAAACTCATTCTGCTTCTTTCTCCAGCAATGCGACTCTCAAGTTTAGCTCAGTTGAATTTTGCTATTTTTGTTACCTTAAAGACAGAACTCAGCGCAAATTCATCATGACAGCTAAATTTATGGTTCTTGTCTGGAGAAAGAACCATAAATTTAAGAAAACTGGGTGTTTAGACAACGGTAAATCAGTAGATGCAAAACAAACTACCTCAAATAATTTGGTTAGCATCAGCAACGATCGCACTATTAGCCAGCGGTTGCGAGGAAATGCTAAGATACGCGCCACCGTTGCCCAGGATTGAATTACCATCAAACCAACCACCACAGCCTGTCATTTCTGCCGAATCTGCCAAAATTGCAGACATGGAAGCCGCGGTTCGCCAAGGTATTAACCAAGTGCGTCAGCAAAATGGACTTCAGCCGCTACAAAATAATGAAAAACTCACTCAAGTTGCGCGTCATTACAGCCTTCAGATGGCGCAGAAAAATTCTTTAGTCACACTGGCGCAGATGGTAGTACCTTACGAGACAGAGTACGTGCAGGCAGAATCAATTATTGGATGGTTGGGGAAAATTTATTCACATCTACCAATGTGCCGCAACCTGTACCAGCCGCCATCAAAGCTTGGATGAACAGCCCCGGACACCGAGCCAATATTCTGCGTCCAGTATTCAGAGAAACGGGTGTGGGAATCTGGCAAGTTGGGAATACATACTACATGACTCAGTTATTTTTGCGACCATAACTTCTCCCCTCATGTCACCTGTCAAAGGATAGGTGCAGCGATCGCCGATTCAATCTAAACTACAAATGTATTATTATGACAGGAGTCTTAGTGAAAGCTAGATGGATAATTACAGCAGCTTCAGCAGCCCTGTTTTTTGGTGGTAGCCTGTTCACATCGCTGCGCGACCCTTGGTTTCAAAACCTGCAACGTCCCAGTTGGTTAACCTTTGAGTTTCTGATTCCTGTTATTTGGACTTTCATTTGGGTTTGCATCACGATTTCGGCAATTATCGTGTGGGAGAAAAGCTGCAAAAAAGGTTCTCGTCCTTGGGGTTTGCTAATAGTTTATGGTGCGATCGCTTTACTAACATCACTTTACAGTCCCGTTGTGGTAGAACTTCGTAGTTTGACAGGTGGGATAATTGTGGGCGGTTTAGCGACAGTTTTGGTCTACATTTTGGCTTTTGTTGTTAAGCCAATTTCGCCAACAGCTGCATGGCTATTTCTACCTTACGCATTGTGGGGGCCTTTCGGCACTTATTTAACTTGGTTATTACTACAACTCAATAGCCCTATCAACCCATAATGAAACGACTGATTCCCTATTGTTCGCTTTATTTAACTTTGCTATTAACTGGATGTATTGCCAATAGAGATGGTAAAAATCCTCTAGTTACAGCAACACTCAATCCAGCAGTACCCAGCAATAATCAAGATGCAAACTATATCACTCAGGTTGTGCAACAAGTAGGGTCAGCAGTGGTACGCATCAATTCGACACGGATTGTGTCAGTATCTCCACAAGACTCTTATTTAGGGCGTTTTTTTGGCGCACAGGTGCCAAGTAGAGAAGAAGTACAACGGGGTATTGGTTCAGGATTTATTACCAGTGCGGATGGGATTATTTTGACGAACGCCCATGTTGTCGCAGATGCAGATAACGTTTCAGTGGTTTTAAAAGACGGACGCAGCCTACAAGGTAAGGTGGTAGGCGTTGACAGAGTGACTGATGTGGCGGTGGTGCGAATTAAAGGTACAGGATTACCGACAGTCAAGTTAGGTAACTCGGATAATTTGTTACCGGGGCAATGGGCGATCGCCATCGGCAATCCTTTAGGATTAGATAATACAGTCACCCAGGGAATTATCAGTGCAACTCAGCGTTCAGTTGCTGATTTAGGAGTACCCACCGAACGCGTCGATTTTATTCAAACTGATGCAGCCATTAACCCTGGTAATTCTGGTGGCCCATTACTCAACGCTCAAGGCGAAGTAATTGGGATGAATACTGCTATCATCCAAGGAGCGCAAGGATTAGGTTTTGCAATTCCCATCAAAACAGCCCAAAGAATCGCCAATGAATTAATTGCTAAAGGACGAGTAGATCATCCTTATGTGGGCATTCAAATGGGTGAGTTAACGCCTGATTTACGCAGCAAAATTAATCAGAGTGATACAGGTTTAAAAGTTAATCAAGATACAGGTGTGATTATTTTAGGAGTCGCCCCAAACTCTCCCGCTTCCCGTGCTGGGTTGCGTCCGGGCGACATTATTGACAATATTAACGGTGTTGCCATTCAAGATATTCGGCAAGTGCAACAATTGGTAGAAACTACCAAAGTTGGCGACATGATGCAAATTACCATCAATCGTAATGGCAAAAAGCAAGCGATTGCCATTCGCACAGTTGCTTTACCTGCAAGAGACATTAGTTGAAGAATTTAGAACCTTAACTATTTATCTTTTTAATATCTCCATAGGCGCGATAAAAGCCGCCTCTAGCTGACTCGCGGACTTCTTGAACAAGATAGCGATCGCCAGCTTGGCGAATATCTTTGGGAAACTGCACATTCCAGTTAAAATTATATCCTGGGGAAACCACTCTGACGCGTAATTTATCACCATCTTGAAAACACTCAACGATTACCCCAACACTTGTATCTGTGGTGGTTTCGAGAACTTCAGAAGGTGCGACTCCCTCAGTTTTTGGTGCTTTAATAATAGTTGCATTGGGAATTGTACCAGCTTGAGCAGAAGCGATCGCAGTTTCACTAGCATCAATACAAGCTAAAGCCCCATCAGTGGTTACAATATAAATTCGAGAGTCGCAAAACTGCATCGATAAAGCGGAACCACAACCAGTTCCCAACTTCCACAATCTTTCACCCGCTTGGTTAAAGCAGTAAATCGAAGAATTATTGTCACCAGCAAACACATATTTACCATTTTGTGCAGTGGCGCAAGAATAAACCGCAGCATCGCACTTGTATATTGATAGTAGCTGACCCTGCTTGCTAAAACTATAAATTTTGCGATCGCTTGCACCCGCGTAAACTGCGGATGCTTCTTGCCAACCAAATAGCACACTCCCGCCAGTTTTTTGATGCCAAACCATTCGACCTTCTTGATTATCGTACATAGTCACGCCTTGACTATGACCGTGATAAATCCCCGCTTCATCACAGCGAACCATCCAGCCAGAATTACCTTGACTCAACCGAGTCCATTGTGACTCATCATCATGATCTATCGTTGTTACGCCACCATTAGCATCAGAAACAGCCAATAAACCATCTTTAATATCTAGCCAGAAAATATCGACATTTTCATCAATTTTGTAAGCAACACGGGGTAACTTACCAGTCAAATCATAGACATTGCCATCATCACAGCCAGCGTAAATCCAGATATCATCAGCTACCAAACATTTAACCCCATCAGGGAGCTTAAATTGATTGCTGACTTTACCTTGATGGTTCAAAGCAAAAACTTGCCCAGCTTGATTACCCAGCCAGCAACGGTTAGCATCAATAAAAATGCCAAAAGCCGCTGAATTAGCCGCAAATTTCCAGAGAATGGGCGCTTGTTTGGACGTTGAGACAGTACTAGCAACTTCTCGGCGAGTCACAGAACGCTTTTGACGCACACCCATCACAGCATTTTCATAGCCTTTTTTCCGCTTTTCGTTAATTTTTTTCGCCGCTTCCGCCTTTGCTTTTTCTGGAGTGGGGTAAGTTTTGGTCTGCGTTTGTCCTACGTCACCGATGCGACCGTAGCGGATGCTTACTTGGGTATCTTCAACGATAACCTCATAAAACTTATGGGAACTTCCTCCATCTTCTGATAACTCCAAGTATGTTATTTCTTTAGTCATGACATTTGCTCGTTAAAACTGAATGTAAATGTTCGGAGTGGTATCCAAATAAATTAACCATCCTTCATCGGTTCTAACTATTACTAAGGTCGTATGTCTATAAGCTACAACTACAAACTTCAACCTGATGAAGCTTGAAATTGGCAATGCACTCAGTACTTAAAGGATTTTCGCCAAGCTGCTGAGTCTTTCATAAACTGGAATCAGGCGATCGCCTTCTATTTCTACAGTATTATCTGGATAATGACGAATTGCGCCCAGCAGTGTGATTTCCCCATCTTGTTGAATAGACTTACTCAAAGATGTTTGTAGCGCCTTTGCATCTAAGTCTCCCGCAGGTGGATGAACTACATCACCTATTTGAGCAATTAAAATTGGCCCTGTCCAGCCAGATAACAAACTATCTAAATAAGCAGGTTCAGCTTTTATACCTGCAACTAGTGCTTTCCTGGCTACAGTAGGATCTTGTTTAGATACCTGCAAATAAGTTCTCAGTGTCGGGGTAGTCTTCCCTGTTTGCACAAACTCAGTCAATTCCGCTACAGAAACAGGCCCTTGAAAGCTACCATATTTTAAAATTACCTGTTCAGCCGCGGTTGCACTAGCATGGAACAGCAAAACACTAGCACCTACTCCTAAAACTACTGCATGACCGAATAATTTACTAAACTTTCCCTTGGTTAATCGATTCCAAAATTGAAAAATCTGCATTACATTTAACTTCCTAGTGGTGTGGAGCGTACACAGGTCTAAAATATTTAAGCTTGCTAATCACGACAACATATTTATAAGGTTATCTAAATATATTAAGTTTGTGGAATCTACTGAAGTATGACCAGCGATAGAAATTACAAAAGCCAGAACCCCGGCTTTTACAAAAACCGGGGTTCTGGTTGCTCAGAAATTATTGATAACTACATCAAAATTACTTGCTGCTTTCAGCTGGTGTAGCAAGCATTTTGGCAGCATTTTCTTCGCTTTCGAGAATACCGAACTCAATCAACAATTCTTCCAATTCTTCCATTTCAATTGGGGTAGGAATTTTGAGATTTTCGTTGTTGATGATTTTGTTAGCCAAGGTGCGGTATTCATTACCTTGTGCGCTATCGGGTGCGTACTCGTTAACTGTCATCCGACGCAATTCAGCGTGTTGAACAATATTGTCGCGGGGTACGTAGTGAATCATTTGGGTGTTCAAGCGTTTTGCCAGAGTTTCGATCAATTCGATTTCTCTGTCAACGTTCCGGCTGTTACAAATCAAACCACCCAAACGCACGCCGCCTGTGTGTGCATATTTTAAAATACCGCGAGCGATGTTGTTTGCAGCGTACATCGCCATCATTTCACCGGAGGTAACGATGTAGATTTCTTGTGCTTTACCTTCACGGATAGGCATTGCGAAACCACCACACACAACGTCGCCTAATACGTCATAAGATACGAAGTCAACGTCTTGGTAAGCACCGTTTTCTTCTAAGAAGTTAATAGCGGTGATAATACCACGACCAGCGCAACCTACACCGGGTTCTGGGCCACCAGACTCTACGCAACGAACACCACGGAAGCCTGTGAGCATTACTTCTTCGAGTTCTAAGTCTTCTACTGCACCACGTTCAGCAGCCAAGTGTAATACTGTAGTTTGTGCTTTAGAGTGCAGCATCAAACGGGTAGAGTCAGCTTTAGGGTCGCAACCTACGATTAGGATGCGTTGACCCATTTCAGCCATAGCTGCCAAGGTGTTTTGAGAAGTGGTAGATTTACCAATACCGCCTTTACCGTAGAAAGCGATTTGTCTGATTTTTTTGTCAATAGCCATGGTTGGTGTTTTCCTGTGATGATTGTGATTACAAAGTTGGAGAGTCAATAATGGTTAAAGGTTGCATACCTGAGAATTCGTTTTTCAGGAATATTGCAAGTATTACCAAATGCAGATTCAGATAAATCTCAAGAGATGAAATTGGTATTTGTAGCCTGGTTGCTATCGGGTGTGTGCAGAAATTTCATCTCATGAAAAGCAAGGTTGAGAAAAGCTGGACATACACATTACAGGTTGGTGTAATTAAATCCCCATCGGTTGCTCAAGCCTTAAGAGTGGTGACAGTGGCAATTGACATTTCCCCAGGTTTTAATAAACCCAACCAACCAAAATTGCACTACACTCTGAATGGTGATTACTTACAATTTGCCTGTTTTTGGATGTGTCACAACTACTCAAATCTTCTCATCACGATCGCCGCAAATGATATCCTGAGATATCAAGCGATCGCAGATGCTGGTATTGCTAACAAATACTCCTGAAAGATTACTCAATCTACTAGTAATTAATGCGGGTAAAATCAATCTTTTATGACGAAGATAGATTTTATTTGGCTTGCATTATTTTCAGTAACCTTTCTGATGTCTTTTAGATTGCCAGATATACTAAGAGTCTTTCTTCCTTGTCTCTTAGAGTAATTTTTTCTGGCTGATAATACTAGTTTTTATAGCCAATTATTACTAGTAATTATCTAAGCAAGTTATCACTGACTTCAAGATTGTATGAAGGTGAGTATCCTGTTTATCTGGCTGATTTCTATCGTTAGCAAAAAGCTTCACGATATTGAAGTGGATTTACCAGAGCAAAAGGACTCTATTGAAGTTACTTCAATATTTTTCTTGAAGTCTTTTGCGTTCTTGCTTTTCTTGATTCCTATAGTCAGCTTAACACCGTTTGAATAATTTATTTATCGAAATTTGAAGTATTTTTGCTTTTAGTTAATGACTGTTGATGAATATTTTACTTAGACATTAGTGCTGTTATGAGATTGGTGAGATTATAAAGTTTTGCCTGACATTTTAATTTTTACTGTTTGTTTAATTTGAACTTATCTAGTACAGGTTGGTGTAAATAAACAGACCAGACTTCAACTACTTCGGCTGCGCTCAGTACAGGTACGTTCAGTGACCATCTGGAATTGCTAAAAGGCTTGTGGTGTCAATATTATTTCTTTTTACTTTTTACTTTTTACTTTTGCTTTTTTGTACTAGTATCACTAACAATACATGAACAACAAGAACCTCAACTTATTTGAGAAGTCAGGGTTATGAACCTGCACAAGTTATTTACATATTTTGACAAGATGAGTTTTTTACCTAATTTTAAATGTATCTTTATTTTCGTGGTGAGGCGATCGCGCTACTATCCCGATATCATCACTCAATGCTGTAAAAGCTAATGAAAACGACTATGACTGGGAGCCAAACAAGTGCAAATCGCTAAGCGCAATGTTGAGTTAAGGGTAGATGACAGCTTAATGCGGGTTTATGTCGCCTCTCCTCAACCAGCCGGAACTTACCCAGGCATTTTGTTTTACAGTGATATTTATCAATTAGGTAGTCCGATGATTCGCTTGGTTAATTACCTAGCAGGATTTGGCTATGTTGTCGCCGCACCCGAAATTTTTCATCGTCTGGAACCCATTGGTGCAGTTATTGAACCAGATGATTTGGGGAGAATGCGGGGAAATGATGATGCACGTCGCACGGCGATCGCAGAGTATGATACGGATTGTCAAGCTGTAATTGATTTTCTTAAGGCTGACGCGGCTGTGAATCCTGATAAAATTGGTACTCTCGGCTTTTGCATTGGCGGACATTTATCGTTTCGCGCCGCCTTCCACAGTGACATTAAAGCTGCTGTCTGCTGCTACCCGACTGGTATTCCTAGCGGCAAACTCGGTAAAGGTATAGCTGATACTATTCATAGAGTGAGTGAAATTTCAGGCGAAGTGCTGCTGATACTTGGTACTCTTGATCCTCACATTCCCGAAAGAGATCGCCATATATTAATGAAAGCTATTACAGATGCTAATGTAACTCATCAAGTATTTTTATATGAAGCTGAACATACATTTATGCGTGATGATGGTTATCGTTACGATGCTGTTGCGACTACCTCTGCTTGGACAGAAATCATCACCTTCTTAGCCAGAATATTTCCCTAGTAATAATTCAATAGCGCACAAATGTGTGCCTTTTTAGTGAAGGGTGATTACCCTCATTGAATATCACGAAGTATATGTTATTGTTTCACCAGAAATATTAGGATGCTTTACGCTTTGCCTCCATGACTAGGAGGCATTTATTTTAGGAATTAAGCGAGTACTTTGATTCTAGAGGAATCACTAGGCAATTTCACTTCAGATCCCTTAAAAATACGAGCAAATAGCAGTTTGCACTTATTCTAGATTTTTTCAAAAAAGCTTCTTTCTTATTAGCTCACTTTTTGAGAGCAATGTAAGACAATAGTCTAGAATCTAAGTTTACATATCCAAAATTAATGGATCGACGATCATTTTTGCTCAGTACAGGTGGATTGGCACTGTCGCAACTACTGGTTGGGTGTGACAATAAAAACCAAGCCAAACTCAGCATTCAATTATTGAAAAGTTCTATTCCTAGCCAAGTAGTTGATAAATTTAGCCAAGCTTTGCAGCCAAAAGCGCAGCTAAAATTTGCCCCAGTTGACCAAATCCAAAATTTATATCAGCAATTGCAGAGTTGGCAAGAACAACCAAAAACCAACGATAAGCAAGCTTGGACTCGCTGGATTCCATTTATCAATTCGCAAACAACTACTGTAGTTGACTTGGTAAGTTTGGGAGATTATTGGCTAAAAAGCGCCATTGAACAGAAATTAATTCAACCGCTAGAAGCAGCAGAAGTCCAAAAATTACAATATTGGTCGAAATTGGATGAAAGATGGCGACAACTAGTAACGCGCAATGACCAAGGTATCTTAGATCCTCAAGGCAAAGTGTGGGCTGCGCCTTATCGGTGGGGTAGTACAGTGATTGTATACGATCGCCATAAATTCCGAGAATTGGGATGGCAACCACAAGATTGGAGTGATTTGTGGCGGGATGGATTGCGATCGCACATTTCTTTACTAGATAATCCTAGAGAAGTAATTGGGTTAGTGTTAAAGAAATTCGGCAAATCATACAACACCGAAAATCTCGACACTGTACCCAACCTCGAAAAAGAACTACAAACCTTAAACCAACAAGTAAAATTCTACAGTTCTAATACCTATTTAGAACCTCTAGTTACTGGCGACACTTGGTTAGCCGTTGGTTGGTCTAGTGATGTGTTACCACTGCTATCACGTTATCCGCAACTCAATGCAGTTATTCCTCAGTCAGGAACAGCCATCTGGGCAGATTTATGGGTACGTCCCACAAAAGCCAGCAAAAACGACATATCATCTAAATGGATTGATTTTTGTTGGCAACCAGACATAGCCAAGCAAATTACTGCCAAGACCAAAACCAATTCACCAATTTTTGCCGATATTGCAGCTACCGATATTCAAGAACCAATACGTAGTTTGTTACAGACAAATCATCAAGTTTTCTCTAAAAGTGAATTCCTGCTGGCTTTACCGACATCAACAGCTAAACAGTATGAATCTCTGTTTACCAAAATCAAAACCAGCTAATTTCAGTAGACAAACAAACTTCGTAGCGAGGCGCTGGAAATACTCTGCGTTTAAAAAAGTTACGAACTAAAAACTTTTAACTCTATCACCCTCACTCCGATGATTGTTGCAACCCCAATCTATTTAAAGAATTTATCTGAATGCGGCATGATGTTGGGTTTGTTTGGAAATTACAAGTGTAACTCCCCAAAAGTTCTTGCTGATAATTAAAAATTCGTAGATTATAAACGTCTTTTCTCGCAACATTACCTAAACGATTCACAAAGCTGTAACGTTCCAGATAATCTAAGATACTCCAAATTTGCTGATTGACAATCACATCTACTCGCCCAGGCGCTGTAGCATTAGCCGGATATGCTATCCAATTATCCAACAATTTATTTTCGGAATTAGCTTGAGCTAACCATAAACTCGGAGTTGTTAATCCTTGTGGATTAATGGTATTAGCTGTAATTACAGTACTGTTGGGCTTGGTTAATAAGTCTAGTTCCAAAGGTGCATCTGAAGGTAACAGCACTGAGGATGTTTCGGCTAGTGAGGGAGAAGCTAGTGAAAGAAAAATTCCACTCAAGCCAAAGCCTAGAAATATTGACAACGATTTTTGCAGTTTCTGTCTAGACATAAACTAACACCCTTTGATTCATAGACTAACGGTAGTGAAATTTACTACCCATATCCCAAATGTATCTAAAATAAATGTCTACCTTTACTTGCTAAAGTTCCACACAAGCTAAACTTTGATAGCGAAGATGCGAATTCTTCGATAGTCTGCTGTCCAAGTATGATCTCGGTAAAGTGTGGGCTGAAGATAATCTTCCACTATACGCACAACTTCTACTTGTTCCTCAGCAGATAATGGTGATAAAAAACTACTACCAAACATTTGTAGCCAATTTTTTATACCTACTTTTCCATCAGCTAAAGGCGTGGGACGAGAAAACAAAATAGCCTGGTTAACTTCAAACCCTTGTTTCTCAAGTAAGGTGGTATACCCACTAATACTGGGAAAATACCAAGGGTTTAAGGCTTGGGGATTGGGTAGACCAATTTGTGCAAAAGCAACGTACAATGCTTGTACGATCGCCTGGACGTTGCCTTTACCACCGAACTCAGCCACAAAACGCCCACCTGGTTTGAGTGTTTGATATATAGATGCGATCGCGGCCTCTGCTTCTTTGATCCAATGCAAGGTAGCATTAGAAAATACGGCATCGAAGGACTGCTCTATTTGCAAGTTCCGGGCATCAGCAACTTCAAAACGTAAATTTGGATAATTTTGTCTCGCTTTGTCAATCATGGTGATAGCGCTATCAATTCCTATCACCTCAGCACCAGACTCAGCAATTTTGGCTGAAAGTTGACCAGTTCCACAACCTAAATCTAAAATTAACTCTCCTGGCTTGGGGTTCAGCCATTGCAACAAATCTTCGCCATATTGCCACACAAAAGCGTGTTTTTCTTGATAAAGAAACGCATTCCAATTATCGTTGGATAACGAAATATTATTCATATTTAGTGAAATTCCCAAGTGTTTACTGCTTAATATTTACATAGTAATTACGCCCTGAACAGCGCCATATTACTGCTACGCAACAAAATACCCTACTGATGTAGGGTAGATATTAATTCAGGAAATATTCAATTTCAGCCTTCAAACTTTTACTCAGACTGACTACAGTGCTTATTTAGATCATTCATTAAAGTATCTGATTCTTTGCCAGCAGTTTTAGCAGCGGCGGTTAAAGCTGTATCAATTTCGGTTCTGGCCTTTTTGATTTTTTCTCTACCAGTTGGTGAAGCTTCGGCTGTTTTAGCAGCAGCCAAAGCTTTAGCCGCTTTAGCAATTGCTTGACTGAGGTTATCAAACACCTTCTGAAAACGGCTTTGATATTCTTTGAGTTTGGGATCTGCTAATTTTAGTTCTTCTAAAGCTGTATCAATTGCCTCTAAATCTTTAGATAGTTGCAAGCTAGTGATTGCTTGCTTCCCTTTATTTTGATCAATGAGTGCATTTCCTTCATTCACGACTTGAATTAGCCGCTGACACTGAGAAGTTTTATTTTCACAACCAGTAACTAATAAAGCGAGACTCAAACTAACGCTAGTAATAAAACTATATTTACACCACACGGTTATTCATACCCCACCAGCAGTAAAACCCAGACAATCGTAACCAATAATTTCATAAATTGTGGAAATTATTACGTGAATTTCCGTAAAAGTTGGTGGATGCGAGAAAAATCAGGAAAATTAGCAATTACAATTCATCTGCTAAGTAGACTCAAGCTGCATACATTGAATCGTGTAGCTACTGGTTAGGCTAGACAGCTAAAACCCTACACGTTATGTAGTAGCAAATTTTATTTCTCCTAATTCACTCTAAATCAGACTTTTAGCTATTATTTGGCAGAATTTATGATTATTTAGGTTAAAGTAGCGCCAACATCTGAATTCAAACCATAAAATCTTATGCGTGTTTTTGTTTGTTCTTTTTTACTGGTGATCAGTTTGTTATTCTCATTCACACCACTGGTCAAATCGGCTACGCCCCCTTCTGAAATTGAGCAGTATCTGATCAATGCTCAATTTCAACAGGGAGAGGAAGCTTTTTTAGCCAAGCTTCAGGAAAATGCTGATGATGATCAGACGCGATTTAAATTAGGAGTTGTGCAGTTGATGGGTGCAACTCAAAAGTTAATGCAGTCACTTTACCGTTATGGTTTGCAGCAAAATGTTCTGACTCAATTCTTCCCGATTTTACGTCTTCCTGTGCCGACAAATCCAACACCGCAGCCAATAACATATCAAGATGCACGAAAGATTCTAGAAGATTTACTTAATGATTTAACTCAAGTCAAAGATACTCTCGAACCGATCAAAGATAATCAAGTCAAACTACCGTTGCGGATTGGTTTAACACGGCTCGATTTCAATGCTGATGGTAAGCTAGAAGAAGATGAATCTTTCTGGAAAACTTTCAGCTTATTGACAGGGATACCAGCTACAGAAAAAGCTGCTCAAAATTTAGCGATCGCTTTTGATGCGGGTGATGTCATTTGGCTAAAGGGATATTGCAATTTACTGTCGGCGATCGCTCAGGTGGTGTTGGCTTATGACGAAAGTAAATTGTTTGATTCCACTGCTCATCTAGTTTTTGCTCAACCAAAAACCGCTTATCCATTTTTGGTTGAGGGTAGAACTGCATCCGGTGGGTTTGATTTTGATATTATTGCCGACATTGTTGCGTTCGTTCATCTGATTAATTTTCCCCTCACAGAACCAGAACGTTTAACAACTGCAATCCAAAATTTTCAAACAGTTACAGCCTTAAGTCGTCAATCTTGGAAATTGATTTTAGCGGAAACCGATAATGATCGCGAATGGCTACCCAACCCTCAACAAAAGGGAGTAATTCCCAATGCTGTAGTTACTCAACCGATGATTGATAGCTGGCTGACTTTTTTAGATGAAGCAGATACCTTACTGACAGGGAAAAAGTTAATTCCCTTCTGGCGAAAACGTGAGGTTAGAGGTATTAATTTAAACAAAGTCTTCACTCAGCCCAGTAACTTTGATTTGGTGTTGTGGGCGCAGGGAACTGGTGCTGCAAGCTATTTAGAGTTGGGGAGAGTCACAGATACAAACACTTGGGTGCGGTTGTTAGAAGTGTTCCGGGGACAATTCTTCCAGTTTGCTGCTTGGTTTAATTAGGAACCAGTTTTGAAATTAGTTTGGTAGCTCGTTAGGGGTGCAACGTTTTGCGCCCCTATTTAATTTTGTGGAGATGCGATCGCCTTTTGTTAAATTATTTAGCCTTTTTTTGTCAAGTCTTGTTGACAGTTCGTTACAAACTTGTTATATTTATTTACATAAGTTAACAGCTAAGGAAAAAAACTATGTACACCACAATTAATGAAGACGGTGTTCTCAATAACTACGCAACTGAACCCCAGGTTTACTGCGCTGAGTTCCCAACAATTTGGGAACAACGCCGTTATGTTTTACAAGGCGCAGTTGCTGCTACGTTTGTGACTGCTTTAGTTTTGTTTGCTTTTGCAATTAGCTAATATTTTCTAAATTTCAGTATTTGTATCACTCATCGTCATTTCTATTCTCCCCTTTACCTCGGTTAGTTTCGCCGAGGTTTTTTGTTGCCTAGGATTTAAATGAGAAGGGTGAAATGGGATTACTTCTAACCCATATTTTTAGTTATTTTTAACTTAATTCACATCAATTCTTAAAGATCGGTTTTTATCTTGAATTGTGTTGATCATTCAGGGTGAGAATAGATGATTTGGAAAAAAGTTTTGCTGATGGCGATTGGCATTATTGCGGCGATCGCCCTTGGTTCTTTGACAAATTTACCAGTAATTGCTCAAACTCCCACAGATTTAGATTTAGCGGCTTATCATGCGCCAATCCACTATCAAGATACCGATAGCACTAAATACAGTGGCGACTATATCACGGGATTTAACTATGATGGGGATTGGCGAGGTACAAATAATTGGGATAATCTTTCCGCTTATCCGTTAAATGCTCATGCTTACTATTCTGTAGCTGAGACTTGTACTCACAGGTTTATCACTTATTCTTTCTTTCATCCGCAAGATTGGACAGATACTCCCTTCGACCAAGAACACGAAAATGATTTAGAAGGTTTGCTGGCGATCGTTCGCAAAGATGGCACAACCTTTGGCAAACTCGAAGGTATCGTCACAGTATTTCATACAAACTTTTACTCCTACACACCTGCTGGTAGTCCTTTAACAAACGGTGCAGAAAATATTGACGGAATACTCACCACGAGTAGTTACAATAGTTCTCCGCATCCCTTGACAACACAAGAAGCTAAAGGTCATGGCTTACGAGCTTGGCCTGCTGGAAATTTCAATGGAGGTAGCAATCAAGACGGAATTATCTACTATCCTTCTAAAACTACTGCGGAAGTATCTGAATCGGGGAACGATCGCAATGTATTGTATGCGTTAATTGATGTATTTGCTTCTAGTGGTTTGTGGCAACGTCAATTAGATGAAGCATCCAGTTCTACAGGGATAACTTATGCGACATGGGGAACATTCAAGGGAGATTCTAGCGGTAGTTGTGGTGCTGGTACACCAACTTGTAGTAACAATTCTGCTAATACACCTTGGGGTTGGGATGACTCAAATGATGGCGCAGTTTACAGAGGTGAAATGGCTTTAGATCCGGCTCACCTAACGGATGTTTATTTTAATGGTCTTGGTAACTTTGATACAACCTACATCCGTAATAGATATATTCAAGATTTGCGCGATCGCGGATACAATTCCAGCTATCTTCCTTTAGGCTGGCCTAGCCAAATCAATCTGAATACCTTGATTGGTAAGCTAAAAAACCAGTGTTAATTTGACAAAATGAAACCCAACAGATTTTTGCTTATGTTGGGTTTCCTTATCACTACAGCCAACCCTACATAGCTGTATCTCTTGATAACATAGGAATTTCTATCCACATCTCGCAACCTTTCCCCGCTGGAGAAACACACTTGAGTTGACCGCCGTGTTTGTCTACAACAATTTGGTAGCTGATCGATAAACCTAAACCAGTACCTTGTCCTGGTTGTTTGGTAGTAAAAAATGGTTCAAAAATGCGCGATCGCAGATTATGAGGAATGCCACAACCATTGTCAGCAATCTTAATTTGAATAATACTCTCTGCTTTAACTCTTGTCTGAATCCAAATTTTTGGTTGGTCAGTGATTTTATTCTCAACCACTGCATCTCCTAAAGCATCAATCGCATTATTGAGAATATTCATAAAAACCTGATTCATCTGGGCTGCATAGCAGATTACACGAGGTAATTCACCATATTCTTTAATAACTTCAATAACAGGAGAATTATCATTTCCTTGCAACCGATGTTGCAAAATTAACAAAGTACTTTCAATACCTTCATGTAGATCAACAGGTTTCTTTTCTGCTTCATCCAGTCGTGCAAAAGTGCGTAAAGACAACACTAATTGCGAAATTCGGTCTGCTCCCATCGTCATCGAAGTGAGCATCTTAGGTAAATCACTAGCAATAAAATCTACATCTATTTGTTCGCAAAACTCTCGGATTTCTGCTTTAGCTTTGGGATAGGATTTCTGATACATCCGCAGCAATGTCAGCAAATCTTCAGTATAGTCATTCAAATAAGTAATATTCCCAAAAATAAAACTAATTGGATTGTTAATTTCATGGGCTATACCTGCAACTAACTGCCCTAACCCAGCCATTTTCTCGCTTTGAATTAACTGACTTTGAGTTTGCTGCAATTCTTTGAGAGTTTGTGTTATTTCTTCTTTTTGCCTTTGAGTTTGTTCAAGTAATTCTGCTTGCTGAAGTCCTACTCCTAATTGATTCCCAATCTGCACCAATAAATCTACTTCATCTTCTTGCCAATTACGTGCTGCGGTGTTGTGATATGCAGCTAGTAATCCCCAAAGTTTATCGCCCTGAAAAATTGGCACAATCATATACGATCGCGCTTCCATCAACTGGCTCAAAGATATATATTTATGAGCATCTTGATTGCTATAAATATCTCTAACTACAAGGGTATGTCCTTTAGCAAAGTCACCTCCTTGAGTTTGTTGCAAGTAGTCATTAGCAATCACATTCAACAGTTTGCGTACCGATACCCAACCTGGGGCTGCTGACTCAGCGACAAATTCCCCACTCCAATCGGGACGAAAACGATAGATTGTCACCTGATCTACTTCCAATAAACGCTGAACTTCTTGGGTACTGGTGACAAAAATTGTGTTCAAGTCCAGGGATTGGCGGATTTTCTCGACTGTAACAGCTAACGCCTTTTCTCGTTCGGCGGCTTTGCGTTCTCGTTCGGCGGCTTTTGCTAATTGTTCAGCTTGCAACTGCACTTGTTTTAATGCTTCTGCTTGTTGTAATGCTACACCTAGCTGTATACCTACTTGCGCTAGTAAGTTGATTTCTTCATCTTGCCAATAACGGGGCTGAGAGTTTTTATAAGCGACTAACAAGCCCCACAACTTTTCACCTTGAGAAATTGGCACAAACACTTCATGACGGGGATATTTGCCAGCTTGTGTTTCTTTGAGCAATACGCGTTCTGTGACAGGTTGGGGTTTCACACTGGGATTCCAACCATCAACAATGGAATCAGCAACAAATTCACCACTCCAGTCAGGGTAAAAGCGATAAATTGCTACTCGTTCCACATCCAACAGTCTTCTCACTTCTTGGGTAGTGGTGTTAAAAATAGCGTCAATATCTAGGGACTGGCGAATTTTTTCTACAGTATTTGCCAGCGCTCTTTGACGTTCCGCAGCTTTACTAATTTCTGCTGCTTGTAGCTGCATTTGTTGTAAAAATTCTGCTTGTTGTAAGGCTACACCTAGTTGAGTGCTAACTTGGGTAAGTAAGTAAACTTCATCTTCTTGCCAATCGCGGCGGCCAGAGTTTTGGTAAACGGCTAATAAACCCCAGAGCTTTTGACCGTGGTAAATGGCAATAATAACGTAAGCTCTGGCTTGATAGCTTTCTAAAAGTTTGACGTAGCAGTCTGTAAAACCATAATCATAGATATCATGACAAATACGATATACTTCACTTCTAGTAAAAGTGCCTCCCTCCGTATCTTGTAAATAAGTATCCATGATAGGAGTTTCAGCTAAGTCTTTAACGCTACACTCGCTAACATTTTCTTTTAATTGTGGTTGTGTTGACTGTTCATCGATGAGTGAAATCCAACCATCGGCGACTGATTCAAAGATAAATTCGCCACTCCAGTCAGAATTGAAGCGATAAATTGCGACGCGATCGGCGTTTAGCAGCTGTCGAATTTCTGCTGTGCTGGTGCGGAAAATACTTTCGATATCTAGAGACTGGCGAATTTTCTCGACGGTGATAGCAATAATTCTCTGCCATTCAGCTGCTTTTGCTCTAGCTTGTGCTTGTGCTAGTTGTGTCGATTGGATTTTGACTTGTTCGAGGTAATCGGCTTGTTGTAGAGCAACTCCTAAATGTGCGGCGATAAGTTGCACAAACTCAATTTCAGACTCTTCCCATTGCCGAGAGTCACTACATTGATGAATACATAACAATCCCCATAAGTCTTTTCCTTTCATTAATGAGGCTGCTATGTTAGCCCGGACTTGAAATCTTTCTAAAATTTGGACATGGCAATCGCTGACACCAGCTTGATATATGTCAGCCATTGCATGAATTCTGCCTTCCTGGTACAGTCCGGCAAATTCTTTAGCAAAGCAGTGATCTTTTAGTTTGGCAGTTAATGCCGAAACCCATTCTGAGCCTACATCTTCATAGATAAATTCTCCTTCCCATCCCAACTCAGGATAAAAACGAAACACACCCACGCGATCGGTTTTTAGTAACTGTCGGACTTCTGTAACTGTAATTTTAAATATAGTATCTATATCTAAAGTTTCTCTAATCCGAGAAATTACTCCAGACAAGGTTTTTTGTTTTTCACTTTGATATAGGGAGGATGAATTATCTGACTGATATTCTGGTTGTTGTGAATTCGGTTTTATGGTAGAAGAGTTTTCCATTACTGATAGGACTTTAAATATTGAAAGTCTTCTATTGTAGAATTCCCTAATTCTTAGGAAAGATCACAGTAAAAGATTTGATATGTAGCTAAATTAATTGATAAGACTTCACGTAAGTTAAAAATTACTCAGTAATGCTCAATGTTTTAGTATTCGCTTTCATCGTTAAATCTAGACTGATAAACACAATGATGCTCTTTACATCTAATTTACATATAGGACTCATATTTGATTTTTGCAAAAAATACTACATTTCTACCTGCTTTTTTACTGTTTCCTATTACCTGTGATACACTTCGCCACTTTGAGCTTGTCGAAGTCTTTCCCGTTTCCTGCCTAAACTAATAATTTCAGTAATCAACCAGGAGTCCCACACATCGTTTATTTTTAATTAATTTAAATTCTTCAAATCTATGAATTACTAGTTTTTATGTCAATTTAAACAATTAATTAATGAGTAATGTGATCAACTCAAACAGAAAAATTATATTTACAGTAATTTCTGTTGAGGCTGTAACATTCCTAATTTATTCGTGAACAAGGGAAATATGTTTGTAAATCCTACTTTTGGTTTACCTAACTTTAGAAGTAATTTTACCACTCATTTAAGATGGCTAGAATACAGAAATTTTAACATCAAGAAACTGATTGGGTAACTGCAAACAATACAGGAATGCGATCGCTAACATCACATTCCTGCAAAAAAGTCATTCAACTGCGATCGCATTATCGCTTTTTGGGAGATGTACGTCGCTGTTCGCGTTTTTCGGTTTCTCGAAGACGGCGATCGCGCCATTCGGACAGTGTTAAATAGCCAACGCCACCAGTAACTGCTATTAACAGCACGAAGGCGAGTAATGCCAGAATACTCAGAAATGGACTTTCCACGATACCCCTACAGTCCGTTGCGTCCCCAAACTACCATTGCGATCGACCAAGTGAACACAACGAGTAGTGATACCCAACCCAATGTCAAAATTCCCATAGTTCTAAGTTTTGCAAATAATTACAAAAGGTCTCTAATATTTATCATACCTGGAACTGGACACTAGAAAGCCTGAATCAGATTGTTCCTACTCCTTATCCCTTACTCCCTATTTTTCAAATGAACAGAATGTCAGATACGCAATTAATGGCAGAACGGTTAGAATCCCTCAAAGCTGGGATGATTGGCGGTTTTTCCCTGGGTGTTACTTGGTTGATAACTAATTTAGTTAATACTCTAATATTGGCTAGATATTTTGACATGCTGGCAAGTTTGCAAGTCACTCTGCATTGGTACTTATTAGTCAGTTGGGCGATCGCCAGTTTCTCTGGTTTACTATTTGGTGTTACTTACCGCTATATCATCCGCCAAGATCAAAATCTTCCACTGAAAGCTGGTGGGGTTATGGCTTTTGGGTTGGTGCGGGGGTTAGCGCAGATAGAATTTAACTGGAGTTTAGCTGGTGCTGTGTTGGCTGGTGAAAGTGTGCTGTCCTTTATTGTCGCTGCGATCGCGCTTGATCAAGCTATTCAAGTTGGGTGGGTTAAACCTTTTCCATCTATTTAAGTAGCCGTCATGAACTGCGTACAGCAGAACGCATGAAAAAGGGATAATAAAAGGAGCATGGTGTTCTACAGAGTTCGTTCGTTCTTGCCTGATTGAAATAACCTGTCTTTACTTGAGTTCGGATTGTTAAACACAGTCTGTACAGTCATTTTTTCTGCTTAATTTCAGCGCAAAGTATTTTCAAGTCAGAACTGTGCAAATAAACTGAAGTATATAACGAAAAGTAAAATTATCTAAAACCCTCTTCCCTTCTGCCCTTCGGGTTCGGCAGTCCCCCATCTCCTGACGGAGATGCTACGCGAACGACGGGAACGCCAAGACGGGGGCTGCCTCACCTCCTGCCTTGTCATAACACCAATTTTTAACATCTACCTACTTACAGCAGTCTCGATGTTCGTGAAATACTGTAGAGACGTGACATGTAAAGACAAAAATCATCCCCTGAATCAGCAATGCCAAATTTATTAGTCCTAATTGAGGCAAATTTTGTGCATACAAACTACCTCAGCATTTACCAGGAAAAATTTCGTAAGTTTATAAATTTTTCACTTAACTCAATCGCCACAACCACTAAAAAGTTATTGCCTTTACTTTACGCTAGTAAAAATATAATCTACGGTTATTAACTAGTCGGATTTTTCGATAACATAACTATATTTTTTAGATACAGATGTTTGTATTTTTATAACTATTAATGATGCTATTATCTTTAACATTTAATAGCTAATATTTTCGTCAATTCACGTAGAAAAACATCTTTAATCAGGAAATAATTGCTGTATTTGGCTTATTATACAAAGGCTTGGTTTATTGTGTATTCCTCGATACAAACTTTTTTGATTATATATTCAAGTATTTTTATTTACTTATTTTTGTCAAAACATCAAGCAATATATTTTATCCGTAAAATACTAGCATTATTTATAACTCTCAGTATATTGCTATTTAAATTATCTCATCTATTAAAAAAAATCCATGATTAGAATCTAATAAAGATTTTTCAATAGCATTGACTATTTATATTTAATTATTTACGCTCAAAAAATATTCTTATTTAGCTGATTAGCTATTAAGTATCAAGTTGATTTGACACTTAATAGTTAAAGGGAAAAAATATACCAGATTATATTTGGTCGATTTATGAAATTTCTCAAATAAGTTTTGTAATTGCTAAAAATATTCCTGGATTTAATTCTAGTGAATTGTTTAACTAATTAAAAATTTCATAGAGGCTCAAATGATTTTTAATCAACAGCAAATCATGTTCAACTTGCCAACTCAAAAAGTTACTATTAAACAAGTATCTGCTATTTTGCGTCGCCGCCGCTTTTTAGTGCTAAGTGTATCTTGTGCCGTAATGTCAGTTGTTGGCTTAATTGCTGTGAATACAAAATCTAATTACCAAAGTTCTATGCAATTGCTTGTCAGTTCTTATCCACAACCAGGAATCATAACTAGTAATATTATGAATGGAACTGATAGCAACATTTTAGATTTTAATCTACCAGTTGTAGATTACACAGATCAGATAAACATTGTTTTGAATCCCAAACTTATTGAACAAGCTGTATCTTTACTACGATCTGATTATCCAGATATTACAATAGAAGACATCAATGGTAAACAAGCGCAACTTATAGTAGCAAAATTAGATGAGAAAATTATAACTAATAATGTCCCTTCGCAAATATTAGAAATTTCTTTCAGTGATAGCGATCCAGTTAAAACAAAGAGAGTGCTTGCAGCACTACAACAAGTTTATCAAAACTATAATATTCAACAACAAAAAGAACCTTTAAATAAAGGTCTAGCTTTTATTAATGCTCGCATACCTCAACTAAAAAAAGAAGTTAATCAAGCAGAAAAAAACTTAGAATACTTTCGTCGAAAATATAATCTACTTGATCCAGAAATACAAACCAAAATTTTGATTGAATCTTTAGCTGGGGTGCAACAGCAATTGCAAATCACTCGCGCCCAGATGCAAGATGTACAAGCTCGCTACAATAATTTACAGCAAGAAGTAGCTACTTCAGCGCGTAAAGCTAGAATAAATTCACATTTAAACCAATCAAGTCGCTACCAAACAATATTAAATGATTTTAAAAAGACTGAACTAACTTTAGCGATAGAGCAGAAGCGCTACACAGATGAATCTCCCGTGATCCAACAACTGAAAGAACAACGCCAGAATCAGTTATGGCTCTTAAAAAAAGAGGTCAATCAATTATTAGAAGACATCAAACAACCCAATGCTAATCCAGAACAGACTGAGGGAGTTGACCCAAGACTATTACAAGAATTATTTCAAGTCCAAACCACAGCTTTAGGACTAGTCGCCAACGAAAAAAGTTTGGCTGAAACAGAACAAAAACTACGGCTTGAATTCAGTAAATATCCCAGCTTAATAGCACAATATAACCGTTTATTACCAGAGGCGAAAGCTAAACGTAAACAACTTGAACAACTGCTTCAAGCACAACAATCTTTGGGTTTAAAAATTGCCCAAGGAGGAATGGAATGGCAGGTGTTAGAAGAACCAAGTTTAGGTAAACTCAGAGGAATTAATAGATTATCACTCTTGTTAGGCGGTATGATAGTTAGTCCTATTTTAGGTATTGCCGTAGCCTTAAGCTGGGGAATGTTTACTCGGACTATTTACTCAACAAAAGAATTACAACAGTCAACAAATTTACGATTACTGGGGTCGGTTCCCAAATTAGCGCCAAGAGGATTGAAGAAATGGCTACCAAATATTTCGGGAAATAAACAACAGAATATAAATTATTATTTTGGAGAAACTGATAGTTGGTTGCCATGTCATGAAACGTTAGATATCCTCTACCAAAACCTTCAGATATCCAAGTATTCTTTACATTCCAAATCTTTGATGTTTACTTCAGCATTATCTGGGGAAGGTAAGACTACTTTGTTATTAGGACTGGCGGCTAGTGCGGCTCGAATGCACAGACGCATTCTGTTAATTGACGCTAACTTTCAGTATCCTAACTTACATAAAATTCTGCAATTATCCAATGATTGGGGTTTATCTCTATTATTACTAGATGAAACAAGCAACCATATTCATAATTATATTCAACCTGTTCATCCGTTAATTGATGTTTTGACTACTGGGCCTCAACCAGAAGATACTATTAGGTTGCTCAGTTCTCAGCGAATGAAAGAACTGATTAAACAGTTTGAGCAAACTTATGATTTAGTGCTAGTTGATGCCCCGCCAATTTTAGGCACGGCCGATGCGAGAATTTTAGCTGGATATTGCCAAGAAATTGTCATGGTAGGGCGTATGGGTCAACTTACCCAAAGTGATTTAATTCAATCTCAAGAAATCTTAAGCCAGTTAAATTTAATTGGTATTATCGCTAATGGCGTAAGAAGCCACCAACAGGTTTAGTTTGGTGAATATTCCATAGTTTTCATTTGTATTTCTTCTGCTTCCTATCGACTATTTCTGCATTTTCCTGTGCCTCTTTTTCTTATCTCTCCAAAAAATACAGTGCATAATTGATAGGAGGCGGCAACCTCAGATGTTGGAGAACTGTCTCATCTTGAGTGGTAGATGCCATAGTCCCAAGCATCAAGCAGATACTAGTGTGATTAGATGATCAGTATGAAATTCCAACTGTTTTTAGGCTCTTTATTTTCTCAGGTTAAATTCCGGCATTGGTGGATGGGTATCCTCTTGTGGATTGCTTTGGTTGCTCCTGCTCAAGCATCGGTAATTTTACGCGTGGCCATTGAGAGGGGAGTTAATCAAGTAAAAGTCGGTAGTTCTACATCTGCTTTGGTTAAGGATAGTACCGGACGCACCCTAGGACAATTACCAGCCATGAGCGCATATTATGCTCAAGCAATTTCTGGAGGAGTTGCCTTAGATAAGTGGCAATCTGGGTTATTTTGGATTGAACCAACAGGTAAAGGATTTGTTTATATTGGCGATCGCTGGTATCGAGGTAGAACTTTAGTTGTCCCTACAGAAAAAGGCTTAACTGCGGTTAACTGGGTTGATGCCGAAGAATACCTTTACAGCGTCCTTGGTGGCGAAATGAATAGCAGCTGGCCACAAGAAGCTCTCAAAGCTCAAGCAATTGCTGCTCGGACTTACGCTCTCTACGAACGGGAAAAACAACGCAATAATCCTATTTATGATTTAGGTGATAGCCCTGATCGCTGGCAGATTTATAAAGGAGTTATCAGTGAATCTCCTACTACTTACGCTGCGGTGGATAACACGGCTGGGCAGGTACTTACTTATAACAACAAAATTATTCTCTCGGTGTTCCATGCTTGTTCTGGTGGACATACCGAAAATGTAGAAGATGTTTGGGGAAATACTTTGCCTTACCTGCGGGCTGTTAAAGACTACGATCAAGATATCAAAGAGTGTAATTGGGTGAAAACCTTCTCCCCTGCGGAAATTAGCGCCAGAATTTCTGGTGTTGGCAATGTCAAGGAAATAATTCCCGAAAAGTATTCACCTTTTCGCAGTGTCAAAGCTTTAAAAATTGTGGGAGACAAAGGTACAAAAGTTCTACAAGGTGAAGCAGTACGTACCACACTGAAACTGAGAAGTACCCGCTTTAATGTGAGTAAAAATGCAGATGGGAGTTTTGTGCTACAAGGCTTAGGTTTTGGTCATGGGTTAGGAATGAGCCAATGGGGCGCATACAATCTAGCTCGACGCGGTATTAACCACCTGCAAATTTTAGGTCATTATTATCAAGGTGTAGCTCTTACACCGATTAAGGCGAAATAAAAAAATTCTGAAGTGTGAAGGATGAAATTTATCCTTCACACTTCATCAATTATTCTCCACTTTGCAGGCGCTTTTGCCATTCCGCTTCAATTTGGTCAGAATTCTCGATTTCTTGGCCTAATAAATCGGTTTCGGTGGAATAAACTAAATCTTTGTTTTCAATAATATTTTCTGTGGCAAATTGTTGAGCATAGTCAATTTTTTGCTGTAAATTTGCATCTGGATTGGTTAAGAATTTGGCGCGAGATGAGCGATCGCGGTTACGTACCACAATCTTTTGGTTACGCCACTGAATCCAAAAATAACGTACTAGGGGTACACCCAAAAATCCTGTACCGTAAGCCAACAGCAGCCAATAAATTCCTTGGACAAAAGCGACTAATCCGCCTAACTGTGCCGCAACTATGCCATCTCTTAACAAATTTCCCAGTACTAAAGCCCCAACAAAATTGAGAACTCCTAAGCCAGCACTCAACATAATTTGTCCAGAATCAGCCCGACTGAAACGCCAAGGTAATTCTTCCAAATAAACTGGTACTGATTGACGACCTTGATTGCTGGCTTTAACTTGTAATTCGGGAAAATAATAAACGATTTGTCCCTCAGAACTAACTTTTGGTTGCCCGTTGAATCGGATCAATACAGGCAGCATATAATCTTCGTATTCTTGCGTATAGCCCGGGCCAAGGTCATCTAAATACGGTGCAATTTGTTCTGCTACCACTGCGCCACGCTGATTGCGAATTACCGTCGCTATTTCTTGCCAACGGCGTTCTTCTAATTTGGCATTAGGATTACCATCCCCAAACAAAAACGAAAACACCGCCTCGAAGAAATTCATCTCGCTACCTTGACGGCTGTCTTTTCGCCTTTGTTGGTAGGAAGTATCGTAGTAGTTGGGGCTAAAGTACCAAAATAAATCTGGGAAAAAGAAGAATCCGCCACTGCGGCTACTACCTCGATTATCGTTATCGCGATCGGAATTAGCCGCAGTAATAATAATAACAATGCTAATAGTAATTAAGGCGATCGACAGAACTAAAAATATCCCAAAAGAAATGCGAATTAAGTAGAAAAGAATTCCCCAAACCTTTTGCCACCATTCTTGCAAACGTAACTGGAAATATTTATTACGTAAAATTGCTCTAAAGTTGGGCGGAAATAAGTAAATAATGTCACCTGTTTCTGCTACTTGTAAATGTCCACCAGCATCAGCAGCTAAGGCAAGTAAACCTTGCCCAGCCTCTGCAACATTGAGTCCTGCTTGGGTCGCTACATCACCGATGGTAACTCGATAACCAAGTTGTTCCACAGCCTTCATGATAGTGGGATTGGGAGCCATTGCTCTCCCCTCCTATTTAAATTGACTCTATCTTTATCTAGTATAAAGTTTTATTTTTGAAGGATTGAGGGGGTGTTGATTAATTCCCCCTTGATTAATAAAATCAGCATAAATTATCCTGTCTATATGTTAAAATTATTTGCCTTGGCTTGGTTAACCAGCAAATTTTCTCTCCGCAAATATGGTTCAGTATACTCTCGCCCAAAGTCCAGAAATTATCCTCACTATTCCTGGCAAAGATTCAGCTAAAGCTCGTGATAAAGCAATGGATCAGTTGATGGAACTGATGGATGCAGGTAAACTCCCCACGGAATTAGAGGAAGGATTTGGCCCTCAACAACTAATTGAAGTTAAGGAATCAACTATTGATACTGCGAATAACGGTGAGGATGCCATTACTCAAGCAGTCCAATTGTTAAATAACTTAGCTACACTAAAGTTAAAAGTGCAAGAATCACGCACTGAAGCGTTAGAAATTCGTAAATCTGTTGACGTACTCTTCTCCGATAACTCTGTAACCGAAGAGGAAATTACTCGTCTTAAAGAAGGTTTTAAGGTTCTGAAAAATTTTGCCCAAGCAAATCTGCGTTACCAAGAAGCGCGAACTAAAGCAGAACAGGCTCGGCAAGTTTTAGATCAGGCTTTAAAATCACCTGAAACGTAAAGATTTAGAAGCCAGAATTCTCAATTCTGACTTCTGGAAGATGATTTAGCGTCTTCTAATGCCTCTAAAAACAGAGTTAGCTTGGTCGGCGCTATTTTCTGTTTCTACTTCCACGATTTCAGCACTAACACTGTTTTTGTAGTATTGCTGATAGTAGTTATGAGAAACAGGTGTTGAATCTTTTGACTTGTTGGCGATCATCCCTAACAGGGGTGTACCAGATATCTGAATTTCTTCCAACACTTGCTTTAGGGCAGTACGTTTTAAATGACCTAAGCCAGCCACCATCACAATACCATTGGTGTTGGATGCTAAAAGGTAAGCATCAGCAAATCCGAGTAGGGGTGGCGTGTCATAAATCACTAAATCGAAACTACTTTGCAGTTCGTTCATTAAGTCCTGCATTTTCTTAGAAGCCAGTAACCGCACTGAGTCGGGAGGGGTTGGCCCCGCAGTCATCACAAACAGATTTTCTTCAATGGGCGATCGCTCAATTACATTTTCCCAATCTAAATCTTGGGCAATTACATCAGTCAACCCTTGGACATTCAAGATGCCAAGACGTTGGTGTAAAGTTGGACAACGGAGGTTAGAGTCCACTAGTAATACTCTTTGCCCCATTGCGGCGGCGGCTTGTGCTAAATGTACCGCCACAGTAGATTTACCATCTCCCTGTCCAGCAGAACTAATTACCAAAGACCGAATCGGATCGTCTGAACCCAACAACATAATGTTGGTGTAAAGCGATCGGAAAATTTCAAAGAAAGAAGCGCGATTAGTTTGTTGCAACCCTCTGGATAAATTTGATTGCGGTGCTGCTTCTAATTCTTTTCTCAGAGGTACAATCCCTAGTAATGGCAGCTTTGTACTGTTCTTCAACTCTTGAACAGTGTAGAAAATATTGCTGAGTTTATCGACAATTAAAGCTGCTCCTATACCCAACACTAATCCTAAAACACCCCCAATTGCTAAGTTCAGCTTGGCATTGTTAGAAATCGCACTTGGTCTATTAACTGTAGCTAATTTCGGATCAAGTAACCGCCAAGGCTGTTGTTTTTGGGCTTTTTCAATTTCTAGAGCTTGTTGTTTCGTAGTAAATTGAGTCAGACTACCGTTGGCAATTCCTAATTCTTGTTGAATGTTGCTGTAATCACGACTCAGGGTAGCTAAATATCTTACGTCGTTATTGAGATTTTTGATTTTGTCATATAAAAACTGATCGCGGGCTGAAACAGTCCGAATTTGGCTTTGCAATTCTTTTTGCAAACGCATTTCCTCTCCCGCCAGCAAAGGAAGCAAATAAGCTTTCCTGTCTCTGAGCGTTTGCATCGCTGGATTTTCTTCTCTATATACGGCTGATTTTTGGGCGATTTCAATATCAACCGCTTGGATTTGATCTAGTATCCTTTGATAACGTCCATTTTCACTGAGTAAAGAATTACCCGCACGTTCACCGCGACTTTGAGCTAATTCTCTTTGCAAATCCTGATATCTTGCGACTAATTGTTCTAGTTGTAACCTATTCTCTATCCGCTGTTGTCGCAACCCAGCTAATTGACCAGCTAATTCTTGCGCTCTCTGGGCTGGCTCAATTAAGTTATTTTCTACTTGTAAATTTCGGAGTTGATTTTGCCAATATTTTACGCGTGCTTCTATTGGTTTTCTTTGTTTATCAACAAACTCAATCGCCTGATCAACATCTAACTGACGTTCTTGTAAACTATACGCTAAATAAGCATCAGCTAGTAGTTTAGAAACATCGCTAACTAATTTAGAGTCTGGGTGTGTATATTGGACAGTTAAAATATCTGGCGATTGTGAGCCGATGCTTAAGCCAGCAGCTAAGGAATTATAAGTAATATATGGATATTTAGTCTTCAGCTTTTCCACAATCGGATCAAGTACTCTGGGACTACGTAGTACTTGAATAGTTGTATTACCACCGCCATCCCCTCTACCTGACGAAGCTACCACTCTAGGGGTCGCATCTTCATCAGAAATGGCCTGTGGGACACTATCTATCACCTTCGTCTCTCCAGTCACTTGCCTGGTTAAAATATCAAACGAACCCAGATATACTGGAGGGTCAGTTTCTGCCTTTAACACCGCTACTGTAGCTACTAAAGCAGTGATCCCAGAAATTAACAATATTCGACGGCGAAGAATAGCGAAAATCTGCCCTATATGCAATTCATCGTCATCATTGTTATTGAACTGAGCAGATTTAGCTTGTGACAGGTAAGGGTGTTTTTCTGACTTCAGCATAGTGTTTGTAAATTAAACGACTGGGGTTTGATGCAGCAAAAACCGCGATCTGAATTTTGGCGTAGATGCTTAGAGTGCTTGTAAGTTACCTTGTCTGTTGCTATGCCCTGGCAATTTATTGAATTGACTAACTAACCAATACGTTAGACAATTTTAAGTACGCAGGTATTGTGAAAAACTTAGTTCATACACTTATCATTATGGTTACAGTTTTACAAATACAGCTTAGTAAAGGGTAACGCAATACAAATACAGTAACATTGCCTAGGCTAATTTTGTTAGCTCTACCGAATATTCCTTTTTAGCTATACGAAATTTTTAATTAAACTGCAAGAAATTTTTAACTTCCTAGCTCTGTGTAATATCGTGTCAGGTAAAAGACTTATCTAGTGGATTAACTCATCACAAATCTAGAATCATAGCAAAATCAGTACTTCCGCGCAGGCAAAGAAAAATTTACCCATAGACGAACAAGAGTATCAGAGGGTGTTTGATTTAGTCCTAAAATCGATCAGTGATGAGTATAAACCACACATTTTCAAAGCTTTGAGCTATCAATATAGTCCTAATCTATGGTTTGACCACCACAATTTGAATATTGCTTGATATTGAGCATATTAAAAATTTAGTCAGCAAATATGTGTATCTGTGACTAGATTTTTGTATTGAGATGTTATGAGGAGAGAGGTTATATATGAACTAAAAAAAGGCAGAAAAATCTGCCTTTCTTTATACTGGGGCGCTAGGATTCGAACCTAGGGATGGCGGGACCAAAACCCGCTGCCTTACCACTTGGCTACGCCCCATTGCTTCACCTCTGTTAATATAGCAGTCCTTGGTGGGTTAGTGTCAAGTACTTTGATAGTGAATTTTACGAAAGAAATTCAGATGCTATTGACTAGATGTAAGGATACAGTTCGTTGCTAAAAATGGTTATAGCAAGTGGTAGTGGTTACTTAACACGGTCTTCTGGAGGAAAATTGTACCAGGTATACCAGTGACGGACTGTTAACCAAAGTACTGAAAGTAAACTGGCTCCACTTAAAGTCAGACCACTAAATGGAACTAATAATCCAAACACTGGTAGCACTGCTCCAGCAATAGAACAGATAATCACAGCAATAGAAGCGCTGCGATTTGCACCTAATCCCCAACTTAATGTGAGAAAGATGAGGGCAATCATTGTCCAGGCTAATTCAGCATTCATGAAGCGAGCCAGGTAAGTCAAAGTCAAAATACATGCAAAGAACATACCAGATGCGATCGCCACATTTTGCAAACTCATTGGAACTGACAAATACAACAGCAATATCCACCAGAGAAATAATGCTGGTGCTAATAATAACAATCGAGGCATAATGCCAGTGTTACGGATAGGTGCAGTGTTGGTAAAAACTCCAAAGGGATTTTTTACAGAAACATTGTCATTAAATATCCAAGTATACTGAGTGCTACGACCATCAGCTTTAATTTCTTTAGGGGTAATACCACTAGCAAACTCAACAGGCGTAAAGTTAGCGGTTGCTGTCAGGCGGAAATTACTCAGGATTTGTCCCCCAGCATTGTAAACCCAGCGCGGCCCCCCCTGAGCTTGATAGGTAATGCGAAAGTTAGTTGTTTCTCCTGGTTGCAAACTAAAGGGAAAGCCATAATCTCCAGGGTTCAGAAGTTCGAGTCGAGTTCCTGAACGTTCGACTTTGTAGTTAGACAGCAGTGAGTAGCCATCGGGCGGTGATGCTTCAAAGAAAAAACTTTGAACATTTTTGAGTCGGTTGACAACTTTATAATCTGCACTGTAGTCTATTCGATAAACGGCACTACGTCCTTGAAGATCGGTGTTTTGTTCAAGTTTTACCTGAATTTGCGATCCTGCTAAGGAGAGATAACGAGTAACTTCCCGTGTATCGTTGACTTTGATTATTTTGCCGTTGACTTGGTTGTTATAAGTGAATGGCTCTTGAATCACATAGCGGACTTGGGGTGCTGTCTGCTCTAACTTATCCCCAGCGACAGTTTGAGCAACTTGTACAACCTTTGCTTGTTCCCAGTGATGATAGCGATTACCTAAAGTGGAAGAGAGAAAAAATCCGACTACCAACAGAACTAATACCAGGGTGAGGTGCTGTAATCCCCGTAAAATTTGGGAGTAGCGTAAAACCCATTCACCAAGAAAAATCACATTTTCTTCCTGATAGCGACGCAAGACGAAACTCATCAGTGCGATCGCTACACCCAAAGCTATCACTAAAAATACTAATAAAATGGAAGCTTTGAGTATTTGGTTGCCAAACTGGATCAGTTCTATTGGATGTGTCAGATCAGGTAATCCAGGAATACCTTGATTAGAAGAAGACATTGATATTTTTTTACAGGATTTGAGAACTCAGACTAATGAAATATCGCAAAAGTTTCGCCAACAATGTCTACATATTTTACTTGTATAGTTATTAACTGACTAAGCAGAAAACAGAATTTTCACTAGTCGATATTTTACGCTTACTTACTGATTACCTTCGTTGCTGGCTGTTTGACAAACAATCTCCATCGAATTAGCTTCAGGAGTTCCAGGTTGAGGGGTAATTTCTTGCTTGGTTTGTTTTTCACTAAGTAACTGACCATCTGCACTGTAGATAGAAGATGTTTCAGAAAATAAACGACCTTCAGTACATGAAGCACGAAAAGTAGTTTTTGTGAGACCATTACCTTGTTTTTGCAAGATAGTATACTTACTTCCTTCTACTGAGCCTGCATCTAAAATAATCGGATTACCATCATTATCAGCACCTACTTGTACATGAAATGCTAGTTGGTTATTAGTAGTTTGAGCTATAGCTGTATTACCTACTAACAATGTCACTGCTACTACAACGCTACTAAAGCTCTTTAAAAACATACGCTTTATTTAAATGTGTCGAACTATATATTCTTTTGTATTCATATTTACTTGATTTTTGGTGCGGTAAAATCACTGGAAAATTTAAGAATCTAAATCTAGTTTTATGAAAGATTGCGCTGGTTTTAGTCTCTAAATAAACTTTTTTGTTACATCTAAAATTGGATAAAATTAAGTCTTTTTACGTATATTTGGCAGCATAAAAAAACCGTAGGGGAACTGCTACGGTTTTCTAGGTATATTACTGAACTCTAACCTTATGTGAAAAGCTGATATCTTACAACTTCAGCTCTTTACCTAATCTCTAATCTCTAGGCAAACAGTTTAACTGCTTTAAATTCATTCGTCATCACAGTCCTGACAAACTCAGCTTGGTGAAATCTTCATCTATTATTACCGTAAATTTATATTGATTGTGTGAATTTCATGCAGTCTTTTTCAATATTTTTAAGTATTAATACTTTAAACTCTTGTTTTAAATATACGTTTCTCTGTTAAATTTTGATTAAAATGTTAAAATAATCACTTTTATATTTACGAAAAATTCAGTGAAAAAGTATGAAAAAACCCCGTGAAGTATCCGGGGTAATAGCTGCGACAATTTAAGAATGACTTCATTGTATGAGTTATCAAAAATACAGCCAGGAGATTGCTTTGACTAGACCTTTGCTTCCAAAGATTTGAGCAACTCAGTATTCACACCAGACTCACGAGTTAGGGCTATTTTACCAGTCCGGGCTATTTCCCTAAGACCAAATTTTTGTAGCACCTGCACAATCGCTACCATTTTTCCTGGGTCTCCCACCACTTCCAAGGTAAGAAAATCTTCTGCTACATCGACAACCCGCGCTCGGAAAATCTGAGCCAGTTCAATAACTTCTGAACGATGAGTGCTATTGGCATTCACTTTCAAAAGCATTAATTCTCGCTCTACACAGGGAGTTTCTGTAATATCCTGAACTTTAAGCACATTAACCAGCTTGTATAGTTGTTTGGTGATTTGCTCGATTATGCGATCATCACCAGCCACAACCATCGTAATGCGGGACACTCCTCCTTGCTCCGCTTGGCCAACAGCAAGGCTTTCTATGTTATAGCCACGGCGGGCAAACAAACTAGAAATGCGGGAAAGAACACCCGCTTCGTCTTCTACTAGAACAGAAAGAGTATGTTTCATCTTTGCCAACACAGGCTCAGGTAGCATATTACTAACGCAAACACTAGTTAAGGGCTACCTTACACGTACTGTTAAACTAAATTTTTTGATAAGTGTGATTTTCTATTTTAAACTTATATATGCACTCATTACACTTTCCAGACAGAAGTTCTCGACAAATCATACTGAAAGTAGAAACTTTCTGAAGTGCAGATATTTACCTTGACAGATGAAAATGGTGACGAAGAACCATTATCTTCAACATGTTATGGAATATTCATAGGAGAGCAGCATTTATGAGTTGGTTAAAAAGATTATTCGGTTTGGAAAAACCACAAAATGCACAAGTCAATCCGGCTCCGCAACCAGTACCGCAAGCTGCTACTGCTGCGCCTACAGCAACTCAATCTATGCCACCAGAACGGATCGGATTGAATGGCGAATATGACCAAAGTGGATTGGCCAAGCGGGTGGCATTAGCATTTGATCAAGATCAGCAGCTTGATGACATAGAGACACTTTGGGTTGCTCAGACTGGTGGAACTGTAGTTCTCAAAGGTAAAGTTCCTAGCCAGGATATTCTCAACAAGATGGTTTCTGTCGCCAGCTCTGTCAATGGTGCTACAGCAGTTGATACAGCCCAAGTCCAAATAGGCTAGATCTGCGTGAATGAATTCTATACGACTGACGGATAGTGTAGCGTAAAGCCTTCTCTTCTCTTTCAGAGACGCTAACGCGAACGAGAGGCTTCGCCAACGGCATAACTTCGCTTTGAGCGAGTCCGTGAGCATCGGAACACACGAATTTAAGACACCCACCAAATTTTCAATTTGGTGGTCAATGAGCTTGTTGAAGTTTTGTCTTCCATCAGTTGCGGGTCAAAATTGCCTAATGATTGATTCTGACTTTTGAATTCTTCTTCAACACTGGCGATCGCCAAAACATCGAATCATCCAATCTAAAAGGGCTTGGTTAATCTGTTCTGGACACTCATCGTGAGGACAATGGCCTACATTCTCTAAATTGAGTAGTTCTAATTTTTCATTGTATTGAGCAAATCGAGTAGCCAATACAGGCGGAACAAATCGGTCTTTTTGTCCCCAAATTAAGAGGATGGGAATTTTCAATGTTGGCAATACAGCTTTAACACTGGGACTAAAATTAACCCCGATCGCCGCTTTAAATAAGGCACTAAAAGCCCGCGCCGAGCCTCGGTCTTGAGGAGGGCCAGCCAAAATTTCTATCAGTTCATCGGTAATAGCTTCAGGATTTGCATAAGCCAAACTCGCCCAGCGCCGTAAGACACTGGGTTGACGCACAAACTTAAATACTGGCTGCAATACCAACGGCGAAGCAACAATATTTTTGATAGTTTTTACAATTGGGCGCAAAACAGCAGGTATTGCTTCTTGTTCTAATGATGGGTCAGGCAAACTCATCATCACAATGCCTTGCACCATATCAGGGTGAGCCGCTGCTGCTGCTAAGGAAATCAAGGAACCATTAGAATTGCCAATTAATACAGCGGGTTGGCGGATAAATGCTCGCCAGAATTCGTATACCTGCTCGACCCATAATTCTATGCTGTAATTTGCTGGGGCTTTTTCCGAAGCGCCAAAACCCAGCATATCTAGGGCATAAACTGTATGATATTCACCCAAAACTTCTAAGTTATGCCGCCAATGCCCAATAGAAGCACCAAACCCATGTAGCAAAATTAAGGGCGTTGAGTTATGATAATTTGCGCTAGGGCGGATGTAGGTATAACGAGTCTGCCAGCCGCGCCAAACCCAGTCCCGCTGATTGCCAACTCGCTGTTGCCAGTGTATCGCTGTGGTCAAGCTTACCTCCGATGCTCTGAAATTTGCATACTACATATATCCAATATAAAAGCTGTATATTAAAGTCTGAAGGATGAAGTCTGAAAGATGAAATTTTTAGACAGCCACTGATGGGAAAACTCTCGACCGACTAAGGAAAATAGTCTGACTCTCCCACTCTTCAACCCTGTTAAAACTATACTTTCGTATATTTGTCAATAACAAATAAAATAATTGTTACAATAAATAGCTCTGACTTTGGTTATGTAATTTAAGTTAACTATTGCAGAGAAATTTTTGTCATTATGAGTAGAATGACAAATACAGCCATTAGTAACTAGACTATAGATTAGTTACTCCAGAATCCAAGGCTGATTGTTAAGTCCTCAGTTATTTTAAGTATTGTACTTCTGAGGCATACAGAGCAAAACCAAACTATATTCTAAAAAGAGAGCTTCCACAAATCATAATGCCTGTGATTGAGAAAAAAAGAACTCGCGATCTGCCCCAAATTAACGAGAGAATTCGCTTCCCGAAAATTAGAGTCATTGATACTGATGGCTCCCAACTAGGAATTATCACTCCTCAGGAAGCATTACAACTAGCAGAAGAAAAAGAGTTAGATTTGGTGCTGCTGAGTGATAAGGCTGACCCGCCAGTTTGCCGAATTATGGACTACGGGAAATACAAATTTGAACAGGAGAAGAAGGCGCGGGAAGCCCGGAAAAAGCAGCACACGGCTGATGTCAAGGAAGTCAAGATGCGCTACAAAATCGAAGAACACGATTACAACGTGCGTGTGAAACAAGCAGAGCGCTTCTTGAAAGATGGTGATAAAGTCAAAGCTACTGTTATGTTTCGGGGTCGAGAAATTCAACACAGTGACTTAGCAGAAGATTTACTCAAGCGTATGGCGACAGATCTTGAACCTTTTGGAGAAGTGCAACAAGCACCGAAAAAAGAGGGAAGAAATATGATGATGTTGATTTCGCCGAAGAAATAAGCTTTAACTTTTCTAAACACAACGCATAGTTCACAGCTAGAAATAGCACAGCGACCATAAATCGCAGAAGTTTATCAAAAACTGATAGTCCTGAGAGCTGAGTGGGAAACATAATACTCAGTTGCTCAGGACTCTTGCTTTTTAAGTGCTGAGTGCGATGTTTGCTCGAACTGTTGCAGGGTGATATCAGAAAGTTAAACTGCATGGAACTGAAAAATTACTCGTTGGTTGTTAATAAAGGTGTTCTCTCACGACTGCTACAGTGGGTAAATCTGCGACCAGAGGAAGGTGAACGTACATGGATTATGTTTGCCTTTTACACAACTGTATCTATCGGATTACGCTGGGCAGAGGATAGTACAGTAGCACTGTTTTTAGATGAATATGGTGCTGGGCCGTTGCCTTGGATGTACATTGCTAGTGCTGTAACAGGTGCAGGGTTGGTTTTTGTTTATTCTTGGCTACAAAAGATTTTTCCTTTGCGTTGGGTAGTGGTGGCGATCGCACCTTGTATGGTCGTGCCACTGATATTTTTGGTATTATTGCGTGAGGGATTACATCTTTCGTACCTAGCAGTAATTTTGGTGTTTATCCTGCGACTGTGGGTAGATGGACTTTACGTCGTCAACGACCTCAACACTTCAATTGTTGCTAACCAAATATTCAACATCCGGGAAATTAAACGCACATACCCATTAGTTAGCAGTGGATTATTAGTAGCGGATGTAATCAGCGGTTTTAGTTTGCCGTGGATTTTGCAATTCGTCAAACTAGAAAAAGTCATTCTAATTGCTTGTTTATTGATTGTTTTAGGGTCAGCAATCTTAGCTTATTTAAGCAATCAATATCGAGCCGCCTTTCCTGATGCGCCACAACGTCAAGTTCCCCATGAACAGGCTTCTCGATATCGGCGAATTCAAGCACCACTGCGCCGCTATACATGGCAGTTATTTGCATTTGTGGGGCTTTTACAAGTTATTGGACTATTAGTCGATTTTCAATATCTCCGGGAACTAAAATCTAATTTAGGCGATCGCGACCTTGCTAGTTTTTTAGGTATATTCGGGGGGATTGTTGGGCTGTGTGAGTTAGCAACTCAGTGGTTTGTTTCCAGCCGACTGATCGAACGCATTGGTGTGTTTTTCACCGCCGCACTTTTACCGATTAGTGTTGGCTTTGTTGTCCCAGCGGCGATCGCTTTATTAAATTTATTCCCAGCTTTGCATTCTTATGGCATTTTTTGGGGATTAGTCGGTTTAAAATTTTGTGATGAATTGCTGCGCTATACCTTTGTTGTCAGTAGTGGGCCAGTTCTTTATCAACCCATTCCCGAACGGCTACGCAGCCACATGCAGGCATTATCTGGCGGAACAGCCGAAGCGATCGCGACCGGGGGATCTGGATTACTGATTTTGGCGACTCTGTTTTTTTGTAATCGAGTTGTTCCCACAGTATTACAAGAATGGGTATTTGTTGGTGAAACCGTATTAGCTGCTGCTACCTGTTTAAGAGTTGTTTGGGTACTGCGATCGCGTTATGTTGATTTATTAGTTTTGAGCGCAGAACGGGGAGAATTAAGTGCTTCTAATGTCGGCTTGCGTGTCTTTAAACAAGGGGTAGTTAAAGCTTTAGGAGAAAAAGGTAGCACCACAGATAAACACTCTTGTATTGAACTTTTAGCCCAAATTGATTCGCATGGAGCCGCTGAAGTTTTAGCCCCGTTGTTGTTGAAGTTACCACCAGAATTACAGCGCCAAAGTTTGGAAGTCATGTTTATGGGAGGGGCGAATCCTGCTTATATAGCGGATGTACGCCTATTAATCGAACAACCCCCAGAAAAAATTGATCCAGAAGTCTTGGCTTTAGCGTTGCGCTATGTTTGGCTGGCTGAAGAAAATCCCAATTTGAGTCAATTAGAAGAATATTTGCAAGCGCGACACCACTCTTTAATCCGCGCCACCGCCGCCGCTTTGATTTTGCGTCAGGGAACGCCGATGCAAAAAGTAGCAGCGACCAAAACGCTGCAAAGGATGTTGACTCATCAACAAGAACGAGAACGCATTAATGGAGTTAAAGCCTTAAGAGAAACAGTTTATCTCCAAGCACTGCGAATTCATATTCCCAATTTATTGCAGGATGAATCTTTGCGTGTGCGCTGTGCTGTTTTGGAAATGATTGCAGCGACTCGCTTAGAAGATTACTATTCAGCCTTGATTGCTGCGCTTTACTATAAATCAACTCGCAGCACAGCTATGCGTGCCTTAGCCAAACTAGAAAATGAAGCTTTAGATATGCTGTTGCGGTTGGCTACCAATACTTATAAGCCAGAAATAGTTCGGATGTATGCGTGGCGAACAATTGCCCACATTCCTAGCCTAGAAGCGATTGAAGCTCTCTGGCTACATTTAGAAAAATCTTGGGGTGCGACTAGATATCAAATTCTGCGTAGTTTACTCAAAGTGCAGAAACAACCAGAAACCAGTAATCGAGTAGACCGCTTCCATCAAATTAGGGTAGAAGGTTTAATTGAGCAAGAGTTAAAGTTTTTAGGAGAAATTTATGCAGCTTACATTGACTTGCAAAAACCACCAACTCTAGACAATCATTCCTCATCCCAGAGAGCAGCGGTTGTCTGTGAATTGTTGCAACGATCGCTGCTAGAACTAGAAATAGATGGACGAGAACGGTTACTGTTGCTCTTGAAGCTGCTTTATTCACCTGAAAAAATGCAAGCAGCAGCGTTTAATTTGCGATCGCCCTCTGGAACAAACATCGCCAGGGGTTTAGAAATTTTAGAGCATACACTCACTCTGCCTGTAAAATCGCTGTTGTTGAATATTTTAGACAAGCGATCGCACCAAGAAAAATTGCATTACCTTGTAGAAGCTGAATTAGTAAAATATGAACCAATGCCAGTTAGTGAAAGACTCAAAAAAATGCTGAGTTTAGATAATTTTCTGTCTGATTGGTGTTTAGCTTGTTGTTTTCATTTGGCGCAAGTTAGCCGCATCCGCTTAACTAGTAATGAAATTTTACTAGCTTTGCGTCATCCTACTGGCTTTGTCCGAGAAGCGGCGATCGCCTATTTAAATGCTGTTTCCCATCGCGTGCTTTTAGAACTCCTGCCAAAATTACAACAAGATTCTCACCCATTGGTAGCTACCCAAGTAAAAGAGTTAATGAAAAAATACACTGCTCGTCGTCCCTCTGCTACCATCCCTCACTAACTTGGGGTAGATATTTGGTTCACCAATATTTCGGGTATCTACCTTCGCGGGTAAAATTATTGTAGAGAAGAGCCACAACAATTAAAACTACTGCCCCAAAAACAGTGGGAAACAGCAGAAAACTCCATGCTGGTTTTGTCAGGTAAATAATCACTGGGTTAGAGCCTGCGGGTGGATGAGTGGTTCGAGTCATCATCATCACAGCGATCGCAGTCCCAACAGCTATAGCAACTGACCACCACGTTGCACCAAACAGCGTCAGACATATCAACCCAATTAAAGAACTCAAAAAATGACCGCCAAGAATATTTCGCGGTTGTGAAAAAGCTGCATCTGGAAACCCAAACACCAGAACGCAGGACGCTCCAAAAGAACCTAGTACAAGTGCAACAGAAAATGTATTCGAGAGAATCGCTACCGCACTAATTGCCAGAAATCCCCCTAACCAAGCAAGCATTATTGCTTTAGCCGAATGCTTAGGAGGTAGTTTTGTATTATCTCCTTGGAACTTCTGCAAAAAATGTATCCAAGACGCTGCTTTTCTATTACCACCTGCAATGCTATTTGATTGTTTAACCATGCTCATTCACCTCAAATTGTTTGCTTGTTTGTACAGACTGGTCTGTCTATCACGATCAAAAAAATAAAAGCTTAACTGATTAACTGCTTAACTGCTGCTCGTGCAGTTTGAATAGACTGTGTTGACCGATAAATTTGACTTGTTGTAATTACTCCTTCAAACAGAAGATAGATTAAATCCGCCAACATTACTGTGTGATTGTTGGTGGTGGAAATATTCAATCTGTCAACAAGTTGCCGAATGTAATCTTGCAAAACACTTTTGTGATTGATGACCAAGAGTCGAATTTTGCTATCTGGTGCGGGAAATTCTGAAGCGATGTTTAAAAAAGCACAGCCTCTAAAATTGCTATTGGGCAACCAGCATTCTAAAAAAGTAAATAGGCTTAACAAACGTTCTTGGTTATCTTCATGTTGTTCAACTTGTTGCTGCAACCAAGAAAACCAATCTTGATGACGCTTCTGCAAGTATGCTATGCACAACTCTTCTTTAGAGGAAAAATGGTGATAAAAACTTGCTTTGGCTACCCCTGCTTCCGCAATTACTTGATTAATTCCAGTCACATGATAGCCTTGCTCGTAAAACAGTCTAGATGCGGTTTCTAGGATTTTTTTATTAGCATTACCAGATAAATTTTGTGAAATCATAAAATTAAGAATACACTAGACAGACAAGTCTGTCTAGAAGGGATTTTTTTAAACTTTCAATTCGGATAAATTTAGTGCTTCTTTGACTAATACATCCTTACGAACCTTGCCTGTTGCAGTCTTGGGCAAATCGGTAAAGAAAAACACTTCAGGTTGCTTGTAAGCAGACAGTCGAGATTCACAAAAACGGCGCAAATCTTCTTTAGTAATCGATTGCGATTCCCATACTTCAATAAAAGCTACCAGTAGAGTGCTGTTTCTGCCTAGTTCTTCGGGTGAAATACCAATGACGGCAGCATCTCGCACCTGTTCGTGCTGACACAACACATTCTCAATCTCAATAGAAGAAATATTTTCCCAACCGTATTCTGTTTCTACATAGATTAAGTCCTTCATCCGGTCTCGAATTTCCAGATAGCCATCTGGATGGATAATTGCCACATCACCTGTATGAAACCATCCATTGCAAAAGGCTTTGGCAGTGGCTTCTGGATTGTTGTAATAGCCTGTAGCGACTGTGTTACCTGCAACAATAACTTCACCCAAAGTAGAACCATCCCAGGGAACATCTTGACTGGTGGCATCAACCACACGCAATCCTGTGCCGGCATGGATGGTGGCAACTCCTTGGCGACCACGTTTTAGGGCGCGACTAGCAGGAGACAATTCTTGCCAGTCTTCTTGTTCTTCACAAACTGTGTATGGGCCGAAGGTTTCATTTAAACCATATTGATGAATCAGTTTGACACCCATTTCATCTAATCTTTCGATTAAGGTGGGTGCAGGTGCAGCACCGCCTGTAGTGATTGTTAGCCCGTCAAATGCGGCTTTGTCCCCTGGTACAAAAGCAAGCGATCGCACCAAGCGAGGCGCACCCGATAAGTGAGTAATTTTATACCCAGCAACTGCTTGACACACCGTAGAAGCATCACGAATTTGATCACCTGGTAGAATAATTTGTGTGGCTCCCACAGCCACGTTTACCCACATATGACCCCAGCCATTCACATGGAACATCGGCAGTAACCAGAGGTATTTAGAGGAGCGATTCAGTCCAATCATCAATGCCTGGCCTAGTGCATTGAGGTAAGCAGCACGGTGACTGGACATAACTCCTTTGGGACGGCCAGTCGTACCAGAAGTAAAGTTAATGCAGATAGGATCTAATTCATCAACAATTGTTTGATCTAACCTGAAATCGCCATTTTCACCTGCTAGACAAGTTTCGTAGTCGAGATAACCAGAATAAGCAGGATTTGTCGCACCATTGATGACGATAATTTTTTGTAAGTGATCAAAAGCCAGTTGAGAGTACAGCAGAATTTTCTCACTGAAGGCAGCATCGATAATTAAGACTTTAGCTTCGCAATAGTCCAACTGAAAGCCGATATCTTGCACCGCCAACCAAGGATTGAGGGCAACAATCACAGCACCAACGGCTGGGATACTGAAGTGAGCTTCGATAGTCTGTTGATTATTTTCTGATAAAAGGGCTACGCGATCGCCATATTCAACTCCCAAACGCTTTAAGACTTGTGCTAAACAACGAGAACGGTGTAATAGTTGGGCGTAAGTGACTTTTGTATTTGGGGAAGCGATCGCAGTACGATTTGCAAATGCTTGACCACTGCGTTCTAAAAAAGTAGTGGGACTCAAAGGTGTATAGTAATGTTGCATAGCTTTTTTTCGATATAGCGCGGGCTGATAATATTCCCACTTGGTTTAGTATTAGTAATACAAATTCTTTAAATTTAAGAAGCAGGTACTCTGATTTTTAAATCAGAATACCTAAGACAAATAACTAGCTTTCCACAGGCTTAACATCTTCATTACCTGAAGCAAACTCATTCCATAAATCAGGACGTTGCTTAACTTTGATATAACGTGTAGCCAAAATCGTGCAGCCATTAACAGAAGCCATTGTATGAAACGTCCCAGGAGAGCGCAGGATTAACGAGCCAGGCAAGAAAGTCACACCATTTTCTATATAATCGCCGGATAATACCAAAACCATTTCATAACCAATATGTTCATGCAGAGCAATAAATGCACCGGGTTCATATCGGAGAATTGCCGCATCAGGGCCTTGAGGATCTTGGTCTACCAGACTAAATATTTTGTGAATATCAACACCTTTTCTCACTTCTGGCTGATAAGGTACAAACTCTAAATCATCTGGTAAGGAAACATTTTCCATTCCCTCGAAATGAATTATTCTGTCGTTAATTGAGTTATAGGGAAATGGATTGTATTTTATTTGTCCATTACTCATCAATTCACCTTTGACAGCGATCGCTGTATCTTCACTTTTTTGTTTGCCGTTATAACCTAAGAGAGAAGTTTTAAAGATTTGAACTGCGTTTGACATATATCCTCGCTATTTATTTGATTGAATACTTCTTTGTGCTTGACTAAGACCGTTATAGCCCCAGCTTTTTCCATCTATTTCTTGAATTGAAATATAGTTTGGGTGAGGTGTGTTCCCAAGATTCGCTGTGAGTAATTGCCAAGTTTGTGCTATCCATTCTGCTTTTTCTGCATCGGTATTTGTACCTTGAGTAATCAGAATACTCAACTCAAAAATTGCTTCATCATGATTTTTAACAGCACCGCCTACATACCATTGCCCTAGTTGATCAGCAGTTTCAAAATGAATCACAATTACTTGTTTGTTTTTCCGCAGCGTTTTCTCAGTTATCAGAGATAAACCTTCAGCTAGGCTATCTCTGATATTTTCAGAAAAAATCTTATTAGCCTTTAGTGTGATCAGCGGCATAGTTTTTATTCCTTTTCATTCACTGCACATACACTTTGGCTTTGATCATTTTCGACATTAGGCAGCAGAAGCTAGTGTGTCAGCTTGGCTACGACGTTGCAAAATACCTTTGAGAATACCGTCATAGACTCCCGCTCTCGCTTCGAGCATCCGCATAGCGCTGGAGAATACTTTTTGCAAGTCTTCTGGAGTTTGCATGTGAGGCATTCCAGCAGCAAACCAACCTTCACCGTGGTCTTCATCTAGTTCGCAGTGAACAACAAAGAATTTCACCATCTGTTCACTCATCCCTCGACGGCGCAAGTGTGCCAAAATTCGGCGCTGTTGTAGAGGAATTGCCAATTCTAAAGCTCCCATACCACCAATACCGTAATGCAGTCCATCAGCAAACCAGCAGAGGTTCATCTTGGTATTCAGCAGGTTACAAGTCTCCGGGTTAATATCTTCTTCTTTAGCTCCACCAAAATAATTCATCAGGGGTTCAAATAAATTGGGGTGAGCTTCAGCAAAATTTCCTTGACCAAATTCGTCATGCAGATTGTGATAGAGTTCTTCGCGCATTTCAAAAGGCACAATTAAGCTAAAAGCAGCAACGTGCAGGTGGAAGCGCTGCATATTAACTCGGTAATTAGCGAGGAAGTAACGAACTTCTTCATCGGTCAAATCATCACGGTCAAACAGTTCAAATAGTGGGTGGTGGTTAACGCGATGTTGGCTAATCCGTTCTTTCAACCAAGGCATAAAAGTTTCAACTGTAGAGAGTTCAGGAGCAAGTTGTTCTTCGGGTAAATATTGCTGTTCAACTTGTTCAATAACATGGCGGAGTTGAAAATCTCTCAGACCACGCGCAGTTCCTAAGCCATAACCTTCTCGCATTAAGCGCAAGTTGAGTTCAAACAAAAGGAACTGAATTTTCTGCCAAGCAAGACCACCTTTATTTTGAAAAGCTTCATGTGCTAACTGTTCAACTTGCTCGATGGGGTATATGTCTTGTTTCAATACTTCTTTGGGATTTGTTTGTACAGCGTTAGATTTTACTGATGATTTTTCAACTTTATTCCAGTTAAACATTCTAATTCTCCTAAGTTAAAATCATGAAAAATTTGTTTGTCCTTACACTACAGATTATTTTTATTCGAGGATTCAAGGACTTTATTGACTACATTTATTTGTCGTTTAATTCCAGAAAATAAATTATTTTATTTGAACTTTAACGACATTTTAAACTACATTTCGTTGTCACTTAATTCCAGAAAATAATTTTGGTTAGGATGTGGATTTAAGGATTGTGTTAGCTTCATTAGTTTGTCAATAAATTCCGGAAAATAATTGATTGTATAGATGAATTTAATGATAGTGACATTATATCAAGCAAGAAGATAGCTAATATTTGACAGGCCATTAATTTTTGATTTAAAGGTTAGAAAAAAATAAGTCTAGAGAACCTTTTTGAGATAAGTTCTCTAGACTTATAGTGAAAATATTCCTGGCGATCGCACCAATAATCTGCTTAATCTCTGAGAAATGTACTCAGATACTGAAGTATCAGATATCGTTAGCTAAATTTAAAAGCTAAAACCTCTAGCGCGTTTAGCAAAAGTTTGTCGCCACTCAGGAGCAAGTAACGGACAAACGGCTAATTGTACTGATATTTCTTTGTCTTTACTATGAAAATAAACTTGCAAAATTCGTGGAGTTATCCAAGGACGATGATCAGGGTCTATCGCATCTTTATCACCCAGTTGTTTGAGTAAAGTAACTTGGATAGAATGCAGAATAGGAGTTTTCATACTCAATAATATCGACAAAATAGACATGAAAAACAGACGGGAATTTAGTTTAGGGCTGAATTCTTTGGTAAATTACTAAATTCCCGCCATGATATAGCATTTCCTAATCTGCTGAAGTACTAAATACATTGGGGAAAATTCACTTTTGGAAGTGATTGGAAATCGCGGCTACACAAACCAAGTCCGCCTACTCGGACTATCTCAAAACCTGCCTGCGCGGGTTTTGTTTGTATAGCCCCAGACTTCAGTCTGTTCGCGTAGCGTGCGCCTTAGCGCAGGGCTATTTGCCGAAAGTGGATGCACTCATACATTGCTAATAAAATTAGGAAACCCTCTGCCTTCAGAAACATTAGTTCTGTACCTCACTTAAGCTGAAATCGCTATATCATGATTAATTAATGCCTACTTTTTTGCTAGTCAATTCAACTTTGGGAAAATCAACTACTGTTTGAGCAATATTGTTAAAGTAGTTGGTGAAGATATTCAGTACTACGTTGGCAATAATTTCGAGAATTTGTGCATCGCTATAACCAGCATGGCACAGGTGATTAATTTGGTCATCGCTAACTTCACCTTGGTTGACAACGATTGTCCGTGCAAATTTTAAGGCTGCGTCTACTTTTGGATCATCTGACAAAGAGAGGAGGCTAGTACTAATGTTACTGTCATCCAATCCTACCATTTTGCCGATCGCGGTGTGGGCAGAGGCGCAGTATTCACAGCTATTAGCTTCGGCTACAGCTAATGCAATTTGCTCACGTAGCTGCACGCTTAACTCTCCGCCAGCCAAAGCACCACTGAAACTTAAGTATCCTTGCAATACTGCTGGTGAGTTAGCCATTGTTCGCATCATATTGGGGGTGATGCCGAGTTGGGCTTGTACTTGATCTAACAGTTCTTTGGCTGGGCTTGTGGCTTGTGCAGGATCAACGGCTACAAATCTTGCCATGTTATTTCTCCGATGTTGTGATGTGATTTATTGCTGATACTTTATATAATCACCGAGATAATAATTTAAAGCCAGACGATTTTTTGCATGACTTTCATAGATACTGTCTATCAGTTACTATTTATTGATGTATATGAAAGTTATATCGGAGGTTTTGCCAGTTCATAGCAGATGCGATCGCCTAATATCTGAACCTTTACTTTTCTTAATAAATGCCTGCTGGAGATCAGTTATTATCATTCAACAAATATATTAGTTAAAAATTCCGAATTGCTAGTGACAGAAATTGTAGTTAAATTTATTTTTGCAAAATTTTAGGATACCTGTCTATGGATCTTTATCAGATTAAATACTTTCTGACGGTCGTTGAGGCGGGTGGATTTACCAAAGCCGCAGAACGTCTATTTATCTCTCAGCCTTCTTTATCGGTAGGAATTAAAAAACTAGAACAAGAGTTAGGCGTAACATTATTTGAGCGTGGAGGACGACGCGCTATCTTGACCCATGCTGGAAAGCATTTTTTAGAAAAAGCCCAAGCTATCCTGCACGAATATGAATCAGCTTTGAGCGAATTGAAAAACTTTCAAAAACAGGAGAAAAATCTCAAAATAGGTGTGTTGCGTACTATTAGAATTGATAATTTATCACGACTAATTGCCACCTTTCGAGATAAATATCCGGCTGTGGCATTGGAATTATGCGATGGTAATTTAGAAGAATTAAGAACCTGGCTAGAGCTAGGCGAAATTGATTTAGCAATTACAGTATTAGGTAACAATGAAGATGCTAAAACTTCTGTGTCTTTGTTCCAACAGCGTCGCCTATTAGCTGTACCAAAAACCCATCCTTTAGCAGAAAAGGAAACAATTACTTTAGGAGAATTGGATGGAGTACCTTATATTGAACGGATAAATTGTGAACTTTGGGGTGAATCACGCAAATGGTTTGAATCGGAAGGTATTCAACCCCATGTTGTTTATAAAGCAGATCATGAAGAGTGGGTAGTATCTTTAGTTTCTGCTGGTTTAGGAGTAACCATTATGCCAGAGTGGCAAGGTTTAGCAGATATTAAATATATTCCCATCGCTAATGCTAATTTGGATCGCTTGGTGGGTCTTGTATGGAGAGCGAAACAAGACTCTGAGGTGGTAAATGTATTCCGCTCTTTTGCTGTAAATCATCATTGGGAATTATAGATAAAGCGGCGTTGCTGATTAAGGGGATGAATTTTGCCTCACGCAAAGGCGCAAAGGTATAAAGAATCAATATTTAGCTTTATTTAAAAGTTTCAAATCATCCCGCATTTATGCAACGCCGATAAAGCTATACTCCTATCTTGCACCTAGCCCCGACGAATGGAATTCGCGGCTAAACAAAAGTCCGCCTGCGCGGACTAACGTAAAATCAAGCCTTTTGAGCCTGCGGAGGCAGGTTTGGTTTGTGTAGCTGCGATTTTAATCGTTAGGTGCAAGATGTGTGTATAAGAAGGGTACTGATAATTTGATGTACCCCTATAGTTGACTTATATAGCTTTCTGAAAATTCTCGTCGTCGAAGCTTTTAGCTAATACAATTCTTTTTTAAGATACTTTTGAACGTAAACGCCGCGCTTTACCAAACAGCAGAAAGAGAGCAGTCAATGGAAGTATGGCTAATGTGGATGGCTCAGGTACTCTTTCGATTGTAATCCGCGCAACGCGATAGCCAGGGGCTTTGAAGTCTGCGTTGGCAAAATTAATCGTTTGACCTCTAAAAGGTCTACTTGCATCTAGGACACCACCAGTACCAGCTGGTCTAAATCCATCATGAATTCTGACTACTCCACCTTCAGTTGTACCAGTATTTGGGGCTGGTTGCTGGAGAAATGCAGTGTTAATTGGGTTTTCGTCATTTACTTCTGTACCAGCATCATAAACTTCTGAGCCAAAAATCTCGAAGCTGGTGGCGATGAAGTTACCTTGAGCATCAAATAACCTATGTTCAAAAGGATCATCATTAGCAAAGAAGGCATCATTGCTAGGGATTACCATTGCAGCATAGCTAAAGTAGGGGGTATTCAAGATACTGTCATCAATGTTGATGATTGTTGATACTGTTGCGCCTGGACTAATGGGCGCAACTGGACGCTCAAGACCACCAAAAACTGTACCTTGGACAGTACCAGCACCACTAGCAGCGAAAGAAGCAGAAATCGGTGCGGTCAAACCATCTTCAACTAAACGCTCAAAAGATGGTATTAGTAGGGCTTGACCTTCGTTGAACGGATCAAAAGTGCCATCGTGTAAGCCAAACCATAAAGGGGTGACGAGAGTACCACCTTGTGGTGCTAAGTTTTCCACAGTAATTTTTAAAGATGCGGCGCTTGCTGTTGATGCGATTGTTAGCACTGAAGCTGATGCGATCGCAGTTGCTATTAACTTCGATACAGTTTTACGTGGATTTACCATTATGATCTCCTGATTATATGCAAATTATTAGAAGATACAACTCTACTTTAAGTAATTCCGCGTGTTTACAATGTAAATTCTTCATCAATTTTGGGTGGATGCTGATGGCCCTGCTTTGTGGGCGATCGCAACCATCGTGTTGAGAGTTCCGCTAATAAATACCCCCAATTGATGAAGTTTTTACACCTTTAAAAAGCAAATAGCTGAACATGTAATAGACATCTGGTAGAAATTAATTCTGCGTTACCCGCAACCTTTGACCAGACGTAGCATCGCTAGGTCTCTACATTCTTTGTTGGAGATGTCTAATGATAGCTAGACTAGGGCGTAATTTTTTCACACACACTAGAAATTCCAAAAAAACTCAACGCCCACCAAACTATATACGTAAATTGAGCGCATTCAAACCAAGTAAAAGTAAACACGATATAGGCTACTGCTACTGTTTCGATACCTTGGTAGGGTGACTTGATAACTAGCCACAGACAAAATCCTAACAGCACCAAGTAAACAACTAGTCCCAAAACACCTACAGATAAAATAGTATCTAAAATTAAATTGTGTGCTTTCACGGTGATGAGTGCTTGTGTCTTACGCTGTCCATCCGAATTTTGATAGTCGAAAGTAAACTCACCTAAACGAGTAATTTTCAACCAATGAGAATTGATGATATGTGGATAAGCAGTCCCAAAGCCATTCATACCCCAACCTAGTAATGGGCGTTGACTAATACCACGCGCTGATAATTCCCACAAATACAGTCTGTCAGAGGTAAGTTGTTTGAGAACCTTGGTAGTGTTATCAAAGTTGAATTGATTGAGTGCTTCAAGCTGGCGAGTCGATGAAACTGCACCGATAAACAACAAAGCCACCAACACGGCGCAAAGTATAAATCTGGCTACTTTTTTGTTAATACCTGACTGGTAAAACCAGTAAACTCCAGCTACCAAAAAAGCTAATATCCCTGCCCTAGTCTGGGTAAGCAGCAAGGCTGGGATAATCAAAATACTAGCTATCACAGCATCACGAGTACAAATCCACCGCCAGCGCCAGCCGATAAGGGTAATAACTGCTACTCCTGCTAAAACAAATGAAGCGTGACCACGATGGGAATACAAGCCAATTGGTTGCTGATTTTGAAAGATGGTACTCGCCAGAATATTATCTCTGAGTAATTGTCCACTGGTGGCGGTGTAGTCGATGCGCCAGTTAATAGTTTGTGGGAAAATGCTAATTGCTAGGATGACACCGCCAATTACTAAACCTTGCAGTTGAGAACGGGCTAGTTGTGGTTGCTGTCTGAGTAGTAGGTTATTGCTGAGGGCGAAGATGGCGATGAGTAACCAGTAAAGCAAACCATCACCCATCTGTTCTTGACCGAATAGGGAACGCCAGGGGAAAGGACTAGCGAGAGTTGCAATTAACCCAACTCCGAGAAATATTTCCCATAACAACCTGTTGAGAGACTATTTATAAAGTAAATCTTTAGACGACAAGACGACGCAACATAATCCGAGTCATAACAGCATATATAGCAGCTTCACTCATTTCGGGTAGGCGCTCATAATCTTTGCTGAGACGATGATATTGGTTAAACCACCCAAATGTTCTTTCGACTACCCAACGTTTCGGTAAAACCTGAAATTCTGACTCGGTACGCCGTATGACTTCAACATGAGCTTGGATCATCAACCAAACACAAAGAGCAAACTTATCACCGTCATAACCGGAATCAACCCATAAAACTTCAACTTTCTCAAGTAATTCAGGACGCTCCTCTAACAATTCCATCAAAGCATAGGCAGCAAGCACTCGCTCTGGGGCATTTGCTTCACTTACAACCACTTTCAACAATAATCCCAGGCTATCAACCAAAGTCTGTCGCTTTCGCCCTTTTACCTTTTTACCGCCATCAAAACCGTACACATCCCCCTTTTTTGGTCAGTTTTAACTGACTGACTGTCTGCGGCGAGGGCGCTGGGTTGTGTTGATTTACCTAATTTTAAGCGAACCTGACCGCGTAATGAATGGTTTAATTTTTCCCATACCCCTTTGCGCTGCCATTTGCGGTAGTAGTTGTATACAGTTGAGCTGGGCGGGAAGTCTCCCGGAAGCATATTCCATTGGCATCCTGTCTTCAGGTGATAGTAGATAGCGTTGCATACCTCCCGCATATCAGTTGTGCGCGGGTGTCCTCCTTCTTTCGCTGGTGGAATCAAGGGGGCTAGGATTTCCCACTCCATATCTGTTAAGTCTGTGGGGTAAGACTTTCGCGCCATACCTAACTATGTAAATACACTACGTTTAATGTATCTTATCGTTGTCATAACTCTTTTCTTTTCGCTTTTAGATTTACTTTATAAATAGCCTCTAACATAAGTGGTAGATGCCTCAAATAATCTTTTGGAGATGCTCAATTCTTCACTGTTGTAAAATGTTACTACAGCTTGTTAAGTACAAAATATTAAGTTGGCAGATTTGGATGTAATTATCTTTGCTTAAGCTAAATTTAGAGCTTTTTTTAATAAGAGATAACTGCAAAGTTACTGAAATACTGTATGAAGTTGCTCTAAATAAAATCATCCAAAATCAGTAAATTATTAAATAAATATAAAGATAAAGCTGCACTAATGACTAAGCAAAACTCTACTTTAGGTCTAGACACCATCCCACTCCAAATATCTTCTATTTATTTTGTGTTGTAATATTGTATTACTTTGTAAGTGACACCATAATCTGAGCAAAATGCTAAATTTGTTTATGGTTCAAACCTCTTTTAACCAAAAATTATCGGGCTACCGATCGCAAGGATCTGATACGAACATTGAGGCAGATATTCATCTGTTCGCTCGTCTACGGCAACTTTCACTCAAGCAGCGCTTAGAAATGTTCGCTGCTCATGAGCGTGGAGTGAAGAAACTTTGCCTTGCAGGAATTAAATCCCGACATTATGGAGCGCCAAAAGAGGAAATTCGTTATGTGTTTGCTCGTGCTGTACTAGCAGAGAAATTTCGGGTTGATTTTCACTTTTTTGGTGTTGATGAAAATATGTGGATTCAAGATTCAATTTCACTCGCAGGAGAGCTACACCAACTTTTTGAATCAATTAGTATTTCTTACTTTGTGAGTGGTGGTGTTGCTGCTTCGTTGCATGGTGAACCCCGTTCAACTCGCGATCTAGATTTAGTAATAGAAGTCCAACCTGAGCAGATCGATTTGTTGGTGGCGACGCTTGAAGCAGCACTTTATTATTGCCCAGCAGGTGCAGTTGAGGATTTAAAGAAGGGACGTGAGCAGGTGCTTAATATCACGCACACTGAAACTATTGCCAATGCTGACCTATATATTACTGATGTTTCGCCGTTTGCAGTGTCGCAGATGGCACGCCGCAGGTTAATTAACTTAGAAGGAATACCAAGGTTTTGGGTTGCTTCGCCAGAAGATACGATTTTACAGAAGTTGCAATGGGGTAGAGGGAGCCAATCTGAAAAACAGTGGCGTGATGTGTTAGGGATACTCAAGTTGCAAGCACAAAATTTAGACTATTCATATTTGGCAGAATGGGCAGAACGATTGAATTTAGTTGATACTTTGAGTCAGGCATTTATTCAAGCAGGTGTGTAATCTTTTTTTGGAATAATGAAATGCGATCGCACCAGAGTTGAGGAACGGATTCCACTTGAGTTGGAGAGGAAAATATAAAAGGGTGTAGGGTAGAGAAAATTCTGCTCCTTGTCTTTATTGATAGAATCACTATGGTGATATTTAAATCTATCTCAGCCTGATGAAAGATCGCACACAAAACCCACAAACCTCTTTTCAACGTCCTGAACTGCTTGCGCCAGCAGGCAATTGGGAATGTGCTAAAGCTGCTGTCGAAAATGGGGCTGATGCGATTTACTTTGGGTTGGATAGATTTAACGCCAGAATGCGGGCGCAAAATTTTACAGAAGCCGATTTACCGCAATTGATGCAGTTTCTGCACCTGCGGGGTGTAAAAGGCTATGTCACGGTTAATACATTGATATTTCCCCAAGAATTAGCCGCAGCGCAGCAATATCTCCGCACAATTATTGCGGCTGGTGTAGATGCGGTAATTGTGCAGGATGTTGGTATTTGTCGTCTGATTCGTCACCTCTCACCAGATTTTCCTATCCACGCTTCCACTCAGATGACTATCACCAGTGCGGCTGGAGTGGAATTTGCCAAATCTCTCGGTTGTCAATTGGTAGTCTTGGCACGGGAATGTTCTATTAAAGAAATTCAGAAAATTCAGCAAGCAACTACTTTACCGTTAGAAGTTTTTGTTCACGGTGCTTTGTGTGTCGCCTATTCTGGTCAGTGTTTGACGAGTGAAGCGTTAGGCGGACGTTCGGCTAACCGGGGTGAATGCGCCCAAGCTTGTCGGATGCCATACAATTTAATCGTTGATGGTGAAATTGTCGATTTACCGGAACGCAAATATTTATTGAGTCCGCAAGATTTGGCTGGGTTGGAAGTGTTACCTGATTTGGTGAAGTCTGGGGTGACTAGTTTGAAGATTGAAGGTCGGTTGAAAGCGCCGGAGTATGTGGCGAATGTTACCCGCGTTTATCGAGAAGCTTTGGATAGGGTGATGGCGGAGTTGGATGAGAAGAATGGAATCAACAAAGGTGTTGTATCTTCTCATGAAAATAATGAAAAAACGAACCACAGAGAACGCAGAGGAATAAGAGTTAAAGAGGATTTATCTGTAAGTTCAGATAAGTACAATTTGGAGATGGCGTTTTCTCGCGGACTTTACACTGGTTGGTTTAACGGGATTAATAATCAAGAATTAGTTCATGCGCGGTTTGGGAAGAAACGCGGGGTTTATTTGGGCGAAGTTACCCGCATTCGTAATGAACAAGTAACGATTAAGTTAGAAGCACCAGTCAAACCAGGAGACGGAATTGTCTTTGACTGCGGTCATCCAGAGGCGAAGGAAGAAGGCGGTCGAGTTTATACGGTGACGCAGAAAGGTCAGGAAGTTGTACTGACTTTTGGCAAAGATAATCTCAACTTCCGACGGCTGCATGTGGGTGATAAAGTTTGGAAAACCAATGACCCAGAACTAGATAAGCAACTGCGTCAGAGTTTTGCTGGCGACAACCCCCAATTTCAGCGTCCGATAGCTTTGGAAATTTATGGCGAAGTTGGGGAATTGTTGAGTGCGATCGCTCGTGATGAACTTGGTAATATTGTACAAGTAGAATCGGCGATCGCCCTAGCCCAGGCACACACTAAACCTTTAGATACAGAACGCTTGCGAGAACAGTTCGGTCGTCTGGGTAACACTCCCTTTTGTTTAGGAACTTTAACTAATCATCTCCAGGGCGCTGTCATGGTTCCCGTGAGTGAGTTAAACCGGATGCGTCGAGAAATTGTCTCCCAGTTAGAAGAGTTACGCAGTCAACCCAAACGGTGGGAGCTGCGTTCTAATATTTCCTTGCAAGACTTACTTCCGGCTAAATCTTCTTCATCTCCAGTATCTCCTTCACTCATAGTTTTAGTCCGCAACCTTAAACAACTCCAAGCCGCCTTAAATACTGGTGTGGAAACTCTCTACTGTGAATTTGAAGACCCCCGCACCTACCGCCAAGCTGTACAACTAGTGAAGGCGAACGGTCGTTCGCCCCTACCTCAAATCTGGGTTGCACCTCCCCGCATTACCAAACCTGGAGAAAACTGGATTTTACAACAAGTACAGGCGGCAAATGCTGACGGCTATTTAGTTCGGAATTATGATCAGTTACAATTTTTTGGTGCAGATAAATGTGTCGGTGATTTCTCACTTAACGTTGCTAATGCTTTAACCGCAGATTATTATAAACAGCACTTTGGTTTAGAAAGACTAACAGCATCCTATGACTTAAATATTGCTCAATTAGAAGACTTACTTAGCAGTTGTCCACCACAATGGTTTGAAGTGACAATTCATCAACACATACCGATGTTTCACATGGAACATTGTATTTTTTGTGCGTTTCTTTCAGATGGTACAGATTATACCAACTGCGGCAGACCCTGCGATAAACATGAAGTCAAATTACGCGACCGTGTTGGTAGTGAACACGTCCTTCAAGCCGACGCAGGTTGCCGAAACACTGTATTTAATGGCACAGCCCAAACCGGAGCCGAATACGTACAACGTTTGATAGAACTGGGTTTACGCCATTTCCGCATTGAATTTGTCAATGAAACACCAGAACAGGTGACTAAAACAATACAGCGTTACCGTCAGCTACTCCAAGGTGAGATTTCTGGTTCGCAACTTTGGCGAGAATTGAAGTTACAAAATCAATTAGGGGTTACTCGCGGCCCCTTGGGTTTATCTACAGTTGGCGGTGGGAGGAAGTTGTAGCAGGAGGCAGGAGTTCAAAGTCACACTAGTGATGGCTTTTGAGCTTTTTTGATAAAAAATATTGCTGATGACTGGGGGGAAAGTCTTCTAAAACGCCAAAGATTTGATAGCCGAGACGTTGGTAAAAACCCAAAGCTTGAAAACTAAAGGTATCTAGATATGCGTGTCCACAGCCGCGTTGTTTCGCTACTTTCTCAGCCTCTAGTATCATTTTGCTACCATATCCTTGATTTCGCAGTGTCTCAGATACTCACAGATGGGAAATATACAGCCATTCCCAATTTGTTTGACCAACTAACCCCGCAACAATGGTAATATCAGTATCCCGTACCCAAATAGCTAGAGGCTCGCTGACATCTGGCTGTGTTTGACTATTGTTGTATTCTACCAGATGGCTAATGACAGTATGAATATCTTTTGCATCAGGTTGATCATCAACTGTAATTTTTAGATGTGTCATCTTAGTCATTTGCACTAAATGGCGCTAAAATATCACGGAATCCCACGGTCACAAAGTTGTCTTTCCCATAAAATTAGGAGCGAAGCCTCTGTAAATCCTTCAACTGTCTTAAGGTAGAGGTTTTGTAGCGGATTTGAAATTATATCCAGATTAGGCCTGTAGCATCTATAACGCTAGTAAGATTTTTATGAATTCCCGGATTCGCTTTTTAATGTGTCCTCCTGACCACTATGATGTGGACTATGTGATTAATCCTTGGATGGAAGGGAATATTCACAAATCCTCACGCGATCGCGCCGTCGAACAGTGGCAAGGTTTATATCAAATACTCAAAGAACACGCCATTGTAAATTTAGTCACACCGCAGAAAGGTTGGCCTGATTTAGTTTTTACTGCCAACGCGGGTTTAGTTCTCGGTGATAATGTTGTACTAAGTCGGTTTTTACACAAAGAACGTCAGGGAGAAGAACCACACTTCAAACAATGGTTTGAAGAAAATGGTTATACAGTCTATGAACTGCCAAAAGATTTACCTTTTGAAGGTGCTGGTGACGCACTTCTAGATAGAGAAGGACGTTGGTTATGGGCAGGATATGGTTTCCGTTCTGAGTTAGATTCTCACCCCTATCTCGCTAAATGGCTGGATATTGAAGTTTTATCTCTGCGTTTAATTGATGAACGGTTCTATCACTTAGATACTTGCTTTTGTCCTTTAGCTAACGGCTATTTACTTTATTATCCCGGCGCGTTTGATTCTTACTCCAACCGCTTAATTGAAATGCGCGTCGCCGCAGAAAAGCGCATAGCCATAGCTGAAGCCGATGCAGTCAACTTCGCTTGTAATGCGGTGAATGTTGACAGCATCGTGATTATGAATAAAGCCAGCGAAGCTTTAAAATCTCGTTTGGCGGAAGTTGGTTTTCGAGTTCTAGAAACCCAGTTAACCGAATTTCTCAAGGCTGGTGGTGCAGCTAAATGTCTCACCTTGCGGGTAACTGAACCAGTCCGAGATGAAATTCATGCGAATGTTTCTGTAGAAAGTCGGATTATTCGTCTAGAAGGACATTTGCTAGATTCTGGTTTAATTAACCGTGCCTTAGATTTGATTGTTGATACAGGCGGAAGCTTCCAAGTGTTGAATTTCAACTTGGGAGAACAGCGCCAAAGTACCTCGGCGGCTGAAGTGAAGGTATCTGCACCATCTCACGAGGTGATGGAAGAAATCATCTCCTTGTTGATTGATTTGGGTGCGGTAGACTTACCCCAAGATGAACGGGATGCCAAACTGGAACCTGTGATTATGGCAGGTGTAGCCCCTGATGATTTCTACGTCAGCACAATTTATCCGACGGAAGTGCGGATAAATGGGCAATGGGTGAAGGTGGAAAATCAGCGGATGGATGGCGCGATCGCCATTACTCAAAACGCTCATGGTATAGTGGCACGGTGTAAAATTCTCCGCGATTTGGAAATTGGCGAACAAGTCGTTGTCGATGTTCTGGGTATCCGCACCATCCGCAAAACCGAATCGCGGGAACAACGCAACTCCCAAGAATTCAGCTTTATGTCGGCGGGTGTTTCCAGTGAACGCCGAGTGGAATTAGTCGTGGAACAAGTCGCTTGGGAATTACGTAAAATCCGCGATGCTGGCGGTAAAGTAGTTGTCACGGCTGGGCCTGTGGTTATTCATACGGGTGGTGGCGAACACCTCTCACAGCTAATTCGGGAAGGGTATGTGCAAGCCCTATTGGGGGGAAATGCGATCGCTGTCCATGATATTGAGCAAAATATGATGGGGACATCCCTCGGTGTGGACATGAAGCGGGGCGTTGCAGTGCGGGGTGGACACCGCCATCACCTGAAAGTAATTAATACTATGCGTCGTCATGGCAGCATTGCTAAGGCTGTAGAAGCGGGGGTAATTAAAAGCGGCGTGATGTATGAATGCGTCCACAATAACGTCCCCTTTATTCTGGCTGGTTCTATTCGAGATGACGGGCCTTTACCTGATACCCAAATGGATTTGATTAAAGCCCAGGAAGAATATGCCAAACATCTCGAAGGTGCTGAGATGATTTTGATGCTGTCATCCATGCTGCACTCCATTGGTGTGGGGAATATGACCCCGGCTGGTGTGAAAATGGTCTGTGTGGATATTAATCCAGCTGTAGTGACTAAATTGAGCGATCGCGGTTCTGTGGAATCAGTGGGTGTAGTTACAGATGTGGGCTTATTCCTCAGTCTGTTGATTCAACAGCTTGATAAGTTGACAAGTCCTTATCGTGCAGTGGTAGGTTAAGAATAGTTTCGCGCAAAGAAAGGAAATGGCTAGAGTCGCTTTCACAAGAGAGTTACAAGTTAATTTGGTCAGTTTTATTGCTGATTTTCTGCTGGCGGGCATGGTTTTTGGCCCGCCAGTTGCTCCTTTCTTGGCTGCGTCTGGAGTATGGTTACTTGGGGGTATTGCGAACATCATTTATTTCATGGGGAATCATGTATGTCCGCAACCAGATATGGGCTTAGATTTAGCACCCCCATTTATCATGGCTGTGTGTATGCGGTGTTATGGCACTGTCACAGGGTTGTTAATGACCCGCCTACTGTATGCTGTGACTGGCGGTAAAGGCTTTTATTGGTTAAGCCAATATGGTTGGAATGGTGCGGCTTTCGCTAGTGTCTTGATGATGGCTTACCCATTGGAATTGGCAGCACAAGTTTTTGGCTTGTGGGATTTTAATAATTACTTAGTTACACCTTTTGGGTTAATGACTGGTTTGGCTTGGGGTTTGTTTACGATGCCGATTTTGCATGGTGGGCAGCGTAGTCAGCTTTTTTGAACGCCAAGTAGCTCCAAGGTTGACGCAGAAGAGCGCAGAGGTTTAAAAAAGTCAAGACATCTGCATAGCATAAAATATGTATAAAAGCTAGATACATGAATACAGAAGAATTTTTATTAAGTATTAATATCAATGAGCAATAGATTCATTGACGAATCCGGCTGAAGATAGCTTTAATATTCAGTTAAAATCGGCGATTATCCTTGTATAAATGAGAGGTGATCTGATTTTTGCATGATTTGTACTTGAATGAGTACGATTATCAGCAACTGATACAGCTTAGGATAATCTCATCCTAGAGGTTGCAGTTGATGGACAAACCCAAAACTCAGATAAATTGAGTAACGCATCCTACCGTTTTTTAGCTTTTGTCTTTCTACTGACTGTCTACCTTGGAGTTGATGCAGTAGATATTAGGGGCATTTATGGTTATAGGGAATACAATGTGTTACCCAGTCAAGTCTGATAAACTTGTGCCTTGTCTAATCACAGCCTTTTAGTTGTAATTGTCCGGATTAAAAAACCCAACTGTCAAATTTATGGAAGTTAAAATGCAAGAACCGGAATTCGCAGAAACAAAATCCACAGAAGCAGCAGTGGCAGATATCAACAGCCAAACAGGAACCATTACTAAACTCCAGCCTCCTGCTCAACCTCAAGAGGAATGGATAAAATACGGAGAACAGATTTCTGGCTTTTTAGGAACACTGCCTGAATACCTCGGTGGCTTCTTCAATAAATACAAGCAGCCCTTGGTTAGTGTTGGCTTAATTTTGACAGCACTTATCGCAGTTAAGGTACTTTTGGCAATATTAGATTCTTTGAATGACATTCCTTTGGTAGCACCTACCTTTGAGTTGATTGGTATTGGTTACTCTGCTTGGTTTATTTATCGCTATTTACTCAAAGCTTCAACCAGGAAAGAACTAACCAACGAAATTACAACTCTTAAATCACAAGTGGTTGGCAGAAACGCTCAATAACTAACTCTCACTGCAATTTAATTTAAAACACGGAGGTGAGGGCAGTGGTTTATACTGCCCTAGCTTCTTAAAGACTCTCATCTAACTGCTGACTTACTGGGATGATAATTCGTTAGTGAGTTTACCTGTGGATAACGAACTTTGTCCAGGCGATCGCACAATATTCTCAGAAGAAATTTTATCTAGCCTGCCCAATTTGACTAATGCCTGATGCACCATTGCCGCTACTTCCGCACGGGTAGCTGCTTGATTAGGAGCCAAAAATTGCGGATTACTATCGGTAATTACCAAACCATTAGCTGTGGCGATCGCTATTTTGTCTACAGCATATTTAGGAATATTTTTAGCATCTTGATAAATACTTAACACCTGTGACGGTTTCGCTGATTGTTTAAGATTCAACCCACTCACAAGCGCTACTAAAACTTGCACACGGGTAATATTTTGCGTTGGTTTAAAATTTTTGTCAGGAAAGCCTTTTAAAAATCCTGCACCTACAGCGCGATCGATTGCGGGTGTTGCCCAATATTTGGTTGATACATCTTTAAACGGGACAGAGTTTTTACTCAGTTCTGTGTCAAAAGCTTGCTGGAGAATAGCCGCGAATTCAGCGCGGTTCACAGGCTGATTTGGCCTGAACGTATAATCGGGAAAACCCTTGATAATGCCACGAGCCGAAAGAGCGTTAATAAACCGAGTTGCCCAAAAATCAGTGGGTACATCGTTAAAGGCAATGGGGGGCGGAATAATCGATTTTTGCTCCGCTGGGGTAACTAAAGGTAAAGGCGATGATTGAATTGATAAGTCTGAGTTTCTAGATGTAGAAAAAGGTTTCGGTCTAGGTGATGAATTTAGCGGAGTTACTGGAACGGATGGAAGTATCAAAGGAGAAGGAGGGCTGGGTTCAGGAACTATATTCTTGGGCGGTAACGGTACAGCCTCAAGTTGAGAATTTGCCTTTGGTTGCACCTGAGAAGCGGGAGAATTGACTGTGGGACTTGGTTGAGGTTTACTGGTTGAACTTGGTGATGGCGACAAAACTATATTGAAGTTCCAGCTATTATCCCGTCGAGAAAATGACCACAACAGAATTCCCCCGATCGCCACAAAGGCAACCAAAATGGCAATAAATTCATCAAAACCAAGGGTTGTGTTGTCAGATGACTTGGGAGCGGAAGGCGGTAAATTGGTCATCGTGTTTCCCTGGAAGCAATCAAGTTTATTTTGAGAAATTAACCTAAAAAATGAGGAAGCCTAGGTGACTAAAGTCGTAATTATACAAACAAAACCCGCACAGGCGGGTTTAACAGCTTAGTTTTCAGACATTATCCCAAAGCATTTATTTCATACTTCTTACTTCTTACAGCACTCTTAAGATACTGGCAATCCTATCAATTGCTTCCAGATTTTGAATTTCATCCAAAGCTTGGCGGAAGTCGCCTTCTTTTACATCATGGGTAACAACCACAATTTCTGCTAATGCGCCTTGAAAGCCAGTTTGCACAACAGATTCTAAACTCACACCATGATTACCAAAGCAAGTACCTAATTTACCAATGACACCAGGGTGGTCTTTGGTAAGGAAACGGGCGTAAAAACGGGTGACTAATTCAGCAATGGGGGTAACTTGACAGTAATCTTCATGTCTACAGCTAAGTAGGGGATTTGGTACAGCAGAGTTACTCTTTAGGGCTGCTACTAAATTTAAAATGTCTGAGGTGACGGCGCTGGCTGTTGCACCTGCACCTGCACCCGGCCCAAAAAACATCACTTGACCGATGGGTTCGCCTTCTACAAGAATGGCGTTATAAACACCGTTAATAGTGGCTAATGGGTGAGATTTCGGTACAAAGGTAGGATGAACTCTCACAGACAACTGAGAGTTAGCGTTGTTTTGGTATTTAGCGATCGCTAATAATTTAATCACAAAGCCCAATTTTTCGGCGTAGTTAATATCTGTCTTGCTAACTTGCCGAATTCCTTCACAATAAACATCTTGTAAATTAATGCGTCCCCCAAAACCCAAAGATGCCAAAATTGCGATTTTATCGGCTGCATCTAAGCCATCGACATCTGCCGTGGGGTCAGCTTCAGCATAGCCCAAACGTTGAGCATCAGCTAACACATCACCGAAGTCGCTACCTTCAGTTTGCATCCGCGTCAAGATATAGTTAGTCGTACCGTTAACGATGCCAATAACAGTGTGAATGCGGTTGACGCTTAAGGCTTGCTTTAAGGGTTGAATTACTGGAATTCCCCCGCCAACAGCCGCTTCGAGCATTACATACACACCAGCTTCATTGGCGGCGTTAAAAATTTCTGCCCCAAACCGCGCGATCGCGGCTTTATTCGCTGTAACTACGTGTTTACCATTTTTGATAGCTTGGAGAATCAGCGATCGCGCCGGTTCCAATCCCCCCATCACCTCAACTACAATATCTATGGACGGATCATTGACAATCGCTGCCAAATCTGTAGTTACAACTGACTGTGGTAATTCTACCGCACGGGGTTTGTCCTGCGATCGTACACCTACTCGATAGATTTCCACTTCCTCTAACAGTGGATGACGGCCAACAGCATCTTGTAGTAGTTGCACCGTACCCGTACCTACTGTACCTAATCCTAGTATTCCTAGCTTTACACCCACAAACTTTTCATCCAATATATTTAGTGCTGAGTGCTGAGTAGTTAAAAGTAGTTAGCACTCACTTCCACCACCAAGACTCTTTTCTCAGTAAGTATATATAAAAAACAATTGTAGGGTGAGCATCGCTCACCCTACAGATTATCTTGCTTTTAGTTGTCTTTTGTCAGCTGTCTTAATCTGTTGACTAATAACCAACTTAATAAGTTTCTACGTGCCAGCGACCAGCTTTCTTGAGTTCCTTCTGGTAATCACTCCAGGTTACGCCTTCCTTGCCAGCAGCAGCAGTTAAAGCCGCATCAATCCCATCTTCCATACCGCGTAAACCGCAGATATATGTATGGGTTTTTTCGTTTTTAATCAACTGCCACAGTTCATCAGCGTGTTCTGCTACACGGTCTTGAATGTACATTCTACCGCCTTGGGGATTCTGCTGTTCGCGGCTGATAGCATAAGTCAAGCGGAAGTTATCAGGATACTTTTGCTGCATTTCTTCCAACTCTTCTTTATAAAGAATGTTGGGAGAGGTTGGCACGCCAAAGATCAACCAAGAAAATCCTTTAAATTGGTATTCTGGGTTAGCTGCTCTTTCTGCATCCTTAAACATCCGCCACAGATAAGCACGCATAGGCGCAATACCTGTACCAGTTGCCATCATGATGACGTTAGCTTCAGGGTCATCGGGTAATAACATTTCTTTACCCACTGGCCCAGTGATTTTTACCTCTGCGCCTGGTTTTAGGAAACACAGGTGTGTAGAGCAAACACCATAAACTGTTTCCCCACTTTCTGGGTGCTTATATTCCAACTGGCGAACGCACAACGAAACTGTTTTGTCATCTACATCATCACCATGACGAGTAGAAGCAATAGAGTATAGTCTGAGTTTTTCTGGTTTGCCGTTTTTGTCCAAACCAGGAGGAATAATCCCAATACTTTGACCTTCGATGTACTTTAAATCACTACCAGAAAGGTCAAATTTAATATGCTGAACAATACCAATCCCGTTTTCTCCAACTAACGGATTATTAGATATACACTTACCGATAAATGGAGCATTGGGACGATAAGTGTTTACAGGAACGTCAGCGTGGGCTTTTTTGGCTTTCGCTTGAGTCATGGTGTTGCCTTGGTTATCCTTATTCTTTGGCTGTTCTTCAGCTGGTGATTTAGCAAAGCCTTTAGCTTCACTTTTCACTTTCACAGGTGTGGCTTGACCATTCCCCCCACTGTTAGCAGTCTCCACAGGTGCAGCATTTACAACTGGAGTTTGACCATTGAGTTGCTCTAGAACACTTGCAGGTTGAATGCTAACAATTGTGCCGCCTAGGCGAGTGATACGTCGCATTTCTTCATTCATGCGGTTGTAAGGCACTCTGATGAACACACTGCCACTTTTACGAATTGGGTAGTTCGTTTGATCAGTTTCTTCGTTCTGACGCAGACCCACCACTTCGTAAACGAAGATGCGGCTACCTGATTCTGTGTTGGCAGCACCCTCAACAGCACCTTGATTGTACATTCGTTCTATCACTCCGATATTTACTTAACCGTTTTTCAAAAAAACTATTTCCCATCACTAGCCAGATTTTAGTGTATCGGATTTTTGGGTACCAAAACTAGCGCGTTGGGAAAGAGGCATCACAAAATGATACCTTGCTAAGTACACTCACCTTCAGACAAGCAGGTATTGCAATGAACACACCTGTTCATCTTTTAAAATAAAGGATAAGTCGCTGGCAGAATGTTAACCATGCGTCAATTTAATCTTTTTTTCGTGAATACTCTTGGTGATAAATAGCTGCCGACAAGTTCAAAAAACTCGCTACAAATACTTTTAACAGATACAATTAATGTTTATTGAGGGCAACTTTAACTCAGGATCACTGGTATTTAAATTAATGCTTTATTCATAACTTATGATACGTTGTAATATGAATACATCTATCACTATGATGCCAAATTAAAGATAATATCAACCATTATAATCAAGTTTACTTGCTGTGAAATTTCTGTCACTCTTGATAAAAATTTGGCTATTAAATTTCATATTGTTACTTGAAATCTTTCCCAAAAATTAATGCTCAGTTGATAATGCTGAACATCAAATATCTGTTCATTACTTTAGGCAGATTTTCACACTGAATGTAGAAAATGTTGAGTAACTACCAATAAATCAGCCGCAACACCCAAAAATTGCCTTTTACAGCAAAATCACACCTGCTCATTCCTGGAGTGTAGGTATATCATGGGGAAGATAGTTAAACACAAAAGTTGTGCTGTATCTAGAAAACCTGCTATAAAATCATTAATCCGACAGTAGCACCACAAGATTATTGCTGATATTAAATCTTGTATAGGATAACCCCTTCTGTTAAAATTAAGTATACCACTAGGATTAAATACTTACTAGCTGCAAAATAAAGCAATCTCAGACGAGTAACAACCGTTAATTTGGTTGTTCACCTGTCTGATAAATCATTATGTGGCTGAGTAGCAAGAACACAGGAAAAACCAATGGGGTAAACTCCTGGCTTCAAAAATCTGCTGTGTGAAAAATTATTGAATGACACATTTAGTATTTAGAGGAGATTTATGACAAATAAGCCGGAACGCGTGGTGCTAATTGGAGTAGCCGGAGACTCCGGGTGTGGCAAATCTACTTTTTTGCGTCGTTTGATCGACTTGTTTGGTGAAGAGTTTATGACAGTTATCTGTTTAGATGACTATCATTGCCTAGATCGCAAACAACGCAAGGAAACTGGGATAACTGCACTTGACCCTAGGGCAAACAATTTTGACTTGATGTATGAGCAAATTAAAGCGCTCAAAGAAGGTCAAGCCATTAATAAGCCGATTTATAACCACGAAACCGGCCTGATTGATCCGCCAGAAATAGTAGAACCAAATCACATTATCGTGGTTGAAGGTCTACATCCTTTATATGATGAACGAGTGCGATCGCTGCTCGATTTTAGCGTTTATTTTGACATCAGCGATGAAGTTAAAATTGCTTGGAAAATCCAGCGCGATATGGCAGAAAGAGGTCATCGCTACGAAGATGTCTTAGCTGCTATCAACTCCCGCAAACCTGACTTTACAAAATACATCGAACCCCAAAGAGAATTCGCTGATGTAGTTCTCCAAGTATTGCCGACAAACCTGATTAAAAACGACACAGAGCGTAAAGTTTTGCGGGTACGGATGTTGCAGCGCGAAGGTAAAGAAGGCTTTGCTCCAGTTTACCTGTTTGATGAAGGTTCAACTATCAACTGGACTCCTTGCGGACGTAAGCTTACCTGTTCCTATCCAGGTATGCAACTGTACTATGGTTCCGATGTTTACTATGGCCGTTACGTCTCCGTTCTAGAAGTAGATGGTCAATTTGACAACCTAGAAGAAATCATCTACATCGAAAACCACCTCAGCAACACCTCCACCAAGTACGAAGGCGAAATGACTCACTTGTTACTCCAACACCGTGAGTATCCTGGTTCCAACAATGGAACTGGTTTGTTCCAAGTACTAACAGGTCTAAAAATGCGTGCTACCTACGAGCGTCTAACATCAAAGGAAGCAAAACTAGCGGTTCAAGTCTAAAACTCAACAGCAGTGTTTGTGTCAAATTGTTTGGGGGTGCTTCCGGGGGTACCCCCTTTTTATTTGGGGGAATAGAGAATAGTCCAAAGAAAAAACATTGACCATTGACTTTTGACTCCCCCAAATCTTGCTGATTGTCTGATAGGTAAGCAAAAATTGAGAGATCAACCCTCATCACCTTAACTGAAACGTATTGCTATGTAGTCGCTGCCAAGTTAGTTCTTGGGTTGTCTCATTCCAATGCCAACGCAGTAAACTAGCATTTTGACCGGGAGAAATTACGGGTAAATCGATGGCTTTTCTGGGTGCATCCGTAGCTAAAGCGATCGCTCGTTCGACATCACAAATTCCCCACTTCACTAAATTCTGCACTCCCACAAATAATGGTAAAGTCGTTCCTGTTAACGTGCCATCTAGCAGTCGGGCTGTACCATGTTTAACTTCAATGTGTCGGCTGTCCCAAGGATATACGCCATCAGGTAAACCCAAGGGTGCTAAGGCATCACTGACTAAGAATAGTTCTTGAGTTGCCCGCAGGAGAATTTTGAGCATTGTTGGCGCAACATGTTGTCCATCGGCAATAAAACCACACATTACATCAGGATTGGTAATTGCTGCTCCTAATAATCCCGGTTCGCGGTGGTGTAATGGTGGCATAGCGTTGAAGGCATGAGTCACCATTGTTGCGCCCAAATCAAAGGCTTTTTGGGTTTGGTCAGCTGTTGCCTGAGAATGTCCTAAGCTGACAGTGATGCCTAAAGAATGCAAATATGCTATGACCTCTCCGTTAGGGTCTAACTCTGGCGCTAGGGTAATAATTTTGACAATTGAGGCATATTCACCCAATACCCTTTTAACTTCCTCAATTGTCAGCGGTAAGAGATATTCCGCTGGATGTGCGCCACGTTTCCCATAATTCAAAAATGGCCCTTCTAGATGTACACCGAGAATTTCTGCCCCGACTGTTGAACTAAAAGCAAAATCAGCAATAATGGCAAGCGATCGCTGAAAATTTTCTACAGAAGTAGTTACTAATGTTGGTACATAAGCATCAACCCCAACATCCCACAAATATTGGGAAATTTTTGGCAGCATATAAGCATTTTCGGCTGTTAATTCGGGAAATGCCAAACCTAACGCCCCATTAATCTGTAAATCAACACCGCCTAACGAAATCCAGTCACCAGCTACATCCCATATTTGTACATCGGGGTGAGCAACTCGTTTGCATACCGTATTCATTGGCAAGATTTGCTCAATCACGCCTTCGTGGTTAACTAAGAGCATTTGTAAATCTTGATAACCAGGTACACGCGCATTGATAATATCTACATTTGAAGCGATGGGTTTGTGTGTTGCTTGAGTCATCACCTTGGACTGAAAGTAGCTAAGTCTAAGTCTGACACGATTGTAAATCTCGCAATCAGCCTTTAATCCAAAATCTAAAATCTAAAATCCAAAATTCTATGTCTCCCCTTGTCGGTATTATCATGGGCAGCGATTCTGATTTGCCCACCATGAAAGATGCGATCGCTATTTGTGCAGAGTTTGGTGTAGAAACAGAAGTAGCGATCGTTTCTGCCCATCGTACCCCAGAACGGATGGTGCAATATGCCCAAACTGCCCATCAACGTGGCATTAAGGTGATTATAGCTGGTGCTGGCGGTGCGGCTCATCTCCCAGGTATGGTAGCCTCCCTCACACCTTTACCTGTAATTGGCGTACCTGTTGCCACCCGAAATTTACAAGGTGTTGATTCTTTATATTCTATTGTCCAAATGCCATCAGGTATCCCAGTAGCAACAGTAGCCATTGGTAATGCGAAGAATGCTGGTTTGTTAGCTGTGCAAATTCTCGCTACTCATCAACCAGATTTACTTGCAAAAGTCCAGCAATACCGCCAATCTCTATCGGAATTGGTGATGGCAAAGCAAGCAAAATTAGAGCAGCTAGGTTATGAACAATATTTAAAAGAAGAACTTTAACCACAGATCAAGGGTGTGGGAGGGTGGAGTATAAGAGTTGCATAGACTTTTTCCACCCTTGTATTTAAGTAAGGATTGTGACTTAAGAAATTAAGTAACAGTTGATTAATTTTTTTTATAAAAATTTAATATTATTTTTTAATCTTATTTACCGATGAGTATAAATCCATTCCCTGCAAAGGATGTAGTTTTTTGCTCTCATCACTTTCAGTGTAGTGAAAAAATAGTCATCAAAAAATAGTATCTAAGGATACAGAATTGCGGTTTTGATAAATAGAGAATCAGTCAAATTTATTTGTGAATTCACCAATATTCACAACAGGAAGTACTGGAATAATTTCTGTCAGGGAATTTTTTGTAAGTTCACAGTAGCAAACTTGCAGTAGTCTGAATGTATTGTGCAAATGATGTGTCACTGTCTGCTTCATTTTTTACCAGCATTGTATTGACAATTGCCAGCAGTTAAGCGCATCAAGTACGATAATTCCAAGATTAAAGATTAAGTGAAGGAGACTTGACTGTTTCGGATAATACATAATAATTTCTTAAGGATAACAGCAAAAATATTTACAAGAGTTTAGTCAATTTTCTAAACTCCTAGTTGGGCTATTTGGCTTTCTGGCGTAGAAATAAGTGGTTTAAAGATAAATATCAAAAGCCACTGGATTTAACTTACAACGTTAGTTTTTTTGCTCTAGATGTTTTTCCATTCAGGATGGTTTGGAGGATGATGTTCAAACTCATGCAGAGACAGAAATCAAAAACAAAAATTAGGCGATCATCTGCCAGAAAATACGCTAAAAGCACACAATTTAACTCAACACTCAAGCGATTCACTTTAGCAATTAAGCGACTTTCTCCCAGTTGGCAAGCTTGCTTACCGTTGGCTTGTCTAATTGTCTTGGGTTGGGGTTATGTAGCCGTAGCTCAAACTCCCGCACCCGCAGGCCCGACAACCGCAGAACTGAAAGTTGCTATTGATACATTATGGGTAGCGATCGCGGCCTTTTTAGTGTTTTTCATGAACGCCGGTTTTTGTATGTTAGAAACCGGGTTTTGCCGTCAAAAGAACGCCGTTAACGTTTTAGCAAAGAACTTAATTGTATTTGCCCTATCGACCGTGGCATTTTGGGCGATCGGTTTTGGTTTAATGTTTGGCGATGGTAATGATTTCATCGGACTCAGTGGCTTGTTCCTATCAGGAGTAGATAACAGCCCTGCAACTGGCGATGCTTACAAAGGAGTGTTTAGCGCTCTCAGTTGGACAGGTGTTCCTTTAGCAGCCAAATTCTTGTTCCAGCTAGTATTTGCGGGAACCGCAGCCACAATTGTGTCTGGTGCAGTTGCGGAACGGATTAAGTTTGTTGACTTCTTAATTTTCAGCCTATTACTTGTAGGTATTGCTTACCCCATCACCGGACACTGGATTTGGGGTGCTGGTTGGCTGGCTGACATGGGTTTTTGGGATTTTGCTGGTTCTACAGTAGTTCACTCAGTTGGTGGCTGGGCTGCGTTGATGGGAGCCGCATTTCTTGGGCCACGCATTGGCAAATATCAAGATAAACAAGCGGTGGCTCTCCCAGGTCACAACATGAGTATTGCCACTTTGGGGTGTTTGATTTTGTGGTTGGGGTGGTTTGGTTTCAACCCCGGTTCCGTAATGGCTGCTGACCCAAATGCAATTACTCACATTGCTTTAACAACCAACATGGCGGGTGCTGTTGGTGGTATTGCTGCTACAGCTGTAGCTTGGTTGTACTTGGGTAAGCCAGACTTGTCCATGATTATTAACGGTATTTTGGCAGGCTTGGTAGGCATTACAGCATCTTGCGCTTACGTCAACATTCCTAGTTCCATAGTCATTGGCTTAGTTGCTGGAATTTTAGTTGTTTTCTCTGTACCATTTTTTGACAAACTTGGTATTGATGACCCAGTAGGCGCTACCTCGGTTCACTTAGTTTGTGGTATTTGGGGTACTTTAGCAGTTGGTCTATTTTCTGTTGGCCCTGGTGGTTATCCTTGGCTGGTTGACTTAGCAGGTAAACCAGTCGGCCCACATGGTTTATTTTTCGGCGGTGGTTTTGGGACATTAATTCCCCAAATTATTGGGATTTTGGCAGTTGGAGGAATGACAGTTCTTCTCAGCACCATCATTTGGTTAGCACTAAAAGCGACTTTAGGAATCAGAGTCACCAGAGAAGAAGAATTAGAAGGCTTAGATATCGGCGAACACGGTATGGAAGCTTACAGTGGATTCGTTAAAGAAGCCAGTCATGGGGGATTTTCGGAAGGGTCAAGTTCTGGAGGTATTTCATCAGGTGGTGATATACCAAGTACTCTATAAGCTGGTAAATCTCTAGTTTTATTTTTGATAAACATCCGCCCCTACAACTTTTTTCTTGAATGTAGAGGGCGGTTTTTTATTAAATATTGATTCAACTACGGTTTCAAGTTATTTTCGAGGGATTTTGACATTTAATGACTTTTATTTAGAAATAAAAATTTTAAATTTATATATGATTAAGTCCCTAATTTATTTTATTTGGACTGGTTTATTTGAACTGGGTGGCTGTTATCTCATTTGGTTATGGTTAAGGCAAGACCAGTCATTTTGGTTGGGGATTTTGGGTGGAATTAGTTTAGTTCTTTATGGTGTAATTTCTACTTTTCAGCCTGCGAATTTTGGGAGAGTTTACGCGGCGTATGGTGGCATTTTTATCGCAATGGCAATGCTTTGGGGTTGGCAAGTAGATAAAGTTACACCTGATAGTTACGACTTGATTGGTACGTTTTTAGCATTACTTAGTGTCTTAATTATCATGTTTGCACCTAGAAATTAAATGCAATTTCGCTTGTGATTTTTCTGTTAATGCAGTTTTAAAAGTGCTAACTCAAATACAGCAGTTTTTTATCCCCAAACATCATTGTGATGACTTGAACAAAAATGGAAAAATTGCACTGACACACCTTAGTTAATGTTTTAGTAACTATCACAAGGATTATATTTTTGTTAATCTTTGGAAAATAAATCCAGTTGAGTATCTTTCAAGACAAAAAAGAATTGCAAAAAAGCTTGAAATGTATTTTAGTATACAAAAATCTTGAGTTCCAGTAGAAGGGGACAAAAACAAGTGTTGAAGAAAGTTTTGACGATCGCGGCTATGACCCTATTATTTGTAGGATGGCCGTTAATGGGCAATGCTTTTGCCCAAACAGCAGCAGCGCCACCTACATCTGATACAGGAGATACAGCATTTATGCTGGTATCATCAGCACTAGTTTTGTTGATGACACCAGGATTAGCGTTCTTTTACGGTGGATTTGTGCGATCGCGCAATATCCTCAACACTTTGATGATGAGCTTTGTGTTGATGGCCATAGTTGGCGTTACCTGGGTATTGTGGGGTTATAGTCTGGCTTTTGCACCAGGGAATCCAATTATAGGCGGTTTACAGTGGCTCGGTTTAAACGGTGTGGGTCTAGAAACAACTAATTATCTCCAAGGTTCCGAGCCGAATGAGGTAGTTTCTTATGCTCCCACAATTCCCCATCAGGCATACATGATTTATCAAGCTATGTTTGCCATTATCAGCCCAGCATTGATTTCCGGTGCGATCGCTGAACGGATGAGTTTCCGCGCCTACAGTTTATTTGTCTTACTGTGGTCAACCTTTATTTATAGCCCCCTCGCTCACATGGTCTGGGCAAAAGGTGGATTCCTCGGCTTATACGGTGGTTTAGGCGCTCTCGACTTTGCGGGTGGGACAGTGGTGCATATTAGTTCTGGGGTTTCAGCGTTAGTGGCTGCGATCGTTCTCGGCCCCCGCAAAACTCACCCAGACCGCCTCAGTCCACCCCACAACGTGCCTTTCATTTTGTTAGGTGCTGGCTTATTGTGGTTTGGTTGGTTTGGTTTCAACGCTGGTAGTGCTTTATCTGTTGCTAGTGGAACTTCTGGTAATGTAGCTACTAATATAGCAACTACCGCCTTTGTTGCTACCAATACCGCGGCGGCGGCGGGGGCCTTGATGTGGCTGATTTTAGAAGCAACACTACGAGGTAAACCAACTGCTGTAGGTGCGGCTACAGGGGCGGTTGCAGGTCTGGTAGGCATTACCCCAGCCGCAGGATTTGTGACTCCTTTAGCCGCAATTTTAATTGGTTTTATTACCTCCTTTGTCTGCTTCTATGCAGTCAGTTTCAAACACAAGCTCCAAATTGACGATGCTTTAGATACCTATCCCGTGCATGGTGTTGGTGGTACAGTTGGGGCAATCTTAACCGCAGTATTTGCCACAACTCAAGTTAATGGCGGTGGTAAAGACGGGTTATTGCAAGGTAACTTTGGCGAACTAGGAGTAGAACTAACAGCAATTATGATTGCTTATGCGATCGCCGCAGGTGGCACTTTTATTATTCTCAAAGTTATCGATGCTACCGTTGGTCTGCGGGTCAAAGAAGAAGCCGAAATTCAAGGTTTGGATATCAACGAACACGGTGAAGAAGGTTACAACTCAGAATTTGGTGGCGATCGGCCTGTTAATTAAAGTGATGAGTGCTGAGTCGCAGCTACACAAGCAAAAGCCGCCTGCGCGGATTTTCTATCCTTGATTTATTACACCCCTACACCCCTGTGTTTCTGGAGACCCTCAACACTCAAAACTTTTTTAGTAACTTTTGCAAACTAGCGGATAAAATTTGAGTCAAATTATCAGCAAATTTCGCTAGTCGTGACCACTTCTGCAAAAACCTTCCCCATTTGGGCATTGTTATCGTTGGCAACCAACGGCATACTCATGTTGGCGGTCATCCTGCTGATTTTACAACAGCAGAAATTGACCGCTGTTTTTGGTAGTTTGCCTTCACAACAGACAGTTAACGCATCCCAAACTGTTACACCCGATTTAGGCCGCCATTATCAACTCAATTACGAACAGTGGTTAGATGTTCTCAAACAAGAAGCTAAAGCCGCTACTGAGAAAAATCCTGAGCATTTAAGTATCTTGGCTGGAGACTCTATCAGTCTGTGGTTTCCGACAGAATTATTACCAGAGAATAGATATTGGCTTAATCAAGCAATTTCTGGTGAAAATAGTACTGGACTCTTAAAAAGATTAGAGATATTTGATAGCACCAAACCAGAGATCATTTTTGTGATGATTGGCATCAATGACCTCATTCGTGGAGACAGCGATGAGGTGATTTTAGAGAATCAGCGGCAAATTATCAGATACCTCCGCAAGACTCATCCCACAGCGCAAGTCGTTGTCCAGTCAATTTTGCCACATGGTGCAGAAGAAGCAACCTGGGAAGGACGAGATAAACTTCTGCTTCTTCCCAACACTCGCATTAACCAACTAAATCAACAATTAAAACGCATAGCAGCTAGACGCGGCGCAAAATATCTCGATTTATATTCCTTATTTGCTAATCAACAAGGTAATCTTCGTCCTGAACTTTCGACTGATGGTTTACATCTAAGTCCCGCTGGCTACTTGGTTTGGCGTACCGCATTGCAGATTTATACTCAATCAGGAACTTAATCTTTTGCCTTTTTACTTTTTACTTTTTACTTAAATTGTGTCTCCACGCGCGAAAATCAGAAAGAGGAGACATTATAGAATTAAACATGGATACAAAAGCTTTTAAACGTACACTCCAACATTCAGAAAATTACAATCGCAAAGGGTTTGGTCATCAAGCAGAAGTGACAACCCAGTTGCAATCTGAGTACCAAAGCAGTTTGATTCAAGAAATCCGCGATCGCAATTACACTCTGCAACGCGGTGATGTTACCATCCGCCTAGCTCAAGCTTTTGGGTTTTGCTGGGGTGTAGAACGTGCTGTCGCTATGGCTTATGAAACTCGCCAGCACTTCCCCAGAGAACAGATTTGGATTACTAACGAAATTATCCACAATCCTTCGGTAAATCAGCGAATGCAGGACATGGAAGTCAAATTTATTCCTTTAGAAACAGGTAAAAAGGACTTTTCCGTTGTGGAAACCAATGATGTGGTGATCCTACCTGCATTTGGAGCTAGTGTTCAAGAAATGCAGATATTACACGATAAAGGCTGCAAAATCGTTGATACCACTTGTCCTTGGGTTTCTAAAGTTTGGAATACCGTTGAAAAGCACAAAAAAATTGATTACACCTCAATTATTCACGGGAAATATAAGCATGAAGAAACCGTTGCTACGAGTTCTTTTGCAGGTAAATATTTAATTGTGCTGAATCTAAAAGAAGCACATTATGTCACCGACTACATTCTGAACGGTGGGAATCGAGAAGAATTTTTGCAAAAATTTGCTAAAGCTTGTTCAGCAGGGTTTGACCCAGATCAAGATTTAGAACGGGTGGGTATTGCTAACCAAACTACTATGCTTAAAGGCGAAACTGAGCAAATTGGTAAGCTGTTTGAACGGACGATGATGCAGAAGTATGGACCGGCTGAGTTAAATCAACATTTTCAAAGCTTCAATACTATCTGTGATGCTACCCAAGAACGGCAAGATGCCATGTTGGAATTAGTACAGCATGATTTAGATTTAATGGTGGTGATTGGTGGATTTAACTCATCAAATACTACCCAATTACAACAAATTGCTTTTGAAAAGGGCATTCCTTCCTATCATATTGATGCTGTAGAACGGATTAAATCTGCTCAAGCTATTGAACACCGTCAGCTAAATGGAGAATTAGCGATCGCCGAAAATTGGCTACCAGCAGGTAAAATTGTTGTTGGTATAACTTCTGGTGCATCTACACCTGATAAAGTTGTTGAAGATATCATTGAAGAGATTTTTACCCTCAAAGCTTAGATTTTTAAGAATTATACCAATTGGAAAAATGATGGCGATGATGGAACGCTGAAAAACTGATCAATAAAAATCCCCCGCCGTAAGGTGGGGGATTTTTTTAGTTACCTAACAAAACTAGTAGCCAGATCAACCGAACTTACCAGCAGTGGAGGCGATGAGGAAGGCTGCGTAGGTGAGGACATAGCCAACGGTGAAGTGAGCTAGACCAACCAAACGAGCTTGAACAATGGAGAGTGCAACGGGCTTGTCTTTCCAGCGAACTAGGTTAGCTAGAGGAGTACGCTCGTGCGCCCAAACCAAGGTTTCGATCAACTCTTGCCAGTATCCTCTCCAAGAGATGAGGAACATGAAGCCAGTTGCCCAAACTAAGTGTCCGAAGAGGAACATCCAAGCCCAAACAGACAGGTTGTTCATACCGTAGGGGTTGTAACCGTTGATCAACTGTGCGGAGTTAGCCCACAGGTAATCACGGAACCAACCCATCAGGTAGGTAGAGTTTTCGTTGAACTGAGCAACGTTACCTTGCCAAATACCTAAGTGTTTCCAGTGCCAGTAGAAGGTTAACCAACCTACTGTGTTCAATGCCCAGAACAGAGCTAAGTAGAAGGAATCCCAAGCTGAGATGTCGCAAGTACCGCCACGACCAGGGCCATCGCAAGGGAATGCGTAGCCGAAGTCTTTTTTGTCTGGCATTAATTTAGAACCACGAGCATCCAAGGCACCTTTGACTAGGATGAGGGTGGTGGTGTGCAGACCCAATGCGATCGCATGGTGAACCAAGAAATCGCCAGGGCCAATTGTTAAGAACAAGGAGTTAGTGCCAGCGTTAATGGCATCTAACCAACCGGGCAACCACACGTTTGCATAGTTGGGGTAAGCGGTGTAAGCAACGCTATCGGGATTAGACAATAAAACATCCAATCCGTAAAGTACTTTACCGTTAGCAGCTTGAACGAACTGAGCAAATACTGGCTCGATCAGGATTTGCTTTTCAGGAGTACCGAAAGCAACTACTACGTCGTTGTGAACGTACAACCCAAGGGTATGGAAGCCTAAAAATAACGATACCCAGCTGAGGTGAGAGATAATCGCTTCTTTATGCTGTAATACACGCTCCAGCACGTTGCCTTTGTTTTGTTCGGGGTCGTAGTCACGTACCCAGAAAATTGCACCGTGGGCAAATGCACCAACCATCAGGAAAATTGCAATGTACTGGTGGTGGGTGTAGAGCGCTGCTTGGGTGGTGTAGTCCTTAGCGATGAACGCGTAAGCAGGCATGGAGTACATGTGTTGCGCTACCAAGGAGGTAACAACACCCAAACAAGCTAGGTGCCAACCTAATTGGAAGTGCAGGGAATTGTTGTAGGTGTCATAAATGCCTTGGTGAGGCATGTTGAATGGCCCTTCAACTTTTTTGCCAAAGAAAGTTTTGGCATTCATCATTTCTTTGATACTGTGACCAATACCAAAATTGGTACGGTACATGTGACCAGCAACGATGAACAATACGGCGATCGCCAAGTGGTGGTGAGCCATGTCGGTCAACCACAAAGATTCTGTCTGAGGATGGAAACCACCTAAGAAGGTCAGAATCGCTGTACCAGCACCAGTGGATGTACTAAATACATGACCAGCTGTATCTGGGTTTTGCGCGTAAACGCTCCAGTTACCTGTAAAAAATGGCTGCAAGCCTGCTGGGTGGGGGGCAGTGCTTAAGAAGTTATCCCAACCTACGTGCTGTCCGCGAGATTCGGGAATAGCAACGTGAATCAAGTGACCAGCCCAAGCCAGAGAGCTAACGCCAAACAAACCAGCGAGGTGGTGGTTTAGACGAGATTCAGCACTCTTGAACCAAGCGAGGCTGGGGCGGAACTTGGGTTGCAAGTGCAACCAACCAGCAAATAAAAGTAGGGCAGCGAATAGTAACAGACCAAGTGAACCGACATACAGTTCTTGGTTTGTCCGCATACCTATGGTGTACCACCAGTGGTAGACACCAGAGTAAGCAATGTTTACAGGATTACTAGCACCAGCTTGGGTAAAAGCTTCAATTGCGGGTTTACCGAAGTGGGGATCCCAAATTGCATGGGCAATTGGGCGGACGTGTAGAGGATCTTTAATCCACTGTTCAAAGTTACCTTGCCAGGCTACATGGAACAGGAGGCTGGAAGCCCAGAGGAAGATGATTGCCAGATGTCCGAAGTGGGTAGCGAAAATCTTTTGGTAAAGATTTTCTTCGGTCATGCCATCATGGCTTTCAAAATCATTGCCCATCGCGATCGCATACCAAATGCGGCGCGTAGTTGGGTCCTGTGCGAGATCCTGGCTAAATTTTGGAAATTTTGTTGCCATAGCTTTGATATTTCCTCTGACCCTTAGCCATCAGGTTTCAGCTTTTGGAAGTCTGAGTTATGAGTTCTAAGCTTTGAGTTTAATTTAATCACTCAGCACTCAGCACTCAGCACTCAGCACTCCCTATAACTGATTGCTATCCTACTGAAAGAATGTGTGCGTGGAAGAATGCCCAGGTGGTAGCAATTCCTCCTAAGAGGTAGTGAGCTACACCAACAGCGCGGCCTTGAGTGATGCTCAGAGCGCGAGGTTGGATTGCAGGTGCTACCTTCAGTTTATTATGAGCCCAAACAATGGACTCAATTAGTTCTTGCCAGTAGCCACGACCACTGAACAGGAACATTAAGCTGAATGCCCAAACAAAGTGAGCGCCTAGGAACATTAATCCGTAAGCAGACAAAGCACTACCGTAGGAGTTGATTACTTGTGAAGCTTGCGCCCACAAGAAGTCACGCAACCAGCCGTTGATAGTGATGGCACTTTGGGCAAAGTTACCACCAGTAATATGAGACACATTACCAGCTGCATCTACAGTTCCCCAAACATCAGATTGCATTTTCCAACTGAAGTGGAAGATCACAATAGATAGGGAGTTATACATCCAGAACAATCCTAGGAACACATGATCCCAGCCGGAAACTTGGCAAGTACCACCACGGCCCGGCCCGTCGCAGGGGAAGCGGAAACCTAAGTTGGCTTTATCGGGGATCAAGCGAGAGCTGCGAGCGAACAGTACGCCCTTCAGCAGAATTAGAACAGTTACGTGGATGGTAAAAGCATGGATGTGGTGAATCAAGAAGTCAGCTGTACCCAAAGCGATGGGCATCATAGCGACTTTACCACCTACAGCCAAGATACCGCCGCCAAAGGCGTAGCTAACAGGCTCTAAGGCGTTGGGCGCTGTGCCACCAGGAGCTAACGTGTGCAGGTTCTGCACCCATTGAGCAAACACTGGCTGCAATTGAATTGCGCTGTCTGAGAACATGTCTTGGGGACGGCCCAAGGCACGCATTGTGTCGTTGTGGATGTACAGACCAAAGCTATGGAAGCCGAGGAAAATACAAACCCAGTTCAGGTGGGAAATAATTGCATCTCTGTGACGAATTACCCGATCCAGAACGTTATTTTGGTTCACAACTGGATCGTAATCCCGCACCATAAAGATGGCTGCGTGAGCCGCACCACCCACAATCAAGAATCCACCGATCCAGATGTGGTGAGTGAAGATACACAACTGAGTTGCGTAGTCAGTTGCCAAATATGGATAGGGAGGCATCGCGTACATGTGATGCGCGATGATGATTGTCAGCGAACCCAAGAAAGCAAGGTTAGTTGCCAATTGAGCGTGCCAAGAGGTGGTCATGTTCTCATAAAGACCCTTATGACCTTCCCCGGTGAAGGGGCCTTTGTGGTTTTCGAGGATCTCTTTGATGCTGTGACCAATGCCCCAGTTAGTGCGGTATTGATGACCAGCGATGATGAAGAGTACAGCGATCGCTAAGTGGTGATGAGCAATGTCAGTCATCCACAAACCGCCTGTTACAGGGTTTAAACCACCCTTGAAGGTTAAGAAGTCAGCGTACTGACCCCAGTTCAAGGTGAAGAAAGGTGTTAAACCAGCCGCAAAACCTGGGAATACGTCGATCAACAAACTCTTGTTGAGAATGAACTCATGAGGCAAGGGGATATCTTTAACAGCAACCCCTGCATCCATCAGCTTGTTGATTGGCGCTGAGACGTGGATCAAGTGACCAGCCCATCCCAAGGAACCGCAGCCTAAGAGAACTTGCAAGTGGTGGTTCAACATCGACTCCACATTCTGGAACCATTCCAGTTTGGGAGCGCGTTTGTGGTAGTGGAACCAGCCAGCAAATAGGAACAAGCCTGCTAATACCAAGCCGCCAATAGCTGTGCAGTAAAGCTGGAAGGAGTTAGTGATACCCCAGCCACGCCATACTTGGAACAAGCCAGAGGTGATCTGAATACCGTGGAATCCTCCACCGACATCACCATTTAATATGTCTTGTCCAACAATAGGCCAAACGACTTGAGCACTGGGTCTCACGTTCAACGGATCACTTAACCAGGCTTCGTAGTTAGAAAACTTCGCGCCGTGGAATATCATCCCGCTTAACCAGATGGTCACAACGGCCAGGTGTCCGAAGTGAGCCGCAAATATCTTGCGGGAAATGTCTTCTAAATCGCTTGTATGAGTATCAAAATCGTGGGCGAGAGCGTGGAGGTTCCAAATCCAGGTGGTGGTTTTTGGGCCTCTAGCTAGAGTTCTGTCGAAGTGTCCTGGCAATGCCCATTTTTCAAATGAGGTTGGTACCGGGTCTTTATCAACTATCACTCTGGCTTTCTTTTCCTCTCGCTCCGGAGGACTAATCGTCATTCGACCTCCTCTGGTGATAAGGAATGAGGAATCATGAAACCACAATGTGATCTTTAGTCGCCTTCTCCAGATAGTGGCCGGAGGAGCGATGAAGACGCTATGTGGAAGTTTGTTTCTGTTGAATTATAAAGTCTTTACTTGTACATTGTTGGAGAGATTTTAACAATAATTCAAAATAGCCAAATTAATTGTCCGATCTAGCTTTTAACTTTTAACTTCTGAGCCAAAAGTCAATACTTTCTTCATTTAATTTACAAAGAATAACAATTCGTTAAATTTATGATTCATGGATATAATATGCACAAACTCAGTATTCTGGACTGTAGTTATAGATATTTTTAGTACGAGAGTAAGATATCTGTGAGCGAAAATTGTCAAAAAGATTACTAATCTCCTAGCATTTTGAAAAAATATATAGTATCTGAGAAAAATTTTACCTTTTAGGCTCTGGTGTCCGATAGGCAGTTTAGGGCAAAATAATTTTGCAGTTTTTGCAGACTATAACTGGGTGTAAGGTATGAATTTATGGTGTGTGAAGGCTTTAAAACAGATCCTCCCCAGGAGTCTGACTATTTTTAAGTGGTTAATCTTACTAGTATTGGTCTTGAATTTAAACAGTTGTGCAGAGAAAGCTGTTAGTCAAGATACTGCTGTGAGCCATATAGAAAAATCTCAACCAAGTTCGCAGCAATTTACTGAAGTTGCACCACCAGAGGTGATTCAAGAACTACGTTCAACCTTAGAAGTGTATCGCCCCCAAGTGACTATAGTCACACCTCAAGGTGCAGAAATCATCCCAGACACGAAAGTTAAAGTTCAGTTTCAGGTAAAAGATTTACCTGTATTTAAAGATCCAAAGTGGGAATTAGGCTCTCATATCCACGTAATTTTGGATAATCAGCCTTACATCCCTGTGTACGATTTAAGCCAGCCACTGGTTTTATCGGATTTATCTCCAGGTACACATACTTTACGGGTGTTTGCTGCTCGTCCTTGGGGTGAAAGCTTTAAAAATGAAGGTGCTTATGCTCAGACTACATTTCACATTTTTACTAAAACGGATGAGAACAGTCCTGATTCTAGCTTGCCCTTGCTAACTTACAGCACTCCGCAAGGTAATTATGGCGCTGAACCAATTTTGCTGGACTTTTATTTAACTAACGCCCCACTGCGTTTAGGATCTACAGATAATCCTAATGACTTGTTCAGTGATTGGCGTATTCGTTGCACAATTAATGGTGAAAGCTTTGTTTTCGATCGCTGGCAAGCAGTTTACCTCAAAGGCTTAAAACCTGGAAATAATTGGGTGAAGCTAGAATTCTTGGATAATCAAGGTAATGCTGTCAAAAATGCCTTTAACACTACTGTGAGATTAGTTAACTACCAACCAAAAAGTAAAGATACACTTTCTCGCATTGTTAGAGGTGAACTTAAGGCGGATGAAGTACGCAGCATTGTAGATCCAAGTTACATTCCTAAGCCACCAGTTACCGAACCAGAAACAACGCCAATTCCTAAACCCGAAGTTCAAAAGGTAGTTCAACCAGAACCAACTGAGTTACCAAAACCAGAACCAGAAGTAACACCTACACCTCAAGCTACTCAGTCGCCAAAACCAGAACCGGAAGTCATACCTATACCTCAAGTTACTGCGTCACCACAGCCACAGATAACACCTACACCTCAAGCTATTCAGTCGCCAAAACCAGAACCAGAAGTCATACCTACACCTCAAGCTACTCAGTTACCACAGCCACAGGTAACACCTACACCTCAAGCTATTCAGTCACCGACACCAGAACCGGAGGTGATACCCACACCTCAAGCTACAGAAGTTCCTGAAAAACCAGAAACTGAGCCTTTAAAATCTAGGTTGGGTAAATATTTTCAGCGTCGTTCGCTTCCAACGCCGCAAGGGGAGGGATGAGAGATTGGAGTTTTAAACGCAAAGGGGTGCGGAGGTAAACGCAAAGTTACGCTGAGTTTTCTTTGCGTCTTTGCGTCTTTGCGTCTTTGCGCTAGACAAAAAATTAATAAGTTTAGTTTAAAAGATACTCAATTCTAATTTTTGGGCTAAAGCTTGCATAAAAGCGATCGCACCTACAGAATTTCCGACTATATCTAATGCGGGACTGTAGCAAGCGATCGCTCCTGTGTTTGGTACTATGGCTAACATGCCACCGCTAATGCCTGATTTCATCGGTAAACCAATTTTGAGAGCGAACTTAGCCGAGTCTTGGTACAGTCCGCACATTAACATCACAGCGTTAACTATTCGATGGTGCTGTAAGTTATTACCACTAGCTAAGGTTTTTCCTAACAAAGCTAAATCTTCTACTCTGGCTGAGACATAGCATATTCGCTCGTAGGTGTCAAGAGCTATTTCAGGATTTTCGAGACGATTTTTTTCGGCTAGGTAATTTGTAATGGCTTGGTTAACTGGTGAACGTGAAGCGCGTACTGAAGCCAGCATGACTTCATCTAGAAATAATTGGGAACCTGTTAACTGATTTAACCATTGATAGAGATGTGAAGTGCGATCGCTGGCTGTTTTTCCTGGTAATTTATCAGCTAGGGTAATTGCACCACTATTAATCATGGGATTGCGGGGGTGTCCGTTATCCTTAATCAATTGATCTAAAGAATTGAAAGCAGTATCTGACGGTTCAACACCCACCCATTGCAAAACTGTATCTGTTCCCCTATTTTCCAGCAGATACAGAAAGGAGAATACCTTGATGACACTCATTAAGGGAAACACACAATCTGTATTGCCTGAAGTGTAAGTTTTCCCTGAGACACAGCAGATGTGAACTGCAAACCAAGCAGGATTAGCGACAGATAATTGTGGGATGCGATCGCACACTTTACCCTGTACAGACTGAATTTTAGCTTGTTCTACCCAAACAGCTAAATCAGTTGTAGAGAGTTTATCGAGTTTTATCAAAAGTGATATAGCCTCAAGATTATTCTCAGTAATGTATAACAGTAAACAGGCTTAAAACTTTCTTTTTGTCTAAGTTATGAAGGTATTTCATACTCATTATTAATTTATTAATTAAGTTATCTCCCCTACACCCATTTCAAAGGATATTTCATGACTCCCCGCGTCAGAGCGCCAGAACTTCCCCAAAATTACGCTTGGCTGAACACTGACAAACCTTTGTCTTTAAAACAACTGAGGGGTAGAGTTGTCATCTTAGATTTTTGGACATACTGCTGTGTTAATTGTCTGCACATCCTCCCAGATTTGAAATATCTCGAACATAAATATAAAGACAGCGTTACAGTTATCGGCGTTCACTCTGCCAAATTTGACAACGAACAAGAAACTGAAAATATCCGCCAAGCTATCTTGCGCTATGACATCGAACACCCAGTGATAGTAGATCAAAATTTTCGCGTATGGCAAGAATATACTGTGCGTGCTTGGCCGACATTCATGATTATCGATCCAGAAGGTTATGTCATTGGCTATGTTTCTGGTGAAGGTAGGCGTGACGTTTTAGACAAGTTAATTGCAAAAGTAATCGCAGAACACCAGCAAAAAAGCACTATTAACTTTCAACAAATCAACCATATTTTAGAAAAGCAGCAACAACCAACAATTTCACCCTTAGCTTTTACTGGTAAAGTCTTAGCAACGCCAGTAGGTTTATTCATCGCTGACTCTGGACATCACCGCTTAGTTATGAGTAACTTTGATGGCGAAGTTCTTCACATCATTGGTACAGGAAAATCTGGTTTAACTGACGGTAGTTTTAGCACAGCACAATTTTCTGCACCACAAGGAATGGTATTTGATAGCGAAAATCAAATATTTTACATAGCAGATACCGAAAATCATGCGTTGCGGCGAGTTGATTTAAAACAGCAAATAGTCGAAACAATTGCTGGAACTGGTGAACAAAGCCGCAATATTCATCCTCATAGCGGTGTTGCTTTAGAAACAGCACTAAATTCGCCGTGGGATTTAGTGAAAGTGGGGAATATTTTATTTATTGCAATGGCGGGTTCGCATCAAATTTGGCAAATGAACTTAGATACCAACATTATCAAAACTTACGCTGGAACTGGTGCAGAAGGTTGTGTTGATGGTTCACTTACAGAATCAGCTTTTGCTCAACCCAGTGGTATAACTACAGATGGACAACAACTGTATATTGCTGACAGCGAAATCAGCACAATTCGGAGTGTAGAAATTGTCGAACCCTTCCAAGTGAGAACTGTTTGTGGTAGTCAACAGTTATTCGGTTTTGGTGATGTGGATGGACGAGCTACAGATGTGCGATTACAACACTGTATGGGAGTAGAATATGCTGACAATTTCTTGTGGGTAGCAGATACATACAACCACAAAATTAAATTAGTTAGTCCCAGCACAGGTAATTGTCAAACAATTTTGGGAGATGGTTTTGCTGGTTTACAAGATGGTCAAGGTAAGAATAGCCGCTTTTTTGAACCGTCTGGTCTAAGTGCAATCAATTCATATCTATATATTAGCGATACCAATAACCACGCTATTCGTCGCGTAGATTTAAATACCTTTGAGGTGACAACTTTGAATTTTGTTGGTTTATGTGCGCCAGATATTTGTATTCAACCTAATTTATAGAATAATCATCTCACGCACACAAAGAGTGAGAAATAGTTCAAGCATTTATTACACATATTTTTTTTCATACAAGAGGTTTGTGATGTTCTCAGTAATATAAAAAACCAACCTCAACATAATACATATACTTAATTGTTGAAAATCATAAAATGACAAGAGACAATATGCCCAATTCAAAATTTAAACTATAATTTAATCTAATGATAATCATAGAATCTTAAGTGGTAGTTAGCTGTTACGCTTCTTTTAAGCTAATTTTACGCAAGAGTCAGTCTATGCTTAAGACAGAAAGGTAAATGCAACTTTGGTAATGAACAATAGATAAAATGAACAAAGTTAGCCTGAATGTCTAATCGCCAAACCCTATATATCTCATGGATTTTGCTAATCTTGCATCCCAGTTAAATGCTGGAACGATTCTACCAGAGGGGATTGTAATTGTTACCCTCTTGGGGGTTTTGATTGTTGATTTGATTTTGGGGCGTACATCCGCACGCTGGATTGGATATCTAGCGATCGCAGGTTTACTAGCTGCAATTGTCGCCCTGTACTATCGATGGGACGCTATCAACCCCATCTCTTTTACTGGTGGCTTCATTGGGGATGATCTCAGTATTGTGTTTCGCGGTATTATCGCGTTGTCTGCCGTTGTCACAATATTGATGTCAATTCGCTATATCGAGCAGAGTGGTACAGCTTTAGCCGAATTCATCGCAATTTTGCTGACTGCTACCCTAGGAGGAATGTTTTTATCTGGCGCTAGTGAGTTAGTGATGATTTTCATCTCACTAGAAACTTTAAGTATTTCCTCTTATTTGCTGACAGGCTATACCAAGCGCGATCCTCGTTCTAACGAAGCTGCGTTGAAATATCTGTTGATTGGTGCTGCTAGTACATCAGTATTTTTGTACGGCATTTCTCTACTGTATGGTTTATCGGGTGGTCAAACAGAATTAAGTGCGATCGCTGATGGTATCATCACAGCTAAAGTTAGCCAATCTTTAGGTTTTGTGATTTCACTCGTTTTCATCATTGCAGGTATTGGCTTTAAAATTTCTGCTGCACCCTTTCACCAATGGACACCAGACGTTTATGAAGGCGCTCCCACTCCGGTAATCGCCTTTTTATCTGTTGGTTCCAAGGCAGCCGGCTTTGCTTTAGCCATCCGCCTATTAACTACAGTCTTCCCAATGGTGGCTGACGAATGGAGATTTGTCTTCACAGCCCTCGCCATTCTCAGCATGATCTTGGGTAATGTGGTGGCACTGGCACAAACTAGCATGAAACGGATGCTGGCCTACTCATCCATTGCTCAAGCTGGGTTTGTGATGATTGGCTTGATTGCTGGTACAGAAGCTGGATACGCCAGTATGGTATTTTACCTGCTGGTTTATTTGTTTATGAACCTGTGCGGTTTTACCTGTGTGATTCTCTTCTCCCTACGCACTGGAACCGACCAAATTACAGAGTACTCAGGTTTATATCAAAAAGACCCACTTTTGACATTAGGCTTGAGTATTGCCTTGCTCTCACTGGGCGGTATTCCACCACTAGCGGGATTTTTTGGCAAAATCTACTTGTTCTGGGCTGGTTGGCAAGCTGGTCTTTATGGATTAGTTTTACTAGGTTTGGTAACTAGTGTTGTCTCCATCTATTACTACATTCGCGTAGTCAAAATGATGGTAGTTAAAGAACCCCAAGAAATGTCCGACGTAGTGAAAAACTATCCCGAAGTACGTTGGGATTTGCCTGGATTAAGACCTTTACAAGTAGGGTTAGTGGTCAGCTTAATTGCGACTACCATAGCTGGGATTTTGTCAAATCCACTGTTCACCCTGGCGAACAATTCCATTTCTCACACGCAAATCTTACAAGCAACAATTACTAAAGTGAGTACAGTTTCTCTAGAAGAAACAGATAAACTGTAGCTTACTTATATTTGTGTATTTATGGCTAATAGCTAATCATTGATGATGAAAAGCTATTAGCCATTTTTATTTGATAAAAACTCTACAATTAATCTGTAGCAATGCAAAAAAATTGAACTCTGTCATTTATTGCCTGTCACCTGCTACATCTAAATTAAATTTTGGAGATGCTGCACTAACTGAGATGCTTGCAAAACTCCCTCAATTTTATCTACAGGCTTACCCTCTTTAAATAACATGAGTGTAGGCAAGGCTTCAATACGATATTGACTAGCCAATTCGGTGTATTTTTCTGTGTCAATTTTAACAATGCGTAGACGGTCTTTTAATTGAGCATTTACTTGATCTAAAATCGGCCCCATCATTTTGCAAGGGCCACACCATTCAGCGTAAAAATCTACTAATACAGGTACATCAGAACCAGAAAGCATTTCTTCAAAACTGTTGAAATGTTTTTTAGTGGCCATACGACACACACCGAATTTTTATGGATTGCTTTTAATCTTAATGCGTGCTTTCAAGAATAGCTGCAACATTATTTTATTTTTATAGTCGAGGGTCAATAGTCCAATACGTTATCTTCTTTCTCAAAAATATTGTTCTTGAGTGAATTAACAAGCACAAATCACCATAAGATGATTAGCGCGGTAATTCAAAAGCTTAAGGAATATTTTATGGAAGTTTTGCCAGGAAACTTGCAAAGTCTCAAAGGAAAAGTAGCAATTGTCACAGGTGGTTCACGGGGAATTGGAAAGGCGATCGCACTCGAATTAGCAAAATATGGGGCTAGTGTAGCGGTTAATTATGCTAGTTCCAGTACAGCAGCAGATGAGGTAGTTACAGATATTACTGCTGTTGGTGGACAAGCGATCGCACTGCAAGCTGATGTTTCGCAAGCAGATCAAGTAGAAGGACTCATAAATGCCACCACAGAAAAATTTGGTCGAGTTGATATTTTAGTTAACAATGCCGGAATTACCCGCGACACATTACTTTTGCGGATGAAGCCAGAAGAATGGCAAGCCGTAATTGACCTGAATCTGACTGGCGTTTTCTTATGTACCCGCGCCGTTAGCAAAATTATGCTCAAACAACGTTTCGGGCGAATTATTAACATTGCCTCTGTTGCTGGACAAATGGGCAACCCTGGCCAAGCAAATTACAGTGCTGCCAAAGCAGGAGTCATTGGCTTTACGAAAACCGTTGCTAAAGAACTCGCTACTCGCGGGATCACAGTGAATGCAGTCGCCCCTGGTTTTATCACCACCGATATGACTAGCAATCTCAGCAACACCGAAGAAATTTTAAAATTTATCCCCCTTGGTCGCTATGGGCAACCAGAAGAAGTGGCTGGGATGGTGCGCTTCCTTGCTGCCGATGCTGCCGCCAATTACATTACTGGACAAGTTTTTAACGTCGATGGCGGTATGGTGATGTAATTTTGAATTACGAATTATTCAAAATTCTTTGCCAAATTGTAAAGCTGAGAAGAATGATGATGCTAGTAGCAGTAGCAATAATCACAGCCAACGGCATACTGCGGATGTGCATTGCCAGCAAATTGCCAATTAAGGTAATTGTCCAAAGAGTGAATGCAGCGTGACTTTGCGAGAACCCCCAAGCTAATAAACGGTGGTGTAAGTGATCCTTACCAGGAGTACTGAGGGGGTTTTTTCCTGCTAATAGTCGCCGTAAAAACACTTGGGTAGTGTCTAAGACTGGTAATAACAAAAACAAAACTGTCGGTACTAAAGAAAAGACTGTAGTTACCTGCAAGTCACCTAAAATACTAGTTGCAGCTAAAACATAGCCAAAAAAGTATGCTCCAGCGTCACCCATAATAATGCGTGACGGGTGGAAGTTGTGGCGTAAAAAACCTAAAGCCCCACCTCCTAAAGCTGCCAAAACTAAGGTAGCTGCCGCTTTATTAGGAAATTGGGCAGAAACTGCCAACAAACTCATAGCCGTAATAAAACTTATCCCTCCAGCCAATCCATCCATCCCATCCATCAAATTGATGGCGTTGGTAATCCCGACAACCCACAGTACTGTAATCAACATTGATAACAGTGAGTCTATAGGTGTGCCGAAGGCAACTTTGATGCTGATGCCATTGGCTACCAGCAACAAGGCTGTGATGATCTGTGTCCACAGGCGCACAGAAGGAGGTAAACCGAACTGATCATCAATAAAGCCGACCAAAACTAGGATTGAGCCTCCTAGTAGCACAGTTAAAACCTGCGCCAAAACACTTTGTAATTCAATTGGTCGTAACAAACTAGCAAGAACTAACGCGGCAATTACTCCTGCATAAATAGCCAAACCCCCAGCATTCGGTAAAGGTTCCCGATTTAGCCGTCGCGCATTTGGTTGGTCAGCCCAACCAACCCGCAGGGCAAACTTGCGTACTGTGGGTATCAAGCGCCATGTCACTAACCAAGCAAAGAGAAACGTAAATACTACTGCCAACCAGCCGATGCCGCTTGGGTCGGCAATACCCAGAGACTTAAGGGAGTTGTATAGATTCATCTCCCAATTCAACCATTACTGCCTGTATCCTACATGAGCATCAAATGTATATTAATCAATTTTTTAATAAAAGGTACTGGTATTTACTCAAGTCTGAAGATGCCAGCGGAGAACTTCATACTTCAGCCTTCACACTTTACGCTTCATCCCAGTACCAATCCTGATCAATTCCATTTATAATCTGACCAGCTTGGGTTATTAGCACTCTGAGTCTGTGAGTGCTAAATTGTCTAAAGGAAGCGCTAGAGAAGTGAAACATGGCTAAAATTATTTCATTTAATGAAGAATCACGGCGGGCGCTAGAACGAGGTGTCAACGCCCTAGCCGATGCAGTGAAAATTACCTTGGGGCCAAAAGGTCGTAACGTCCTTTTAGAAAAGAAATATGGTTCGCCTCAAATTGTCAACGATGGCATCACTGTCGCCAAAGAAATTGAATTAGAAGACCCTTTAGAAAATACCGGTGCGAGACTCATCCAAGAAGTAGCATCCAAAACAAAGGATATTGCGGGGGATGGCACCACTACCGCCACAGTCTTAGCACAGGCATTAATTAAAGAAGGGCTGAAAAATGTTGCGGCTGGGACTAATCCCATCAACTTAAAGCGCGGGATCGACAAAACTATCGAAGCGCTGGTAGCAGAAATTGCTAGAGTGGCTAAACCAGTTGAAGGTGCTGCGATCGCACAAGTTGCTACAGTATCGGCAGGTAACGATGAAGAAGTCGGCAGAATGCTGGCAGAAGCAATGGAGAAAGTCACCAAAGATGGTGTCATTACCGTTGAAGAATCCAAATCTCTGACAACTGAACTCGAAGTAGTGGAAGGGATGCAAATCGACAGAGGTTATATCTCTCCATACTTCATTACTAACAACGAACGGCAGATCGTTGAATTTGAAAATGCACGTATCCTGATTACCGATAAGAAAATCAACAGCATTCAAGAATTAGTTCCCGTACTCGAAAAAGTTGCCCGTTTGGGTCAACCGCTATTAATTGTTGCGGAAGATGTAGAAGGAGATGCTTTAGCAACTTTAGTAGTCAACAAAGCACGGGGTGTGTTGACTGTAGCTGCTATCAAAGCGCCTGGATTTGGCGATCGCCGCAAAGCCATATTGCAAGATATTGCCATTCTCACCGACGGTCAGTTAATTTCAGAAGAAATTGGTCTAAGTTTAGATACTGCTTCTTTGGAAAACTTGGGAACTGCCCGCAAAATCACCATTGATAAAGAAAACACCACAATTGTCGCTGGTAGCACCACTAAGCCAGAAATTCAAAAGCGGATTGGTCAAATTCGCAAACAATTAGAAGAAACTGATTCGGAATACGACAAAGAAAAACTGCAAGAACGCATTGCTAAATTAGCTGGCGGTGTCGCAGTGATTAAAGTTGGTGCAGCCACCGAAACCGAACTTAAAGACCGCAAACTGCGGATTGAAGACGCGCTAAACGCCACTAAAGCAGCTGTAGAAGAAGGAATTGTTCCTGGTGGTGGTACAACCTTAATTCACTTGTCTACCAAAATCGACGAACTTAAGCACAGCCTTAATGAAGAAGAAAAAATTGGAGCAGATATTGTCAAACGTGCTTTAGAAGCACCCTTACGCCAAATTGCTGACAATGCTGGCGATGAAGGCTCTGTGATTGTTTCTAAAGTCAGAGAAACTGAGTTTAACGTTGGTTACAACGCTGCTACCGGGGAATTCCAAGACTTAATTGCAGCGGGGATCATTGACCCAGCAAAAGTCGTACGTTCTGCCCTACAAAATGCCGCGTCAATTGCGGGGATGGTTTTGACTACTGAAGCGATCGTTGTCGAAAAACCAGAGAAGAAGGCTGCTGCACCTGATATGGGTGGTATGGGCGGTATGGGTGGCATGGGCGGTATGGGCGGTATGGGCGGTATGGGTATGATGTAAGCTCTAACTTCCCAGGTAAATAAATATCTTTATCTTTTTCCACAGTTTGCCTTGCCAAGGCAAGCTGTTTTTTTATACACTGACTGATTTATTAGCAATCCAGCTATACAATTTGGGCTAATGCCAATTAATAGTAGTTGACCAATGACTAATGACCAATGACAATTGACAATTAACAAATGATTAGCAAAATTCGCCGTCTCACCAAAAAAGTACGTAAGCCAAACTTCCCAGATTTTTATCATCAACCAGGAACCATACCTGGAACTCTGATTATTGATGAAGATGCCGAAGCGCCAGTAATTGTTTTATTTGATTACAACCAAACAAATTTTATCCGTAAACAAATAGCAACTCCAGAGGAGTGTCTAATTTATTTAGATGCAGAATCTGTTTCTTGGGTAGATGTCCAAGGTTTAGGTAGTCAAGATATCTTACAACGATTAGGTAAGGTTTTTGAGTTACATCCTCTAGTTTTAGAAGATGTGGTCAATATGGGAGAACGCCCTAAAATCGAAGATTATGAAGACCAATTACTAATTATTGCTCGCATGGTAGTTCCTAAAGAAAACACCTGTGGGTTTTATAGTGAACAAGTAAGTTTTGTCTTAGGTAAACATTACTTGCTGACTGTGCAGGAAGAACCAGAACATGATTGTTTTGACAGTGTCAGAATGCGAATAGATAAAGGGAAAGGTATTATTCGCAAAGAAGATGCTGATTATTTAGCTTATGCTTTGTTAGATGCAATTATTGATGGGTTTTTTCCGGTGTTAGAACTTTATGGTGAACGCATCGAAGAATTAGAAGAAGAAGTAATCCTCAAACCCACACCGCAAACACTCCAGCAAATTTATCAAATTAGGAGAGAGCTTTTACAATTGCGTCGGTCTATTTGGCCGCAACGAGATGCCATTAATGCTTTGATTCGAGATAGTAGTGATTTAATTAGTGAAGATGTGAGAATTTATCTCCGAGATTGCTATGACCATACAGTCCAGGTTATGGATATGGTGGAAACATACCGAGAATTAGCATCAGGATTGATGGATGTATATTTATCAGCCGTCAGTAATAAAATGAATGAAATTATGAAGCTACTAACGGTAGTTTCGGCAATTTTTATTCCTTTAACTTTTGTTGCAGGTATTTATGGCATGAATTTCAATACCGATAAATCACCATACAATATGCCTGAACTAAATTGGTATTGGGGTTATCCAGTTTGCTTGGCTTTAATGGTAGCGATCGCAGTTAGTTTACTCATCCTATTTTGGCGCAGAGGATGGCTCGCTAATTTTTCTAGTATTAAACGTGATTGAAGCTAAATAATCAAAACTAATTCAGGGAGATAAAATTCCAAATGATCAGAGGTAGCGGCGATCAAAATTTAGTTGTATTGACACTTTATATTATTGGTGTATCTTACACTTTTAATCGCATGGTTGAGTCCATTGATGATAAAATAAAATATGCGTATAAAAGTGATGCCGTCAACGAACAACTAACAGCACAAGAACTCAAAGACCAAATTGGAATTTCTTTTAAACTTAATTCGTCATATTCATTAGAGGATTTAAAAGAATTACAAATTACTATTGAAAATAAATCAGATAATCTAGCTGTATATGTTGACTGGGAAAATAGCACTTTGGTAGTGGAACACACTAAGCAATCGCGGCGTGTCATTCGGGTTTCTCCATATTTAACCCGTGACTTAGCGATACCACAAACTCCCAGTTTAATTACCCCGAAAAAAACCCTGACTGAAAAGGTAACAGCCGAAGATGTTCTAGAGTTGGATTCTACAGCCGGAACTTATTCTGCAAAAAAACCTCTAGTAAGTATCACTGGCTTAAAAAATGCTGGGCCGCCTCAAAAAAAGCTATATAACGACTTTATGAATCGAGGCAAAGAATTAGAATTTTCTTTACAGCTAGTGTTAAGAATATCTGATGTTCGGGTTGGGATAGCACCAGGTATAAATATTCCACCGATGTATTTGATTAATTGTCCTTTCACGATCAAAAAATTACCTTGGACTTACGCTCTACCTTGGAATAAAAAGAAGAAATAATCCAAATCGGACACATGATGCCATCCAGGATTACACTAGAGTTAGGGAGAGAGTAGGCGTAGGCAGTTGCAGAACCGTCATTAATGATAGTTTTGAGGAAAGTCCGGACTCCCGAAAGACCAAACTTGCTGGATAACGTCCAGTGCGAGCGATCGTGAGGATAGTGCCACAGAAAGATACCGCCAAAACAAGTAAAAAGTAAAAAGTAAAAAAGCAAAAGAAACAAAAATTTCTTTTTACTTTTGCCCTTTAACTTTTGCCTTTTTTGGTAAGGGTGCAAAGGTGCGGTAAGAGCGCACCAGCAGCGTCGAGAGGCGTTGGCTCGGTAAACCCCGGTTGGGAGCAAGGCCAGAGGAACTACGGTTGGTCTTTTACCAGTTCCGCGTATGAGAGCCGCTAGAGGCGTTTGGTAACAACCGTCCCAGATAGATAACTGCCATCATGTAAAATTTTTACATAGATAACAGAACCCGGCTTACTACCGACTCTCTCTCCTATTCTGATCATTAGTCATTCATCCTGCGTCCTTTGTTGAGGACTAATGACTATTGACTAATGACTATTGACTAATGACTAATGACTATTGTTTATCCTCGTCGTCAAAGACAACTCGAAAGCTTAGTAAGAAAGTTTGGTTTGCCATTAGATGCACCCATTAAATGGCAACTTTTAGATTTGGCGCTGACTCATCCAACGGTATCTGATTCAGCAAATTATGAACAACTAGAGTTTGTTGGCGATGCAGTGGTAAGGCTGGCGGCGGCTGTGATTTTATGGGAAAAATATCCAGAGTGCCAAGTCGGTGATTTTGCCGCAATTCGTTCGGTATTAGTGAGCGATCGCATCCTCGCCCAATTAGCTAGAGAATATGGTTTAGAGCTATATTTGTTAGTTGCTGGTAGTGCCACCAGTGATAAAGTCGGTCAAGAATCACGCTTGGCTGATGCTTTTGAAGCTGTGTTGGGTGCGCTCTATCTCAGCACAAATAATTTAGATCTCATCCGCCCTTGGTTAGATTCTCACTTTGAGCAACTAGCAACAGAAATTCGTCTTGATCCGGCTCGGCTAAACTATAAAGCTGCTTTACAAGAGTGGACTCAAGCACAATTTAAAGTTTTACCAGAATATCGTGTTGAGGAAATTAATCATCCCAACCGCAATCAAGAGCGATTTGCAGCAGAAGTTTGGCTCTACGACAAAAAACTTGGTGAAGGTAGAGGACGTTCTATCAAAGCAGCAGAACAAGCCGCGGCCAAAATAGCTTTTTTAGCAGTTAATAATCAGGAAAAGACGTAAAAATAACCTAAATTATCTCTCTTCATTACTGAATAATTTTAAAACTATTATTCATACCGTGGCTGGAATATATGCTAAAACCATCAGCAAATTGTATTGCTGGTTTATCTTCGGCGTGAAGACGATGTTCCGGATCTAATGATAATGTGGTTGGGCGATCGCAGACGAAACAGTATTGATCAAACAGAAATATAATGCCACTGGCAAGTACTACTTGCTCTACAACTTGGTACACTTCAGGGTTATTGTAACAATCTAACTCCGAAATAAAGAAATCAAATGTAGCAGCCGTGTACATTCAGTCAAAGGGGGAAATGGTTTGAAAACTTATTTTTTTACTCCAAAGTTGCCAAACTAATTCAGATTGATTGTGCTTGAAAATTGTATCTAATATATTAAAATCATCTTTATGTGGGCAATCTAATTCTGCGGGAATATCTGGATTTTCTAAATATTTGATAAAATATTCTTGCGAATAAAAGTTAATAGGTTCTAATAAAACTTGTTTCCAAAAATACAAAAATATTGGATTTCACGCCTGATAATATTTAATACATCATCTACAAAAGTTTCAAATAATAGATGATTAGATGAACTCATCGATAGTATTTCGCTAATAGCTGCATAAGAGGCTGTTTGAAAAGTCGGAGAGATGGTAAAAAAGCCCTCTCAGTATACGCTGTGAATAGATAGTAGACAGCACTGAGAGAGCAACATGAGTAAAGCATACCCCAGCAATCTGACCCGTGTTCAATATGAATTTCTGAGTGACATGATTCCAGAACCAAAACCTGGGGGTCGCAAGCGTGAAGTTGATATATGGGAAGTCCTTAACGGAATTTTTTATGTGCTGGTAGAAGGAGTTAGATGGCGATGCCTACGGCGGGCTACGCCTACGCTACCAGGTGACTTTCCTGTATGGCAGACGGTATATAGCTATTTTCGTAAATGGCGCAAAGACGGAACGTGGTTGAAAATTCACGATAGCCTGCGGCAGTGGACACGGATTGAAGAGGAACGGCATCGAAGCCCATCGGAAGCGATCATCGATAGTCAAAGCGTCAAGAGTGCAGCGATGGTAAGTCAATCTGTGGGTTTTGATGCAGGTAAGAAAATTAAAGGACGCAAGCGATTTATGACGGTCGATACCTTGGGATTAGTCTTGCGGGTCTTAGTCACGGCTGCCAATGTGGGTGAACGCGAGGGAGGTAAACTAGTTCTCAAACGGGTAAAACAGTCTCAAAAGCAGGTATCTCGTTTGACAACCCTCTGGGTGGATGGCGGCTTTGACGGTGAGCCGTTTATGCAGTGGGTGATGAATTTTTGCCGTTGGATTGTGCAGGTGGTGTTGCGCCCAGAGCAAACCAAGGGCTTTGTCTTGCTCAAAAAACGTTGGGTGGTGGAGCGCACTTTCGGTTGGGTCATGGGGTGTCGGCGATTGGTCAGAGACTATGAGTTATTGCCAGAAACATCAGAGACGTTTATCTACCTTGCTATGATCCGGATCATGGTGAGGCGATTGGCATAAAATTTGACCCCTCAAAACTTTTCAAACACCCTCTAAAGCTAGGCGCTCAAGAAAATCAGCGAATACTTGTCGCTGGTGGAGTACATTCATAATAAATCTCTATAAATCTCTCAATTTAGAGAAGCATCATCAGTTATTTGTGTCATTTACCTGTGAGTTTTACTAAACCAATCCCGCCCATATAAAGCCCTAAAACTGCACCTGCTAATAAAGCTTGGGTTAAGGGGTCGGTAGAAGGTGTGAGGACAGCACCTAAAATTACTGCTGCCATAATTACATATCGCCAGCCAGAAAGCATTTTCTCAGAAGAAACAATTCCCAAATTACCCAATAATAATTGAATAATCGGAATTTGAAATGCCAAGCCAGTGCTAAATAACAGCAGCAGTATAAATTCAAAATATTTATCAATTGACCACAGTTGTTCTACGACATCAGCGCCATAGCTAATGAAAAATCTCAAAGCGGCGGGGATAAGAACAGAATAGGCAAAGACTAACCCAGCAACAAATAACACACTAGACCCTAAAACGATTGGCCCCACTAAGCGACGTTCACGACGCGTCAAGCCTGGGAGGACAAACTGAATAATTTGATAAAGGATAAAAGGAGTAGAAAGTACAAGTCCACTGTAGCCAGCGACTTTCAAGGAGACAAAGAAATATTCTCCGGGTGCAAGTTGGAGAAATTTCACCCCTGCGGCTGGTACTTCTAGTAACTGCACGATCGGCTTGACAGCCAGAAAACAGCCGATAACAAAAATGACTACAGCGATAAGTGAATAGAATATCCGTTGTCGTAACTCTTCTAAGTGGTCGAACAGAGACATTTCGACTTCACCAGGCAACTCATCAAGAGAATCAGTGTCTGAGTTGCCTTGTCCTTCTAGGTCGATATTGGGATTAGTGATAGTGTCAGCTTCTGATGAAGGAGTCATGAGTAGGCTATTAGGCAACATTTGTTAACTATTCTATTACTCCCTTACACCACTGCCAAAGTTATGGAGTATTGCTGCACTAGTTTTAACTTAAAAACTAACTAGCAAAATCATGTTTCTTTACATTTTGTACCAGCTAGTTTATTGCCATGAAAGTCAGGTGGGTAATCCTGAAAAGTCTCTTCATACCTGATTTTTAGCGTTGTGGATATTGCCTACTATAAGGTGATTGAGAATTGAGCGGTTAAGAGTTTATTTCTGACTGAGGATTTTTTTCCTGTTTCTTTGTGGTAATGCCTGCATAAGTTAGTGGGAAGCCATCTTATGAGTCATAACCATCCTATAAGCTACATAAGATATGGGGATGGAACTGATCTTTGAGAAATTACGTCTCTGCGGCTAGTAGCATTGCATAAATTGATACAACTTCAACATACAATGCTCAGTTTGGAAAGTCCGATTCATCAAGGTGGCATCTTCACAGATAGCGCGATCGGAAATTGTTTGCTGAGGTTTGTATGTATAGGATAATTTGCGTTGGACTAATGGCATTACCTGCTTATTTGTACAATGCGGAACCCACTTTAGCGAGTAATGGCAATGTATTCATTATTGCCACTAATATCACAAATACAAGTAAAAACACTCAAGATAGTTTAGTGCCGTGGTGTATCTCCTCTAGAGAAGATCAAACGGGAGATTGTCTTCGATATGGTAGGTGTAGGGATTAGTAGATGTTATGAGTCATTTTTCTCTTGTCCCTTGAACATAAAAATGACTTATGGTCAAGTTATAGCGATCGCATTCCCCAACCCTCACCGCAAAATTTGCTCAATCATCCGGTTGGCTTGGGAACCATAACCACCACCAAATAAATTGAAGTGGTTCAAAATGTGATATAGGTTATACAAAGTTTTGCGGCGTTCATACCCTGTATTTAAGGGAAAAGCTGCATTATAACCTTGATAAAAAGCAGCAGAAAAACCACCAAAAAGTTCGGTCATAGCGATATCAACTTCTCTGTCGCCATAATAAGTGGCTGGATCAAAAATTACTGGTTCGCCTGACACAGTACATCCAGCATTACCACCCCATAAATCGCCGTGGACTAAAGATGGTTGTACTTCGTGTTCTGCCAATAGTTCGGGAATCACGGCTAATAATTCATCTTGTTTCGGAAAATTGCCGCCGCGCCTTCTGGCTAATTGAAATTGATAGCCAAGGCGATGTTTGCCATAAAATTCCCCCCAATCTGCTGTCCAAGTGTTGATTTGGGGAGTGGAACCAATGGTGTTATTCATATCCCAGCCGAAGCCTTGTTGGCTGGTTTTTTTGTGCATTGTTGCTAACTTAAGCCCCATTTCTGCCCAAGATTGGGTATTACCGCTACCCATCTCTAACCATTCCAAGACAATATAGCCAGAATTTCCTGATATTCCCCAACAAATAGGCTTGGGTACACGAATGCTATTTGAGGCTAACATTTGCTTTAATCCCAACATCTCAGCTTCAAACATGGCTACTTGCGATGCTTGGTTGAGTTTGACGAAGTATGTGATTTCACCATTAGTAACGGCGTAACCTTGGTTAATACATCCGCCACTTACAGAACGCTGTTGTTGAGTTTGGAATTGTTCACCAGTTACTCGACTAATATGGGTATCAATTTCAGTCCAAATCATTTTGAAGTATGAAGTATGAAGAACATAATTTAGTCAATGGACAAATGATTATTGACCATTGACTAAAATTTACATTGGTTTCATGACTACTACACCATAAGCTTCTGGGCAGAGATATTGATTAGCTGCTAAAAGTAAATCGTTGGCTTCTTGTTGTTGGATATGTGCTGGGTAATTGAAGGCTGGTTCTAAATCGCCTACTAAAGATTGGTAGAAACCATATAAGCCACTGCGATCGCTTGGAGTTTCGTTACCAAAGACAAATCTGTTGGTGACGCGTTTGCGGATGCGGGCGATTTCTTTGTCAGTGACTAACTCTGTTTGTATTCTGCGAATGTGTTGAGCGATCGCATCTTCCACGGCGGCTAAGTTTTCTACTGCACATTTAGCGGAAATGTAAAATGTCCCTTGTAATAAGTTGCTCATATTGCTAACTGCGATGGAAGAAACTAATCCTCGTTCTTCCCGCAAATCCCTAACTAATCTTGATGTCCTTCCATGTGCTAAAACTCCTGCTAAAACATCCAATCCATAAGTCTGGTTTAATTCTGTCAATCCTGGAACCCGCCACACCATCACGAGTCTTGCTTGCTGAAGGCTTTTATCAACAAATTCTCGCCGCACAATTTCGGTAAATGCAGATTCAGGATAATTATTTGACTCTTGACTCTTGACTCTTGATTCTTGAGTTTTACCAACCTGTGTAAATCCTTCAGCAACAGTTTCAATTAGTTCTTCTACAGGTAAATTCCCCACAGCCACAGCCGTAATTGACTGTGGTTGATACCAATTAGCATGAAAGTCTCGCATTTGTTGGGGTTGTAGCCCAGATATTACCGATTCTGGCCCCAATACGGGACGGCGATAGGGTAATACATCAAACGCCATTTCCATAGCGCGGCGAAAAGTCCGGCGATGGGGGTTATCTTCAGAACGGCGGATTTCTTCTAAAACAACAGAACGCTCACGTTCAAAAGCATCATCAGGAATACTAGGATTAAATACGACATCAATTTGCAGTGGAGCCAGTTCAGCAAAATCTTGGGGCGCAGTAGTTATATAGTAATGAGTATAATCTTGGCTGGTAGCGGCATTAGTTACAGCACCCCGTTCTTCAATGCGACGTTCAAACTCTCCACTAGCAAGTCGCTCAGTCCCTTTAAAAATCATGTGTTCTAAAAAATGAGCCATACCGTTGATCGCATCAGATTCTACGGCTGAACCAACTTTAATCCAAAGATTGAGGTTGACAACATCAATGGGCATTTGTTCGGCAATGATTGTCAAGCCATTAGGCAATTTGTGTACGGTTGGGGAATTGAGACGAGACGATTTGAACAGAGTTGAGGTCATGGTTTGTGGTGAGTGACAGCATTGTTATTCCTTTATCTTATCCGTCACCCCAAAATATCTCTTGTTGTTGCATTAGATTGATGTATTCTCTACGAAAATAAAAATTCTCTAAATTGATCATGCCTAAACTGGCTAAATGAATAAGCTAGTGTGCGTTCAAATGGGATATTTTTTGATTGAGACTGTCACTCAGTCTTTTGTCAATACAAATGAATAATGAAAAGCATATTCTTAAAGCATATTTTCAGGAACAATCAAAATCTTTATTTTGTCATTAATATTAAACATGATAATTTAAATTATGCTTAATTTATCTAAAGTTATTACTTTAATTTTAATAAGTTCAAGTTTTTGTAGTGCAAGTATATCAACATTATCAAAACCTGTGTTAGCTGGAGAACCTATTATCGATAAAAACTGCCGCCGCCATCAGAGAACACAAGCAGTATTTCAGAAAATACCCCCACAGAATCAAGCTAGAATATTTATGACATCTCCCTTTCAAATTAATAATCAAAAATACACTCTACAACTACTAAAATTTCCCAACTCTACAGGTGTTTTGTGTTTTTGGAAATATAATGATCGTTCACCAAAAAGATTAAACGATATAGCGATTATCCAAGATAAGGTAATTGAAAAAATTGAAAAACATCCTTCTCTGACAGCAAATTATATAGTTATAGTCAAAGGTGAGAAAAATGAAGATATCTTAAGAACGACTTATCGATTAAACCTGATTAATCCCTATCAACCAAAAGTGACACCAATAATCAGAATTTACAAAAATTAGACGAGTTTTTTGTTTAGGGATTTTTCTATATTAGGACTTACGCAAAACACCTCTCAAACTCTCATTTCTCCGTGACCTCTGCGTCTCTGTGGTTCGATTTTCCGTAGCCTGTGCGTAAGTCCTGTATATGTAAATTATCGCCTAAATTCAATGTCCTCTCCATCTCTTATGTAGCTTTTTTAACTTCAGAAGCCCTTTCTTGAGGATGAGGCAATCGTCATAGCGCAATTAATCTTTCTGAATAATCTAAAATTATGAATAGAAATATTAAGAAATATAAAGTAGATATCAATGTCCAGTGCTGCTATTGACAAAAGTAAATCTCGTGTTGTGGTAATTGGTGCCGGTATTGGCGGACTGACGGCGGCGGCGTTATTAGCCCATCGTGGTTACAGCGTTTTAGTCCTCGACCAAGCCATTGTACCGGGAGGCTGTGCTTCTACATTTAAACGTCAAGGGTTCACCTTTGATGTTGGTGCAACCCAAGTTGCTGGATTAGAACCAGGGGGAATTCACCACCGTATCTTTGCTGAACTAGAAATTGATTTACCAGATGCTACCCCTTGTGACCCTGCTTGTGCGGTTTATTTACCTGGGGAAAGCACACCGATTAATGTTTGGCGTGACCAAGATAAATGGCGCGAGGAAGGACAACGGCAATTTCCAGATAGTGAACCATTCTGGCAGTTAATGGCGAGTTTATTTGCTGCAAGTTGGGAATTCCAAGGACGTGACCCAGTGTTACCACCGCGTAACTTGTGGGATTTATGGCAATTAATTCAAGCCGTACGTCCCAACACCTTGATTACTGCGCCTTTCACATTATTAACAGTGGGTGATGCTTTAAGGTTATGCGGACTGGGTAATGACCAACGTTTGCGAACCTTTTTAGATTTGCAACTGAAGTTGTATTCTCAGGTCAGCGCTGACGAAACAGCATTACTATATGCAGCCACGGCGTTAAGTGTCTCCCAACTGCCCCAAGGATTGTATCACCTCCAAGGTAGTATGCAGGTTTTGAGCGATCGCCTAGTTGCAGCTTTAGAAAGAGATGGCGGACGGTTATTAATGCGTCATACTGTTGAACACATCAAAGTAGAAAATGGTCAAGCCAGCGCCGTTGTGATTAGAAACCAGAAAACAGGCGAAGTCTGGACAGAACCAGCCGATCATGTAGTTGCTAATGTTACAGTCCAAAATTTAGTGCAGTTATTGGGTGATCAAGTTCCATTAGGATACAAACAGCGAGTCGAAAAACTCCCGCCAGCATCAGGGGCGTTTGTGGTGTATTTGGGTGTAGATGCGAGTGCAATTCCTTTAGATTGTCCACCCCATTTACAATTTTTATACGATGCCAATGGCCCAATTGGCGAGAATAATTCCTTGTTTGTTTCCGTGAGTCATTCTGGTGATGGTCGCGCCCCAGAAGGTAAAGCAACAATTATTGCTTCATCCTTCGTTGATTATCAACAATGGTGGCAGACTTCAGATTATCTAAGTCTGAAACAAAAGTATACAGAACAAGCGATCGCACATCTCAACAAATATTTCTATCTCAAACCCGAAACCATCATTTATCAAGAAGCCGCCACACCCCGCACCTTTGCCCATTACACCGGGCGCGATCGCGGTATAGTTGGGGGCATCGGTCAAAGAATCCCCACCTTTGGCCCCTTTGGTTTTGCTAACCGCACACCAATTAATTCGCTGTGGTTAGTCGGCGACTCTACCCATCCCGGCGAAGGTACAGCTGGCGTAAGTTACTCAGCGTTGACAGTAGTCAGACAAATTGAGGCGCAAAGTTAAACAAATATTTGAATCAACAGATAAACACTGATAAATTAGCAGTGTCTAAGTAGGTAGACAGAATTATAAGTCAATACAGTTCAGTTAAGATCCCCCCGCCTGCGGCGACCCCCTTCAAAAGGGGGTAAAAGAGGCTTATTAGCCCCCCTTTTGAAGGGGGGTTGGGGGGATCTAAAAAAATTAAAACGTTAACGAACCGTATTGAAATATAAGTAGGATGCAAACCAGAAAAACTTTTCCTCCTGCCTTCTGCCTCCTGCCTTCTACTTATCTGTGTTTATCTATGAATTACGACACAGCCCGCAAACTGCTTGTCTCCCAAACAATTACAACCGAAGAAAATTCTGATGCTTTGTTGATGCGGATGAAGCAGGGAAAACCACCTGTTCCCGGTCAGATTACCTCAATTTTGTTGGCATTAAAAGTCGTGTTTGAAGCCCTCAAAGATGCACCCAGTCTAGACCGAGAATTAATCTTTGCTCTTTATCAGTTAGGTATCAAGACTCAACAGTTATATGTAGCTGGGCGGAAAGCTGGTGTAGATTGGCCGCCCCTACTTAAAGAAGATTTAATTAGAATTTCCCTAGCTACAGAAAGTATCTTTTCTGATGTATGGCAAACCCCGCCATCGGGAGGTTTTGGCGGGGGTTAAGGTTCAGCGCGTTTGCAGTTCTTTGAGCAATTTTTCGACATCATTTTTGAGTAGAACTGTCATTTGACCAGTGAAAGCCTTACCGTTGCGAGGTTTGGCTACTTCTATCCAATAAGCATAGCGATCGCCTATACGCAGTTGTCCCTGTAAAGCTTCCTTGATTGGAGTTTTGGCAAACCGCGCCGAGTTTATTTCACCTTGGCTGGGATAGTCATACGCCACCTGACCCTGATTAAAATCTTGATAGATATCGTAGCCGTAAATTACCCGCAAAGATTCTTGCAGGCGTTGAAAGCTCATACCATTAATAGCATCATACATAGCCAAGCGTTCGTAACGAATCCGACTGCGGTCTTTGGCAAACTCCACCTTACCAGGAGGTAACACCGAAGCTTGAAAAGTGAATCGCTGAGCTGCTGTGTCACTCTTCTGCACATACAATTTTTCGCCATTTCCCGGACGCAGGGTGGGATGGGCGTTCATCCAAGTAGTTACTTCTTCCGTACTTTGTCCTGGTAAAGCATTAGCTTTAGAATCAAAAAGCATTCCCACGCCTAGCCAGGGAACTAAAGAAAAAGACAAAATTAAACCATTCACCAAAGATTTTTTTAGCATTTTCCTATTCGGGACTTACATAGAAATTCCCCCAATTAGGGGTTAATCATAGTTTTCCCGTTTTCTTAGGAGATGATGTCATTGCGTTATCAGACGCACGGCAAAATACATTAAGTAAAATTACTTAATGTATTACCTTTATTTAGATATTTATCCAATTCAAAATCCAAATTATATATCTATGCCAAAACCAAGAAATCACAAGCTCACACCACAGAAAGAAGCTTTAATTCCTGTTTATTGGGAAAAGTGGCGGAAGATAGCTTTTTCCACCGAACCTATTGATAGAAATAAAAATAGAGAAGTTGTAAAAAATTTATACTCGCTTGTAGATAATGATATTCCGCAAATTATTTTTTGCCTTAGTCCTTAGAGGGTGTTTGAAAAGTTTTGAGGGGTCAAATTTTATGCCAATCGCCTCACCATGATCCGGATCATAGCAAGGTAGATAAACGTCTCTGATGTTTCTGGCAATAACTCATAGTCTCTGACCAATCGCCGACACCCCATGACCCAACCGAAAGTGCGCTCCACCACCCAACGTTTTTTGAGCAAGACAAAGCCCTTGGTTTGCTCTGGGCGCAACACCACCTGCACAATCCAACGGCAAAAATTCATCACCCACTGCATAAACGGCTCACCGTCAAAGCCGCCATCCACCCAGAGGGTTGTCAAACGAGATACCTGCTTTTGAGACTGTTTTACCCGTTTGAGAACTAGTTTACCTCCCTCGCGTTCACCCACATTGGCAGCCGTGACTAAGACCCGCAAGACTAATCCCAAGGTATCGACCGTCATAAATCGCTTGCGTCCTTTAATTTTCTTACCTGCATCAAAACCCACAGATTGACTTACCATCGCTGCACTCTTGACGCTTTGACTATCGATGATCGCTTCCGATGGGCTTCGATGCCGTTCCTCTTCAATCCGTGTCCACTGCCGCAGGCTATCGTGAATTTTCAACCACGTTCCGTCTTTGCGCCATTTACGAAAATAGCTATATACCGTCTGCCATACAGGAAAGTCACCTGGTAGCGTAGGCGTAGCCCGCCGTAGGCATCGCCATCTAACTCCTTCTACCAGCACATAAAAAATTCCGTTAAGGACTTCCCATATATCAACTTCACGCTTGCGACCCCCAGGTTTTGGTTCTGGAATCATGTCACTCAGAAATTCATATTGAACACGGGTCAGATTGCTGGGGTATGCTTTACTCATGTTGCTCTCTCAGTGCTGTCTACTATCTATTCACAGCGTATACTGAGAGGGCTTTTTTACCATCTCTCCGACTTTTCAAACAGCCTCTTAGGTGAGATGGACTCAGAAAAATGGCAGACTTTGGTTGTCAAACACTATTTTGACGAGGTAGTGGAAGCAATGCGTCGTCAGCTTATACGTTTTACCATTCAATCTCCTGAGCCACATATTTGGTCAGAAAAAGAAAAAACTCAATTGCTTACATGGATGACTGAACTACGTAGCTAAAATCTAAAGCATTCTGAAATTAGAAAATAACTGAACAAACTCTCATCTTTTTAGCTATTACTAATGTTTTAAACCGGAACACTGCTAATGTTATTTCAGCAATTTTTAAAGGTGGGCAAAATAGTTGTAAATAATTGATTTAGTTAGATAAAGAGGCGCTTGCAAGCACGAGAATTTTATAGTTGACATTTTGAATAATTATTTAGGAAATCTCTGCAACAGGAGTAGGCTTTTCCACCTTAATTACTCTTACTTTCTACTTTATGCCTTCAGTCCTCCGTTTATACTATCCATTCAGAAGCGCGTTCACCCAAATCGAGGGGAATGCTGACAGCTTTACCAAGTCGAGGGCGTTCTTTTGTTTGGGCAACAAATGTTTGTACCTGTGCTGTACCACCTAAAGCATTAAGATAATTAGCAATGGTATCAAGATGTTCTTGGTATTCTGCCTCTGTTAAGGGAAAAGAAGCTTGCTCTAGATATTTCCACATGACTTGCAGAAATATCTTGCCTTGAGTACGGCGGAACTGGACATCGTAAGAATGTCCCCACTTATCAAGTAACAGTTGGTGTAATTCCTTTCCTGTCATAGCTTGTCTCAATTAGATTTTACATTTAGTTATGATGTTAAGTTCCGTAACTCAAGTATGATAGGGATATAAAGAAATGTAATGCTAACAGAAAAGCTGCTAAAAGTATCTTGCAACAAAGAAGTTTAGCATCCTTGGTTAGCATTTCGACCCAGACAAGAGTTGCTCAAGCATTAGTACTCTTGTCAGAATGCTTAAACAAAATATACAAAGAGCGAGCGCGTAGGATATGGCTCAATTTTCGGAATCAATGGACGTGCCTGATATGGGTCGTCGTCAATTCATGAACCTGCTCACTTTTGGGACTGTCACTGGAGTAGCTCTGGGTGCATTGTATCCCGTTGTTAACTACTTTATTCCTCCGGCCGCTGGTGGTGCTGGTGGTGGTACAACAGCCAAAGACAGCCTCGGCAACGATGTGAGCGTCAGTCAATTTCTCGACAGCCATAACGTAGGCGATCGCACCCTCGTTCAAGGATTGAAGGGCGACCCCACCTACATTGTGGTCGAAAGCAAAGAAGCTATTACCGATTACGGCATTAACGCTGTTTGCACCCACTTGGGTTGTGTTGTTCCTTGGAACGCTGCGGAAAACAAATTTAAATGTCCTTGCCACGGTTCGCAATACGATGCAACTGGTAAAGTAGTCCGAGGCCCCGCACCACGTTCTTTGGCTTTAAGCCATGCCAAAGCCGAAAACGACAAGATTGTTTTGACCCCCTGGACTGAAACCGACTTCCGCACCGGCGAAGAACCTTGGTGGGCTTAATTTTTAGTCAAAAGTCCATAGTCAAAAGTCCATAGTGTAAACCATTGACCCTTGACCCTTGACCCTTGACCCTTGACTCTTGACCCTTGACCCTTGACTACTTCATCCAAGAATCGTTGTCCTTATAGAGATGAGAAATTCCTTTACAACAGCGAGGTTAACTCGCAGTGCTAGAGCAATTACTAGAACATTGCTGATCGCGATCGCTACAGTAACATTCTTCTTTACTAGCGATATTGCTCTGCCTCAAAGTGCTGCTGCCTATCCTTTTTGGGCGCAGCAAACCTATCCAGAAACTCCCCGCGAACCGACAGGTAGAATCGTTTGTGCTAACTGTCACCTAGCCGCCAAGCCAACAGAAGTAGAAGTACCTCAATCAGTGCTGCCTGACACAGTATTTAAAGCTGTAGTCAAAATTCCCTACGATACCAGCGTGCAGCAAGTTGGTGCAGATGGTTCTAAAGTTGGCTTAAACGTCGGTGCAGTATTAATGCTACCCGAAGGCTTTAAACTAGCTCCTGAAGACCGCATTCCCGAAGAACTGAAGGAAGAAGTTGGCGACACCTACTTCCAAACCTACAAAGAAGGTTCAGACAATGTTGTAATTGTTGGCCCCTTACCTGGCGAACAATATCAAGAAATTGTCTTCCCAGTTCTTTCTCCTAACCCAGGAACTGACAAAAACATCCACTTCGGTAAGTATTCAGTTCACGTAGGCGGAAACCGAGGACGGGGACAAGTTTATCCTACTGGCGAAAAGAGTAACAACACAGCTTACAACGCTTCTGTTACTGGCACCATTAGCAAAATTGCTAAAGAAGAAGATGGTGACGGTAATGTTAAATATTTAGTGAACATCACAACCAAATCTGGTGATGTGGTAACAGATACAATTCCTCTTGGCCCAGAACTGATTGTTTCTGAAGGACAAGCCATAAAATCTGGTGATGCTTTGACAAGTAACCCCAACGTTGGTGGCTTCGGTCAAAAAGATACAGAAATTGTGTTACAAGATTCCAGCAGAGTTGGTTGGTTAATTGCCTTTGTCTCTCTGGTAATGTTGGCTCAAGTAATGTTAGTTCTCAAAAAGAAACAGGTTGAAAAAGTTCAAGCTGCTGAAATGAATTTCTAAAATCCTCTGATAAATCCTTTTTTAAAAAGACAGGCATATTGCCTGTCTTTTTTAGTTCTCAAATTTTTATTTTGAGTAATTGAAGAGTGCTAATTCGTTTGCGTCCAAGAATAAGGAAATTATCTATATTGCTTGAGTCAACAGAGAATCGAGTTGACCTTTGGTGTCTAGCTGATAAATGTCATCACAACCACCAACGTGTTGATTATTAATAAAAATCTGCGGTACTGTTCGACGACCATTAGCTCTTTCTGCCATTTTGGCTCTAGCGGCTTCGTCACCATCGATTTTGTATTCAGTGAAGTTTACGCCTTTCCACCGCAGCAACATTTTGGCACGAATACAGTAAGAGCAGGTTTGCCAGGTATAAATTTCGACTTTAGCTTTAATCTTTTCTGGATAACGACCAAGTAGGGGATTGAGGAAGTCCAACATAAATCTGAAGTGTGAAGTATGAAAGATGGAAGATGAAATTATGATATTGCCCTGAAGCTTCTATTTTAGATTTAGCTGATTTTTTTCGTAAACTTATACGCATTTTTCTTGACTATATCTACTTAGACATACACACAAAAAAATGTATTTCTTTTACTGAGAGGCTAATTTATGAATCATCTGAGACGTGTTAATTTTTTATTAAAGTCTTTTGCAGCAATAATTTTAGAGATTTTATCTTCTCAGTAACATCTAAATACTTAATAGTACATAAGAACTATTATCTTGACTTACTGGTATTGATTGACATCAATCAGCAGTAAAAATTAACAATTGTGTGAGTAAATACTATTTTCCATAGGTATCGGCACTTTGGTAGACTTGAAAACTGAAATGGCCAGATGAAATAACGCAATAGAGAGCAGTTGAGAGGGTGAGTCTGTGGAAAATACGCTTGGGTTAGAAATTATTGAGGTAGTAGAAAAAGCCGCGATCGCATCCGCGAAGTGGATGGGTAAAGGCGAAAAGAACACGGCTGACCAAGTAGCAGTAGAAGCAATGCGGGAGCGCATGAATAAAATCTATATGCGTGGTCGCATCGTTATTGGTGAAGGAGAACGTGATGACGCTCCTATGCTGTATATCGGTGAAGAAGTTGGTATCTGTACTAGTCCAGATGCAAAAGACTTTTGTAACCCTGATGAGTTAGTGGAAATTGATATTGCTGTAGACCCATGCGAAGGTACAAACTTAGTAGCATACGGACAGCCTGGTTCAATGGCTGTGTTGGCAATTTCTGAGAAAGGTGGCTTGTTTGCTGCACCTGACTTCTACATGAAGAAACTAGCAGCACCCCCAGCTGCTAAAGGCAAAGTAGACATCAACAAGTCAGCCACCGAAAACCTCAAGATTCTCTCAGAGTGTCTAGAGCGCTCAATTGATGAACTTGTAGTAGTTGTAATGAAGCGCGAACGCCACAACGATTTGATTAAAGAAATCCGCGAAGCGGGAGCCAGAGTCCAACTAATTTCTGATGGTGACGTGGGTGCAGCTATATCTTGTGGTTTTGCGGGAACTAATATTCATGCACTGATGGGTATTGGTGCTGCACCTGAAGGTGTGATTTCTGCGGCAGCTATGCGGGCAATGGGCGGACATTTCCAAGGCCAATTGATCTACGATCCAGCAGTAGTGAAAACAGGTCTAATTGGGGAAAGCAAAGAAGCTAACATTGAGCGTTTGCAATCTATGAACATCAATGACCCTGATAAGGTCTATGATGCTCACGAACTTGCTTCTGGTCAAAATGTTCTATTCGCTGCTTGCGGTATTACCCCTGGTAACTTGATGCAAGGTGTCCGCTTCTTCCACGGTGGTGCAAGAACTCAAAGCTTGGTTATTTCTAGCCAGTCTAAGACAGCTAGATTTGTCGATACAATCCACATGGTAGAACAACCTAAGACTCTGCAATTGCACTAGAAATTCGGGAGAGAGATTCATTAAGTCAAAAGTAAAAAGTAAAAAGTAAAAAATATTTTTGTTTTTTACTTTTGCCTTTTGACTTTTTACTTCCACTCCCCAATTGTTAATAACCCATTATTAATTGTTGATAAGAAATGAATATTGCAGTGGTGGGATTAAGCCATAAAACAGCCCCAGTCGAAATTCGGGAAAAGCTGAGTATTCCAGAACCACAAACTGAAAGTGCGATCGCTCATTTAACTAGTTACCCCCATATTGACGAAGTAGCTATACTCAGCACTTGCAACCGTCTGGAAATTTACATTGTTGCTACCGAAACTGACCAAGGTATCCGCGAAGTTACTCAGTTTCTTTCAGAACACAGCAAGTTCCCTATATCTTCTTTAAGACAACACCTGTTTGTGTTGCTGCATGAAGATGCTGTAATGCACATTATGCGGGTAGCCGCAGGATTAGATAGCTTAGTCCTCGGAGAAGGTCAGATTCTGGCTCAGGTGAAAAATACTCACAAACTGGGGCAGCAATACAGTGGTATAAAAACAATTTTGAATCGATTATTTAAACAAGCAATTACAGCGGGTAAGCGAGTACGTACTGAAACAAGTATTGGCACTGGTGCTGTTTCTATTAGTTCCGCCGCTGTGGAGTTGGCACAAATCAAAGCTGCTAATTTATCTGCTTGTCGTGTGGCAATTCTCGGTGCTGGCAAAATGTCGCGGTTGTTGGTGCAACATTTAATTTCTAAAGGTGCGGGACAAATTAGTATTGTGAACCGTTCCCGCGATCGCGCCCAGGAATTAGCCAAGCAGTTTTCTGACCAACCAATCCGCACTCATTTGTTGGCAGAAATGATGACTGTAATTGCCGAAAGTGATTTAGTGTTTACTAGTACATCGGCGACAGAGCCAATACTTGACCGCACTAAGTTAGAAATAGTTTTAGAACCTGGCCGTCCCCTAATGTTATTTGATATCTCTGTGCCGCGTAACGTTCACTCAGATGTCAATGAACTGGCGAATGTCCAGGCGTTTAATGTCGATGATTTAAAAGCAGTGGTGGCACAAAACTATGAAAGCCGCCGCAAAATGGCTCAAGAAGCCGAAAAACTTTTAGAAGAAGAAATTGAAGCTTTTGATATTTGGTGGCGCAGTTTAGAAACTGTAACTACTATCAGTTGTCTGCGAAATAAAATCGAAACCATCCGCGAACAAGAATTGGAAAAAGCTTTGTCGCGTTTGGGTTCTGAATTTGGAGACAAACATCAAGAAGTGATCGAAGCTTTAACAAGAGGAATCGTTAACAAAATTTTACACGATCCGATGGTGCAATTACGAGCGCAACAGGATGTCGAGGCGAGACGACGTTGTATGCAAACGCTACAAATGTTGTTTAACCTAGATATTGAAGAGCAGTTTAGTTAGAAAAGGGTTTAGGGGTGAAAAGGGTGAAAGAAACATTGCTTGATGAAAAAATCTACCACCCTTACACCCTCACACCCAGTAAGTAGGTCGATGTTAAAAATTGTCGTTATGACAAGGCAGGAGGCAGGAGGGAAGAAAGTTTTAGATAACTTTACTTTTCGTTACATACTTCTGTTTATTTGCACCGTTCTACTTATCAAGAGAAAATGTTTGTACTAAAAGTTTCATCTGTTGGCGATCGCCACTTCAAATTCTTCTAAAGCCTGAAGACACAGATGATTGTCTGTATTTGCTTAAAATATAGTTTTCTGACAAAACTTTGTGTGTTGGCACAAATTTATATTTATATTATTCCTGACTTTCCAGCTTTCAAATTGTCCTAACATATCTGACTACCGCTGTAAATAAAAAATTAAAAATTCAACAGTCAGCCACCAGAATTCTATTCTAAGTTCTGACTTCTGAGTGGATTGGATAGAAAATTATTTTCCTAAATAGGCTTCTAAAACTTGGGAATTAGTTTGAATTTCCTTGGGAGTACCATCAGCTAAATTCTTGCCTTCAGCCAGTACCCAAACCCGATCGCACAAGGACATAATCACATCCATATTGTGTTCAATAATTAAAAATGTCAGACCCTCTTGGCGGTTCCAGGTGACAATGCGATCGCATATATCATCAATTAACCTCGGATTCACCCCGGCGGCTGGTTCATCCAGCAAAATTAACTTAGGGTTAGTCATCAACGCCCTACCCATTTCTAGCAGCTTGCGTTGTCCACCAGACAAACATCCAGCATAATCTTGAGCTTTCTGTGCCAGCCCCACAGACTCTAACAAAAACATTGCTCGTTCTTGCAATTGCTTTTCTTCTTTAGCAACTATATGGGGTTGTAGTTGCACTTGCCAAAAACTTTCGCCTGTTTGCTTTTGCGCCGCCAATAACATATTTTCCAACACCGACAACCGCGAGAGAGTCCGCGCTACCTGAAAAGTGCGGACTAGTCCCTGTTGGGCAATTTGATATGGTTGCAACTGCTGAATTTGTTCGCCATCAAAAATCACTCGCCCCTTATCTGGACGGATAAAGTTCGAGAGTAAGTTAAATAAAGTAGTTTTACCAGCACCATTGGGGCCAATCAACCCCGTGATGCTACCTTTAAGAACTTCGATTTTCGCCTCATTGACTGCTTTGATCCCGCCAAAGCTTTTGCAAAGTCCAGAGGCGGCTAACAGAGGAAGTGGCGGTGATTGGTTATTTACCAAGGGTGAGTTCCTCCTTTTTCCCTAAGATACCTTGAGGTCGCCAAATCATTAGCACCATTAAAATTAAACCAATTACCATAATCCGAAATGCACCCAGACGCGCTTCATCTAAAGGAATAATTCTGGGTAAAACTTCTCTAGTAATGGCATCGTAAGCAAAGTAAATAACAGCACCTAAGATGGTGCCGATATTATTACCAGAACCGCCTAAAATTACCATAATCCAAGCGTCAAAGGTTAGCTGCGGTTGGAAGTTATCAGGATAAATTGCACTTAATTGCCAAGCAAAAAAAGCACCAGCCACACCTGCGATCGCACCTCCCAACATCAGAGATTGGATTTTGTACCAAAAAACATTTTTACCTAAAGCTTTGGGGATTTCTTCATCTTCGCGGATAGCTTTTAAGACTCGACCCCAAGGCGATCGCACTAATATTTCTAACCGCCAAAAAACAAACGCCAACACCAACAGCGACAACAACATAAAACCAGCTTTGGGGTTGTTATTATACAATCCAATCACACCAGAAATATAAATTGCTCCTGTCAACAAACCCAAAACAATACCCACCCCTAAACGTGAGGCGAGTTCTTGCTTACTGCTAGTTTTTTTAGCAGTATCCGCCACTAAAAATCTTTGGGCTGTGCGAATCCATCGCCACAATACGAAAAAAGTCACAACCGCCAACAACGTCAGTAAAGCAATCATGACTAGGCGAGTGATCAAATTTGCTTCTGTAGAGAAGGGGATAGTATAACTTTGCACCCCAAACGCCCCAGATACCCAGGTATCACCTACGGGTAATTCTTGGTTATTCACCACCAAGCGAATCAGTTCACCTGTACCAATAGTAACGATCGCCAGATAATCTTCTCGCAAACGCAGAGTCGCAAAACCAATTAACAAGCCCAACAGAGCCGCTACCACTGCCCCAATAACTGCTGATATCAGTAAAGGAACACCTTTTAAACTTAACAATACTGTTGTATATGCTCCCAAGGTCATAAAAGCAATATGACCAAAATTAATCAACCCCGTAAAGCCCCACTGTAAATTCAGTCCTAGACCAAACAGAGCAAAAATCGCCGTAGAAATTGCCAGAAAAATTAAATAATCAACCATAACAGTTAACAGTTATCAGTGAGCCTGCGCGGTCTTGGGGGTTTCCCCCATGAGCGACTGGCGTTAGCTTCAGCGTTAGCAGTAATCAGTAAACGCTCAACAGTAGGCAGGGAAAGGTAAACACTTTTCCGCTGATTACTGATCACTGCCTACCGATTACTGTCTCAAGATAGTACATCTTACCGTTCACCATTGCCAATTTTTGGGAACAATAGCCTTGACTTTTGGAACATAGTTTATTGATATATGAACTTGCTGCGTATAAGAATCCATCATTTAATTGAGCAGTTAGGTGATGAAGAACTCCAAAGCGTTTGGGAGGATGTTCACGCTTTACATTGTGACTTTTATATGCTTAAAGCCATACAAAAAGTAAAGCAATCACAACAACCGTGGGATATCTTGACTCAGGAAGAAGCGATACAAATTTTAATGTTTTACTGATGCAGCGGTGAAAAAGGGGTTGGAGGCTAGAGGCTAGGGACTAATCTCTAGCTGACATCTGATTCCCTTATACCCCTACACCCCTATTCCCTTATACCCCTAATAGAGGTGATGCCTAGTGAGTGTGGAAATGCGCTATGCCAGGTCATTTTTAATGGATCTGAAGAGTTTAGAACCGGCTGCTTATCAGCGGGTATATGATTTTGTGTTTTTTGAGTTTGGGGAAAAGTGGCAGCTGCATTGTCTTCCCGAACTGCGACAGCTAGACGGGGAGGGGATTTTTCATCGCTTTACCCTAGATGATTATTTAATTGGAATTGAGATTAGAGGGGAAATTGTCAAGTTTCTGCGAGTCGTACCTATGCCAGATGTTTAAGATGGCAAATTAGCCCAACACTTAAAACTGTATAAGGCTAGGCAGGGATGCACCTGACCTTACATTAAACTTGTCATGGAAAAACAACTTACTTGAGATTTCCCTATGGATGCAATAGCACTTTGGCAAAGATACCAAGATTGGTTATATTTCCACGAGGGATTAGGACTGTATTTAGATGTAAGTCGGATGCGCTTTGATGATGCCTTCGTGGAATCATTGCGTCCGAAGTTTGACAAGGCTTTTAGGGATATGGCGGAATTAGAGAAAGGTGCGATCGCCAATCCCGACGAGAACCGCATGGTTGGACATTACTGGCTGCGAAACCCTGATTTAGCACCCACTCCCGAACTGACACAAGAAATTGTCCAAACCCTGGAACAAATTGAAGCCTTTGCCGAAAAAGTCCAAACAGGTGCAATACATCCTCCGCGAGCCAATCGCTTTACTGATATCATCTCCATTGGTATTGGTGGTTCTGCCCTTGGCCCCGAATTTGTTTCTGAAGCCCTCGCTTCCGATTTTCCTCCGCTCAAGATTCACTTTATTGACAATACCGATCCCGCAGGTATTGACCGCATCCTTAACCAATTACGCAACAGCCTCGCCAGCACGTTAGTTTTGGTAATCTCCAAATCTGGAGGTACACCAGAACCCCGCAACGGCATGATTGAAGTAAAAAAAGCCTACGCTGGACATAATCTCGATTTTGCTCAATATGCTGTAGCCATTACCAGCCATGGTAGTAATTTAGATAAAATTGCCCAGTCTGAAGGTTGGTTAGCCACATTCCCCATGTATGACTGGGTTGGAGGACGCACCTCAGAAATGTCGACAGTGGGTTTAGTACCAGCAGCATTACAAGGCATTGATATACGTGCCATGCTAGATGGTGCAAAAGAGATGGATGATGCAACCCGCATCCCCGATATCAAAAACAACCCAGCTGCTTTGTTGGCTTTGTCCTGGTACTATGCTGGCGACGGTAAAGGCAAAAAAGATATGGTTGTCCTACCTTACAAGGACAGCTTGGCACTCTTCAGCCGCTATTTGCAGCAGCTGGTAATGGAGTCCTTGGGTAAGGAACAAGATTTAGACGGTAATATTGTTCATCAAGGTATTGCCGTTTATGGTAACAAAGGTTCAACAGACCAACACGCTTATGTTCAACAGTTGCGTGATGGTGTACCAAATTTCTTTGCTACTTTAATCGAAGTTTTGGAAGATCGTCATGGCCAATCTCCAGAAATAGATCCTGGAGTTACATCTGGTGATTATCTCTCCGGTTTTCTTCAAGGAACTCGGAAAGCTCTTTATGAAAATCAGCGCGATTCAATTACTATAACTATCCCTCAAGTTAATGCTCGCACAGTCGGGGCTTTAATTGCTTTGTATGACCGTGCAGTTGGTTTCTATGGCAACTTAGTTAACGTTAACGCCTACCACCAACCAGGAGTAGAAGCAGGTAAAAAAGCCGCTGCTGCTATCCTTGATCTGCAAACTAAAGTAGTTGCTGTTTTGCAAGCTGAAAAAACACCTCTTTCTTTGGCCGAAATTGCTAAGAAAGCTGGTGCGGCTGAAGAAGTGGAAGCAATTTACAAGATTCTGCGTCACTTAAACGTAAACCAGCGCGGTGTAGTGTTACAAGGAAATCTTGGTGAACCTGGTAGATTGAAAGCTTCCCTTAGTTGATTTGTCCTCAAGTTTTTTGATCAGTTGATATCTACAGTTAAGCATCCTAATTATGAAGTAAAAACTTTCATTTTCAGGATGCTTTACTTTTAATAAAATAGGTAACAGCATTTTTTAATTACGAATTAAATTAAATCACACTGATCAATCGCTGATTAAAGTAGCTCTTGGGTAAAAAGCACTGGTCAAGCAAAAATGGATTACGCGTATTTTGTTTAAGCAGATTTTCTGACTTATTTATATGACAAAATGGTGGCACAATTCCCCAATACTCTGCTAACCAAATCCAGTATCCTATTTCGATTTTACCGTAATTTGATACTGTGAGTATTTCTCCTACACTATTATTTATGGAAACTAATTCTGGCGAACATTTAATTTCAATTAATAGCCAAGATAATTCTTCTACTGAAAATTGATAGCCATTATTTTGAGCTATTTTAATAAACTGTTGGGGGTTTTTGGAGGCAAGTAATTTGTTCTTCAAAGATGGGTTTTTTTGTGCCATATCAAACAGATCCCAAATCTGCTTTCTGGTGACAACAAACCATGCCAGCGCCTCTGGTGTTAAGTTGTAACCATTTTCTTTGGCCAAATTAATAAATGGTTCAATACTGTCAGTTTCTCCTAATTGAGCTTTGAGGGAAAAATTCTGCTCTACTAGTAATAAAAAATCAATAATCTTTTGCCACATATCATGGTCAAAATGTTGGGTGCCATTGACTTTTTCTTTCCAATAGAAATACTTATCATCTCTCAAGAAAAAATTCCAGATTTGATAATACATAGTTATTTGTTTTAGGTTTAATAATTGGTAGGGATAGTTACCAGTGTAGTAAGTATAATCGAAGTTAATCGACAGTATTAAATAAACTAATTATTGTAAATGAAGTTACACAGTAGCTAAGTATGAATTTTGGGTAAATTTTAGAACAAGATGACTTAATATCTACCGAAATTAACAGAATTTGGGATGATGCGATCGCTATATTTAATGCCTATTGTAAAGTAGTACAACTTTTTAGATATTTAATAAAATTTTTCTACGTAAAACTTAGTAATCATCTCTACGTAAATTTATATATAAATATACACAGCAAAACTGTAATATATGAACTGCTCTACCTGAAGGGGTGACAAAAAAGTTATAAAGCAGACTGGATAAGAGTCATAGCCCGTAGACCTTGTTGAAAATATGGCAGTTTACTGGGCTTGAGGCGCATCAATTCATGAGCTAAATCAGCCCAAAATTCCATTGCCCCTACCCATAACTGACCATACAAACCAATCCAAAAAGCACTATGTCGGCGGTGCAATCGTTGTAACTCCTTCAGACGACCAACATATTTTTGTAGTCCAGAGGAGCGAGAATTACGACCAACTAAAATAGCACAAGTATAGGCAATAGCAATTAATAAAATCAGTGCTATCAAACGTTGACCATCAGCATAAGTAGATTCGAGATTATACCCTCCAGTTTTACAATCTTTAAACATGGCTTCGATACCACTCCGCAACTTAAATGCTTTAATGGCATCTTTGAGACTATCAAGGTTAGTTAATAAAAACCAGCCAGCAGGCTCAACAACTCCACGATATTTGCGCTTGTAATATCCGGCGAGATTAAAATTGGCAAACCCTTTCTGTTTAGTTGCTTGAATCCCTGTCAAAAAAAACGAGATGCCAGGAGTTAATCCCAAAGATTGTAAGCGTTGGTGTGATTGGTTTTCTTGCCGAATATAAGTACCTTGTTTCTGACGCAATACAAAGTCAATGCCCTTGCTATGTAACCAATTTGCTAGTTTTATACTGTGGAATTCTCTATCTCCCAGTACCAGCATTTGATATCCCTTAAATAACTGCAATAGTGGACGAATTAATTTTTTCTGCTCTCCCAAATTGCTACATCCTTTTTTAGGTAACAATAGCCAGTACACAGGTATTGCTCTTTTTTGTTCTATTAAACTAATTACAAATACATTTTGTGAACGCCATTGTGTTCTATCAATCGCAAATATTAGCCGTTTCTCTCCTCTTTTCAGACTATTTTTCACCCATCGTTTGAGCAGGGGAAACCACAGATATGGAATCGACAACTGAGGTAGTAGTAAAAATCTTTGTATACTCCGCCTCCGACTTTCAAATTTTATCGGTTGTGGAAATACTGTTGCTAGTTTCTCAATTGTCACAGTTTTATGAAATTGCAATAGCATTAGTAAGATTTCTAGCATCTTGTACTGTGCGGGTGTCAGTACATTTTGAAAGCAGTTTTGGTAGAATTTAGGTAACATTATCATTTGATAGGTCTTGTTGAGAATACCTGACCTATCTTTTTTTACCCCAAAACGGTCACGCTCCTCTATTTTCTTGGCTTCAGCCGCTTTGTCACCCCTTCAGCTGCTCTACATCAGCAGATACACAAAATAGTTTTAACTCAGTTAACAGTATATTTCTAGAGAATGAATGTAGATTCTCTCCCAGGCAGGAGTAAAAACTGCAATTATTACTGCATTATTTAATTAATGAAAATTATAAATATTTTGAAATAACACAGCATTTATATAATGCAGGGTAATGAAAAAACAACGTAACAATATACTGCCTAAAGCGTGCCAACTTAATAGATTTATTTAGCACAAAAATTCAGGAGAATCATTATGGTAGACGGCTTTTTTCAAAAAGCGAAAGAGTTCTTCACAGGCTCAAATAATGATGAGTTTGAACAGGATACAGATTATAGCGATCGCGAGGTGAGCCAAGCCAGCGAAGATGACTATGTTACTCCCGAAGAGCAAATTTATGGCGGCTTAAGTCCAACCTCTCAATCTCCGGATGGCGACTCTGCTGATGAGTACAGCAATTTAAGCCCCGCTAGTGAAGATCCTTATGGCGATCCTGCTAATGAATATGGACGTTAAGAAATAACTAATGTTGTGGCGATAGATTAAACTGGTGTTGATTAAAGGCGGTGGTATTAATTACTACTGCCTATTTTTTTTGGAGCGAACTACAAAGAACTTGCGCGAACGGCGGGCGTAAAGAACACAGAGTTATTTTAGTAGCTGGAGTTAATAGATAGTTCACGGAGAAAATAAAAGCGATCGCTCTTCCAATCAGTTCCTTTTTCCCTACCTAAATAGCCTGTTAATGGTGATGAAAGTTCAATCAGTAAATCATGAACTATATCATCATTTAGTTTAGGATTATGTTTGGCATTATAGTGGGCGCGAATTTCTGTTACTGTAAATTTATGGTGTATGGCTCTTGAACTTTCATTATCTTGTTCAGCTAATTCTTTTAGTGCTGTGATAATCTGCGATCGCAAATTTATTGCAGTATAAATTTGTTCGATATATTTTTCAACTTCTTCATCAGATTGACCAGGTTTTAGATATTGTCTGAGTTTAAATAAGTCTACTGAGTTGCGATAAGTGCTTTGGAGTTTGACTAGTTTTTCAAGAGTTTCTGGGTTAATAATAGCCATACTATGTACTGTAGCAGCGTCTTTAAGTTGGTTTGTTGGTTCGCCAGGGCCAATGATTAATTTAACAGCTTGATTGAAAACATCTAAGCGATGTAGGCTTCCTAAGTTTAATAGTTGTACTGCTGTATCATTGGGAATTTTTTTTCCTGCTTTACATTCCCCAAAAAGAGGATATGGTTTAGAACAAAATAAATCTAAACCACCAGCACCACCTTTATGAGTATGATCAACAGTAAAACCTATAAATTTGAGGCTATCACGCACTATATTTTCAAAATCTGTCCCAGCTTGATAATTGCTCTTGACCTCATCTTCTTGTTTACTACGATTACCCAATGCTGCAATTTTATTAATCCAAGCTAAATCGTGATTAGGTTTCTGCCTCTGCTGAATACTACTCCAACCTAAAAATACTTTAATATCATCATCTAAACTTTTCGCAGCTGGGTTAGTAATTGCAATAGAAGCTAACGCACTCTGCAATTCCTCTAGTTCAGGGTGTAATGGTGGTTCTAATTTTTCTAATTGCTGTTTGCGTTGGGCGAAGGTGCGATCGCTTAATACTGGTAATTCTTCAGTTACAGTTAGAGAACTTGGTAGACTAACAAATTTACCTATTTTATCTTGAATATTCGAGTTACTTGTTAATTCTTGATAACTAGCTAATTTATAGACACGCAAATAAGCTAAGAAAATATTCTGTTGCTGCTGAATTATTCCCTTTAAAGCTGCTGGTGAAAATATTGTTAATTTAGACAAAATATCTAATGGTTTAGTTTCATCTAAAATTTGGCAAAGTTCACATTTAGCCCAAGCTTTAATATTCGATTTATTAGTAGCATCCAGATGTAAACGATAGTATCTCTCAAACGGTAATGAACTTTGTAAACTTTGTGCTGGATAAAGAGCAAATCTCTGCCCAGGACGAATAAACATCTTGGGCATAGCTGCTATTGTTTGCCCCTGAATTAAGGCTTCAATTTCAGGGGCATGTAAACACAAAGCTGTTGGCAGTGAAAACAGCGGATTCATGTTTAATTATTTATAGAGTTAGTACGATATTGTCAGCGATAGAAACACTTTGAGGTATTCTCATAGGTAAGTCATCATCAGTCAGATTATCCGGTTCTTGTCCAGAAGGATCGCTGAGAATTTCTCGAATTAAAGGATTATTGATAGCTATTTGATTTTGCTGAATAAAATCAAATACCTGTTCCTCTGTTAATTCATAACTATTCCTGTTATCCCAAACAGAATAGATGGCTAAAATAGGTTTTATGTCTAGAGGTTGCAATAATACCCACTCTCCACCTAATTTTTGCAGAAGTTTTTGCAGATGTTGTTGAGCTAATGCTGCTCCACGATTAATTTTCTTAGAACGTACTAAGCAACCACGAGTTAAATGAAACTTTTTATAATCAATGAGCTTACTCAAAGCTGTGGTTACAGAGCCACCACCGGTTTGTTGTAATACATCCACTCCAATTTTAACTTTTTTATTATTACCAACAATTTTAAAATCTATATGTTCTTGGTTAGGTATTCGTTCAATAGCTTCAATTTCTACTCCTTCTAACGTTTCACCAATTAAACTACGGAATACTAATTGAAGTGCATCACCAATAGTTTTTTCGTCTTCCATTAATGAAGCTATAGAAGCTTCTGTATTGGCTAATTCATTATCGAAATATGCTTTAACTGGATGTAGTTGTTGTGAAGGCATTTTAACGGGCGGAGGTAGGGTTATGTCATCTTGATTTAGAGGAGACACAAAATTTTCTGCACACCATTTTAGAACCGACCTTAAAGTTGGTCTTCCTTTCCCAAGTTCTTTTAGTTTATTTTCGTCAAATGGATAAAGAGGATATGGTGGATTTTCCTGATTATCTTGATAAAAATCCTTTAGCCATGCTTGAACAAGCGCAACAACATTATCAGAATTAAGATAATTTAATGCTATCGGTTGCCTGTCAGATTTTTCACTTGCTAATCTATCAATTACTGCATCAGCCTGTGGTAATGTTCTAATTTGCTCATTCCATGTTTCGGGATACATGGATAGTAGTAAAACACCTCGTTTGAGACTGTTGTATAAATCCTTGACTAAATTAGCGACAATTTGAGGTGCGGTAAATCCTGTGTCGGAGATATCTGCAATATCTAATTCATCGAAACAGATTACGGGAACTTTATAATTGCTAGTTATATCTAATATTTGGCGAACATTACTTAAAGCCTCAGCTTCTTTATCGTCATTTTTGGAGTTTGGCAGACCTAGCGAATCAGCTTGTATTTGTGTAATTTCTAACCCTGATAACCAATAAGTTGCATACTGAGCATGTGGATTAGAAAGTGTCCATAGAATAGCTCGAATAATATAGGGATTAGTAATCTCAGGCTTAATTTTCAGAACTACTTCTGTTAAATCATCAATTATCCTTGGTGAGTTTTTTAACAAATTTGGGTAGCCATTGATATATTGCTGTGGTGTATATTTGCATTTCTTCGCTTCATTAATTAAAGCTGCTGCTATTTCTTGCCACTGCATCAATTCTTGACTGCCATAAGCTCTCAGGCTAGAAGCAACTGTTTGCAGAAATTGAGATTTAATCTGATTAAGGTTGTCATACTTACCCATGTAGATAAATAAAGCAGTATTTTCTGCTTGTAAGCGATGACGAATGCGACTAATAATATGGCTCTTACCCAATCCTTTTTCAGCAGTTATAGTAATGCCTACAGTCTCACGTTTTCCTTGGCGGATTTGTTCAACTGCATTAAATACTGCATCAGAAGCATGAGCATTAATTAATGGAACATCAGGATAACTTTTTCCCCATATTTGTTGCGGTCTGACAACAATATGTCCGGCAAATGGATTTTTATTTCTAATTAGGTCATCAATGGTAGATGTGGTAGCAATCATAATTTTTGAGATGATGTTTATTGAGTGAGGCGTACAAAAAATTATGCTTTCAACATTCTGGCGTAACAGCGTAATCCATCTAATACTGTGGTGATAGAATCTTCTATCTTGTCTGGTGCGCTATCTTCTACACTTCCGCCTTGTAGTTGCAAAATATCGTCAGCTTGCATTTCTAGCAGCCAATCATTAAATTCTGTACGGCTTAAGCGATCGCCTACTTGTCTTCTAAGTCGATAAATGGGTACTAGATGATTGAAGTTGTATTCATAATTCAACTTGTCGTATACTTCCAGCACTGTTGACTTAAACTCGTCATAAGAAGCGATCGCACTCTTACTACTTTTTATTGATGCAGATGTACTACTAACTACGCTACTGATTCCACTAATCCACTTCACTAGTGCATTTGCAGCCCAAGTACCAACAATAGTTCCATCAAACTTAAACTCCGAACTTCTCAAACCTTCGCCTAGTACCTCCAAACCTTTGGGAGATGCGAGAGAATAACCAGTTTTAGAAATTGCGATCGCACCCTGTTTTCGTAATTCCTCAAACACACCCTGGTAATCTGCTGCTTTTTTACCTTTAGAGACAATGCGCTTTGTCAGTTGGCCTTTTTTAACTTCCTGCTGTGATCCTCCCAAATCCCACAAAGCTAGAAGAAGACGAGTTTTAGTTTGAGCTATATTCTGTGTTGGCATATTAAGTATTTTTCTTAGCAAAAAACATCCTAGCGACTGTTTATTTTTAAATTATTGTGAGAATAAAAAATAACCGAGGAATTGCTGAACATTCTAGAAAAATAGCCAATACAAAAAAACGCCACTATGAGTACAGTGTCGTCTGAATATATGTCAAACAAATTACGTTTATTAAAATGTAGTTATTGCAGATTTGTTTATGCATAATTTTTCACTAAGTAAGGTGAAGCAAAATTATGACTGTGCTGCTAAAATTTCTTGCGATCGCTCGATATTTTTTCGCACAGATTTAGCCGAAGTCTGCAAAGCTTCGTGTTCGCTATCACTTAAATTTAATTCCACAATACTTTCTATACCAGCGCAACCTAAGCGACAAGGCACACCAATTACCACATCATTTAAACCGTATTCGCCTTGTAAATAAGTCGCTATTGGTAACAAACGCGATTGATTTAATAATATTGATTCCACCATTAAACTTGTTGCAGATGCAGGGGCAAAAAATGCACCACCTGTCTGCATCAATTCCACAATTTCTGCACCACCGTTGCGGGTTCTTTCTATTAATCGCTCAATTGTCGCTGCATCTAATAATTCTGTGAGAGGAATGCCGTTAACTGTGGCATAATGTGATAAAGGAACCATCAAATCACCGTGGCTACCTAATACCATCGCTTTCACATCCGCAGGTAACACACCCAATTCTAAAGCGATGAAAGTTTCAAATCTAGCTGAGTCTAAAACTCCAGCCATACCCATAATGCGACTACGAGATAACCCTGTCGCTTGCCAAGCTAAATAAGTCATCACATCTAAAGGGTTGGTGACGACAATAAAAATAGCATTGGGAGAATGAGCGATCGCATTTTTCGCTGCTTCGACAACAATCTTGGCGTTAGTTCTCAGCAAATCATCCCGACTCATCCCTGGTTTACGGGGAAGTCCAGCAGTTATCACCACAATTTCCGAACCAGCAGTATCAGCGTAATTATTGGTACCGATAATCTGACGGTTATGTATTTCAATTCCCCTAGCCTCCATTAAATCCAATGCCAACCCTTGAGGCATACCCTCAAGGATATCGAGTAAGATCACATCTGCTAAATTTTTCTCAGCAATACGTTGAGCGAGAGTGCTACCAACTCTACCAGCACCAATAATGGTGACGCGCGGTAAATGGCAAAGTATAGAGGAAGACATAGAATTAATTCGTAATTTAATGAAATTTGAGCAGCTTCCGCGTTTAACTCCGCGGACTCTGCATTGGAATCACTACTATATACAGTGGATAACTGCGATCGCCAGCTTGTAACTTAAAAGGTGGGCATTACCCACCTTTTAATTGTGATTCGTGTTCAGTCCATCAACCACATCCTTTAGTCTGAGGATGGAATGCTTACTTAAATTCTTCCAACTGGTCTAAACGTAACCAAATATTTGGCGTTGGTACTTGTCCGAACTTCACAAAGGCATAATCACCTTTAATATCCACAACTTCACCCTGAGTTTCAAACAAGTAAGCCGGAAAACGTGTATCACTGGCTTTGGCTTCGACACTATTTTCTAGCTTTTCGCGGACAGCGCGAACGATGTCTCCTTTTTTGACTGGCATAAATTCCCCTCTTTAGTTTGCAGATTGTTCCATAGAGGATTTTAGCTTGCACCAATATGCTAAATCTCAAAGCGATCGCTTTGAGACATTTAATTTATCCATTCCAATCTAGATAAAATCGTCATGTACTACTATTTAGATCCCCGACTTCTTCGCCAAGTCGGGGATCTGAATCCATTAACGCTGACACTGGGGGCAGAAATGACTAGAACGCCCACCTAATTTAATTCGCTGAATGACATTACTACAAACTCGGCAAGGTTCCCCAGTACGGTTGTAAACCCAGGCGACACCACCATAGTTACCGTTGATCCCCTTGACGTTGAGGAAGTTACTAAAGGTTGTACCGCCAGCTGCAATGCTGGTTTCTAAGACTTCAATGATGACTTGGCGTAGCTGCTGAATTTGCTTTAGCTGCAAATCTGTACACAAAGTTTCTGGTAACACGCCACATTTAAATAATGCTTCATCGGCGTAGATGTTACCTAATCCTGCTACGACAGATTGGTCTAATAATGCAGTTTTAATTGGACGGCGACGGTTTTGCAGTTTAGCTGCGAGATACTCGACAGTGAATTCTGGGGAAAATGGGTCGGCTGCTAGTTTAGCTAAACCAGTCATCACACTTTCTACCGCAACTTTAGGCGGAACCCACCACATTTGACCGAATGTGCGTTGGTCAACAAAGCGCAATTCTTGTTGATCCCCAAAAAATATTCTGACTCTTGTGTGCTTGTGCAATGGTTCATCACGGTGCAGCCATAATAATTGACCAGTCATCCGCAAATGTACACCAAGGTAGCCAGCAGAAGAGGATAGTTCAGAGAGGAGATATTTACCACGGCGATGCCAAGTCATTATGGCACTACCTTTGATTTCATGAATAAACTCATCTACAGAAAACGGGTAGGCGATGGTGCGATTTAGCAACACATCTCCACCCGTAATGTTTTGATTTAGGGTCAATTGATTTAGACCCCGGCGGACTGTTTCAACTTCAGGCAGTTCAGGCATTGAAACTGATAAGTAAGCAATTTATCTAGGGGTCAGGAAAGATGAGAGGAAGTACTGTACGCACCTATCGGTGGATATCCATTCTCTCAAAAAGAAACAGTAAATACCCGCAGGGCAGTTTCTTTTACTTAGAGTAGGCTGAGAGGAAGCATGAGAGAATTGAAACTTTACGCTTCATTCTACATACTTAAAACTTCCCTTCATCATCCCATTAAAGAATCCCCTTTTGGCTTTGCTACTTATTTTTTAGCTTTAGCCTTTGGTGCTTCTGTTTCGACTAATTCATCTAAGGCAAAGTTATTGGTATTAATACCAGAGTAATTTACCTTATCAAAACGGACGATTACTGGGTATTTGATGCCGCTTTGGTCAATAGAAGCCACGGTGCCGACATCTTGGAACCAGTAGGATTCTGGGCGGAGAATACGTACTTTAGAACCACGTTGAACCATGATTATCTTCCCTTTTAGTTATCAATTGCCGATATGTAGGGCTATTTGATTTCACTCTACAACCTGAAGGTCTCTACTAGAGGGTTTGTTAAGTTATTTGTCATTCGTTATTGGTCTAAAGGCAGGAGGCAGGAGGCAGAAGGCAGGAGGTAGAAGGTTAAAAGATAAAATTTCATACTTCATCACTTCATACTTTTTTCTTTCCTGCCTGATATATTCCTCGCGTTAGGTTCCAGGAGAAAGTCTCATACCTAGAATGGGGTCAGACCCTCCTTGACAAAGCGCACATGATGGAATAATTTCGTTTCGTTCGCCAACACACATCTTAAGGAAAAACTTATGTTCGACGCAAAACAAATACACTACCTTCGTTGCCCCTGCCAATGCGGAGATCGTCATCTATATAAGTAATATCTAACCAGCCTTGTTGGTTTTCGCTCTTGATCGGCACATCAATTCCCGTAAACTTTTTACCTGATTCAATTTGGTGGATAAAACTTTCTGGAGAATTGTAGTCAATTAGACGTTGCAAACCTACAATAGATCGATTAAATTTTACCTGGACGCGACGACCGGAAACTGGCTCAAATTTAGCTGCAACGCTGACTAATCCTTCGAGATAAGGTAAGCCATAAATTTCAGCAATATTGTAAACACTGGTAGTTTCTACCCGAATACACTGATAAATTTGACCAAGTTTACAAAAAGGTAAACGATCTAGGTTTAAAAGAGCTTTGCTAGTGGTATAAAGTAATAGCCAATTGCCATCTAGCAAGTTACCAGCTTCCACTGGACGTGGTGTTGGGTTGAGGTCTTCTAAATTGGCGATCGCCGCTAAGATTGCTTGTTTTTGTTGCTCAGTAGCCAGTAACCCGCGATTTGTCGGAGCGATCGCATTGATTAAAGCCGCTTTTCCCATCATGGTTTATTACCCCAAATCAAGAATGTTGAAAATTCATCCACCTTAAGTTCAATATTGATGCCCTATGTATAAAGCTCAAAAAAGTTTTAAGAATTTATTCCTATCTGTATTACCACTATTAAATAAAATATTTTTGCTAACTTACGGATTTCAGCAGGCAAGACTTGAATCAATAAATAACTAAATTATTACGTTTCAAGTGATAGACTGCTTAATGTCTAGTTACATTAACATTTTGTTTCTTCGTTGATATGTTGAATTCTCCCTTACGTGAAGAACCCCGCAACCAACGCGCCGCCGTAATTCCATTAAAACAAGAATCCTCCCTTTTAGATTGGTTACGATCTCACGGTCGTTTGATAGCGCGTGATGTACATGAAGCTGATTTTTCTGAGGAAGAAAACGAAGAAATTTCAGACTTTCTCGGTGGAGAAGACGGCATTGCTGATTACCTTGATGATGATGACGACGAGATAGCTGTTGAAGAAGATTAGCCCCATCAGGCTAGGGACTTGGTAATAGCTGTCGTCCCTGTAATTAAATTTTGTAGTGTGGAGTGAAGGGAAAAGATCCTGTGGACGCTAAATTATCTCCTAACCAAGGATTAAACATTTCTGGTATCGGTCTTGCTTCTGCCTTAGCCACCGGGCTAGGTGTAACAGCAGTAATTTGTGATTTGATGGGGAATAGATCGCCTTGGCAAGGCACATCACTCACCATGCCTTTATTGTTGTGTGCGGTGATTTCGGCTGCTGTGGGCTATGTAGTGGTACCTATGCTACAAGCACTGAAAACTGGACAAATTATCCGCGAAGATGGCCCCCAAGCCCATTTGAAAAAAGCAGGCACACCAACAATGGGTGGGATATTCTTCATCCCTGTTGCAGCGATTGTTGCCTGTATAATGTCTAGTTTCGCCACAGAGGTCGTTGCGGTCTCCGCATTAACCCTTAGCTACGGTTTTGTCGGTTGGATTGATGACTGGCAAATTCTCCGCCGGAAATCAAATAAAGGGATTTCTCCAAAAATGAAATTAGCTTTGCAAATTGGTTTTGCAGCGCTGTTTTGTATCTGGTTAATGTTTAATCAACCTTTTAATATTACAAATATTGCTTTGCCCTGGGTAGGTTTTGCACTGCCTTTAGGATTGCTATTCTGGCCTTTGGCAGGGTTTGTTCTCGTGGCAGAGAGTAATGCAACTAATTTAACTGATGGTATTGATGGTTTAGCAGGTGGAACTGTAGCGATCGCACTTTTGGCTTTAGGTGCTGTAGTCGCCCCAACTTCCCTACCATTGATGGTTTTTTGTGCAGCTTTAAGCGGCAGTTGCTTAGGTTTTTTGGCACACAACCGTAACCCAGCCCGCGTATTTATGGGTGATACAGGTTCCCTGGCTTTGGGCGGTGCGTTAGCTGCGGTGGCACTTTTAACCAACAGCTTGGTAGCATTATTTATTCTCAGCGGTATCTTCTTTGTCGAAACACTATCTGTAATGGCTCAAGTTGCTTATTACAAAGCGACAAAAGGCCCAGATGGTAAAGGTAAACGCTTGTTTAGAATGGCTCCTTTACATCATCATTTAGAGTTGGGTGGTTGGTCAGAATTACAAGTTGTAGCTGTGTTTTATATAATAGCTGCGATGTTAGCTGTAATTTGTTTAGCGATCGCACCTTTCTAAAAATCTTTAAAAAACTGATTTATAAAAAAAGAACCCTCAAAGTTTTGAGGGTTCTTTTTTATTTAGGTTTACAAACCGCATTTTTTGGTAAATGACTATTTTTCTAAAAAGTTGGTGATTTTAAAATTTGATGTTCCTTCCCAGCAGTGATTTAAACAAGCATTTACTTGAGCATCTGCTGTATAAGTAGATTCTTTGGAAGCATTTAACTGTACGGCTGTGACAATGTACTCAAAAATAATGACAAACTGTTTTTGTGCCGAGATTCTCTCCACCACAATTGTTTCACCAACCTGGGGAATTTGTGGTAAATTGACCACAAATGTTTCAATCTTCGGTTTATCTAGTGGATTTTTGAAATTAAAGTATTTACAGTAAACAAGAACTTTCACGCAGAAACCCACAAATAGTTATTTGGTTAAATATTATTATTTACCTTGCCACAAACTCTGCAATAAATGAATAGCTTTTACCAAAATTTCTTCTAACCAAAGCATAGTGCGATCAAGAAATTTTAGAATTTTCTCTAATAAGTGTTGTTCATATTCTATAGAATTAGCTTTAATTTCTATCCAGTCTGGCTGGATTTCGACTTGATAATTTTGGCTTTGGTATGGGATAATTTCTCTACTTCCATTTTCAAAAGTAGTAGCTTCATTTGGTTTGACAAGCGCAACTTTTCCCGATACTTTTTTACTTGATGTAAGGTTGCGGCTGGATTTTTTTCGTTTTACTAAATCAGAACTAGCTTTTGTTTTTTGAGAAATTTTGACTGATGAACTAGGAAATAAGGAATGATTTATCTTGGGTGTTGAGTTATTTTTTTCATTAGTATCTGGCTCAGAATCACCGAATAAATCGCCCCAAGTCAACCAAGGATCGGCTTTATCTTGATTCCGTAACTGACTTTTTTTTAACCGAGCCTGATTTTTAGGAGAAAATAATTGCCGTTTGTTATGGTTATTAGTATTAACTGAAGCAAATTTTTTCTCTTTTCCAACACCAAAGAAGTAATTAATTGCTGCTTCAATTAAAGCTTGAAAATTTGGAGTTTGTGTTTCTAAACTATCTGATGTAACTGCAATATTACCTGGAGTAAATAACTCCTCTTTACCGTAAAGAAAGATATTTAATTTTGTGCGAGTAATGTGAATAATTTCTTGACTATTTTGTTGAACTGGCAATAAAGCTTTTTCTTCCAATTTGGCAACAACTGTATCCAAAATTTCTAAGATGCTGCCTGTATTTACTGTTGTCAGTAAGGGAATATTGCTTGTCTGTTCACCTGTTAACTTAGCTAATAAACGATAAATTTCTGGCAGTAACTCCGGCTGCTGTTGTTCAGCTATGGCTAATTGTTGAGAATGCCAGTAACCAGCAACTTCACTAATAATTCGATCTAATAATTTTGTTTGTTGTTGAGGTGTCAAAATATCCAGAATTTCATTATTAGCAGTCACTAGCACTAAGTTACGCCGTTCTAGATTTGTGGCAATTCCTTGTACTTGTGGTAGATAACGCTGGAGAATATTATTTTGCTGAGGCGAGGTGAGATGGTTTGAAGAATTGTCTGAAATCGTTAAGGATTGAGTCAGAGTAGAGTTATTTGTTTTACTATGTGGAAACAATTTCTGCCACCATAACCCCAAGGGTTGAAAACTTGGTGATGTTGTAAAGGAAGTGACAGATGTTTCCTCAGATGGAAGCTTTTGGACTGCTTCTAAGACACGCTGTATAGGCATATCAGCAGTTAAGGGAGTTTCGAGGCGATCGCTATAATTTGGTTGTAACTTTAGTCTAGATTGTGGTTCTTTGCTGTACAGCGTTTTCACCTTTGACTCGGCTGACTGTAACACTAGATACAGCGGGTAAAGTAATGCTTCTACACCCCACTTGGTAGTAACTTGCACTTGTCGAAAGGTTTGTTCCCATCGTTGTGTCAACCGCCGAGATTGCTGGTGGACAAAGTTAAAGAGTCTGCTTTGATAACGCCCAGAGGAACCAGATGACATGGTAGTGATTTATGAATTCGAGTTTTGTTTAGTTGTGAGACTCCCGCCAAAAAATAGATAACGACAAACAGTTAATCATCATAAGTGCCATCATCTTAGCGAAAATATGACCCCTCCTGTATCTCAATCTCAGACAAATTTAATCTCCGCGACTATTGAGCAATTACGCTCTTTTTGTCAAGTTAATCTTCAGTCTACTTGGCTATACCAAAAATGTGACCGGAGTATTACGGATGTTGCTACATCTAATTTGTCTGATTGGCAACCTGTAGAGTTAAATGCTAAAGGACATATTGCTTGGACAGGCGGGAAACAAGTTTTATGGTTGGTACAGAAACTGGTGGTTCCCCAAGATTTACGGGGTTATCCTTTGGCGGGGTTGTCTTTACGCTTGGCTTTGGTATGGTGGGCTGATGCGGCGGAGGTTTATGTTAATGGGGAATTAGTTCAAGCAGGAGATTTATTTGATTTTTACCCCAGAGTATTGCTGAGTCAAAGTGTATCTTTTGGGGAGGAGTTTATTGTAGCTTTGCGCTTGGTCAGTCCGGGACATGACAATGGGGCTTTGATGCGATCGCTTTTAATCTACGAGTCTACAGATTATCATCATCCTGACCCCGGTTTTGTCGCTGATGAGTTGGCGGTAGCACAGTTGTATTTAGAAAAGTTTGAGCCGGAAAAATTAGATAGTTTGGCGGCGGAGATAGAAAGAATAACGAACCGCAGAGGAGCCACTGCGTTGGGCGGGTTTCCCGACTTGAAGCAAGTGGCGTGTGCAGAGAACACAGAGAAAGAGAGGGAAGAGTGGGAAAAATATCTTTTGTCTTTACGGCAAAAGTTATTTCAATCTAAAATCCACAATCTAAAATCTAAAATAAACTTACTCGGTCACGCCCATTTAGATTTAGCGTGGTTGTGGCCTGTGAATGAAACCTGGAACGCCACCCAAAATACTTTTGAGTCGGTTCTCAAATTACAAAAAGATTTTCCTGAATTAATTTTCTGTCATTCCACACCCGCCCTTTATGCTTGGGTGGAAGAACATCGCCCAGATTTATTTGCAGCTATTCAACAAGCTGTAGCTGCGGGAAAATGGGAAATTATTGGTGCTACTTGGGTGGAACCAGAATTAAATTTGATTAGTGGTGAATCGATAGTTCGTCAGTTATTGTATGGTCAGCGATATTTTCAAGAAAAATTTGGCAAGATTTCACCAATAGTTTGGGTTCCTGATACGTTTGGTTTTTGTGGAACTTTACCGCAATTTTTTGTGAATGCAGGTGTGGAGTATTTTGTCACCCAAAAATTGCGGTGGAATGATACTACTAAGTTTAATTATGGGGCTTTTTGGTGGCGATCGCCTGACGGGAGTCAAGTATTTAGTTTGATGTCTGCACCCATCGGTGAAGGTATTGACCCCGTTAAAATGGCAGATTACACTCTGGAATGGCAAGCCCAAACAGGGTTGCAAGAATCACTCTGGCTTCCTGGTGTGGGCGACCACGGCGGCGGCCCTACCCGTGATATGTTGGAAATTGCTCAACGCTGGCAACATTCTCCAGTATTCCCAGAATTAGAATTTACAACCGCCGAAAAGTATTTACAACAAATTAATCAAGCAGACTTTCCCACCTGGGACGATGAACTATATTTAGAATTCCATCGTGGCTGTTACACTACTCATGGAGATCAAAAGCGGTGGAATCGATATAGTGAAAATTTATTCTATCAAGCTGAACTGTTTGCGACTTTAGCAACTATTACTTGTGGCGCAACATATCCTAAAGCAGAGATAGAAAAAGCTTGGAAGCAAGTATTATTTAACCAATTTCACGATATTTTACCTGGTTCTTCCATTACTCAAGTTTATACTGATGCTTTGCCAGAGTGGCAGCAAGTCGAAGAAGTGGGGACAAGAATATTAGCAGAGTCGATGCAGGCGATCGCATCTCACTTTACCTTACCAGAACCACCAGAACCTAATAGTTTACCAATATTCGTTTTTAATTCTCTCAATTGGCAGCGTTCTGAAGTAGTTGCAGTTAGCTTACCTACAACTAACTCAGTATGGCAAATATATGATGTCGCTGGAAATCAAATCATATCTCAACTCACTGAACCAAAAACATTACTATTTTTAGCCACCGATGTTCCCTCCGTAGGCTACCGCCTATTTTGGCTGGTTTCAGCATCCCAACTTCCCACTTATTCACCATCCTCTAACACTGATTTTGTCCTCGAAAATCAATTTCTCCGGGTAGTTATTGACCCAGACACAGGTGATTTATCCAGCGTTTTGGATAAAACTCATCAACGCGAAGTCTTAAGTGGTGCAGGAAATCAATTACAAGCCTTTAAAGATAGCGGTCAATATTGGGATGCTTGGAATATTGACCCCAATTATGCCCAACATCCCTTACCAGCCACCAGCCTCAAATCAATTCAATTGTTAGAACAAGGGCCAGTACAACATCGCCTGCGCGTAGTGCGTCAGCTTGGCGAATCAGAATTTTGCCAAGATTATATTTTACAAGCAGGTTCACCACTGCTAAAAATTGCCACTACAGTTAATTGGCAAGAAAATCAAGTCTTTGTTAAAGCTGCATTTCCTATAAATGTGGAAGCAGACTTTGCTACCTATGAAATTCCCTGCGGTGCTATTCGTCGCCCCACCAAACCCCAAACCCCCGCAGAACAAGCCAAATGGGAAGTACCCGCCTTGCGTTGGGCTGATTTAACCGCAGAAACGGAAATCGGTATTTACGGAGTCAGTTTACTCAATGATTGTAAATATGGCTACGATGCTCAACCAAGTCAACTACGTCTATCCCTGTTACGCAGTCCCAATTGGCCAGACCCAGAGTGTGATAGAGGCTTTCACGAATTCACCTACGCTTTGTATCCTCACGCTAATACTTGGAAAACAGCCCAGACCGTAAAACGTGGCTATGAACTTAACATTCCCCTGCAAGTTATTTTTACTCCCCACTCCCTACTCCCCACTCCCCACTCCCTACTCCCTACTCCCGACCGAATCAGTTTCTTAAATTTAACTTCTCAAAACTTAATCTTGATGGCGCTGAAGCCAACAGAAAATAATTCTCAGGAGTTTATTTTGCGCTGTTATGAATCAAAGGGAGAAACAACCGAGTTACATTTGCAGAGTGATTTAGGGCTATGTCTCAGAGAAACAGTAGATTTATTAGAACGTTCCTCAGATATCACTGAATATTCAGTTAACCAACAAACACTGACAATACAGCCGTGGAAAATTACCACTATCAAAGTTATACCAACACTTAACCCTCAGCCTGAGTAAGATTTTTCAGTAGATAAAGTTATTTTTTAAACTTAATTTTCAGAGTACACTTAATAGTTTGAGATAGCAGAGGCGGGTAAATAGACAGTCTGCTAATACACCTCCTGCCTCCTGCCTTCTGCCTTCTGCCTTCTGCCTTCTAATCTTCGTGGTCGTCAAAAGGATCTGCCAACTCCTTGCTTGGTGGCCCAAATGATGTATAAATTCCATAGGCAGTAATCGCTACAAGCATCGCGCCAACAGAAATGCTAAGAACTATTGCGGGTTCCATAAAATATAGATTGATTATGAGTGCTATTCTTATAGAATATTACAGAAGATTAAAAAAAGCTTTGGCAACTAATCTTAGGTGAACTATGGCACAACGGACTAGGTTGGGAGATATCCTGAGACCTTTGAATTCTGAGTATGGTAAAGTGGCTCCAGGCTGGGGGACTACCCCTGTGATGGCCGTTTTTATGGCACTATTTTTGGTGTTTTTGCTGATAATTCTGCAACTTTACAATAAATCAATCTCAATTCAAGATGTGTTGGTTGATTGGCGCAGTTTAGGCGGCTAATTTACAACGTAGCAATCATCAAGCTTGCGTATTCAGCGAACTTACACCCGGCTTGTCCGGGTTTTTTTGTAAGTTATGGACTTGAAAGGTTAGCCTAAAACAAGTCACCATAGTAATGATGGGGAAATGTTTTATTTTAACTTCCCACTCTCCTAATTTTATCTGCCTGCATATTTATAGGAGCGATCGCATGAATATATTTGGTATTGGTCTGCCAGAAATGGCTGTAATTATGATAGTCGCACTGTTAGTCTTCGGCCCGAAGAAATTGCCAGAGATTGGCCGCAGTGTCGGGAAAGCGATTCGCGGTTTTCAAGAAGCTTCTAATGAATTTCAAAATGAATTTAAACGAGAAGCCGAACAAATTGAACAAGTTGTGAAAACTACTGCTGAACTGGAACCCAAAAAAATCGAAGCTGCTCAACCACAACAAGATACTGTTATTTAAAGTGCTGTAAAGCCCTGTGGGCATGGCTGCGCTTAGAGCGGTAGCGGGGCGTTCAGCCCGTGCTGAGTTAAAAACTAGCCTCTAGCCTCTGATCCCTTAAAATAGTGCCGCGAATCGATTGATTGTAAGTGAAATGACAGAAGTTGGAACACAACCAGCTTTGGTAATTCCCCAGCTAATTGTTGGTTTGGGGAATCCAGAGCCGAAGTATGAACAAACACGCCATAATATTGGTTTTGCTGCTGTCGATGCGCTGGCTCGTGCTTGGCAAATTTCTGTTACAGAAAATCGCAAGTTTCAAGGAGAGTATGGCGAAGGTATGGCATTTGCTGGAAATAAAATCCGGTTGCTGAAGCCGTTAACTTACATGAATCGCTCAGGACAAGCAATACAATCTGTAACAAGTTGGTACAAATTGCCCCCAGAGTCTGTTTTGATCATCTATGATGATATGGATTTGCCTCTGGGAAAAACTCGCCTACGCCTATCTGGTTCTGCTGGTGGGCATAATGGGATGAAGAGTGCGATCGCCCATCTTAACACGCAAAATTTCCCTCGTCTGCGTATTGGCATTGGCAAACCAAAAGATGCGGCTAACGGCGACAATTCCGAAACGGTCTCTCATGTATTAGGAAAATTTTCTGCTACTGAAACTCAATTGATGTCTGCTGTACTTCAGTTTGTAGTTGATTGTGTAGAAATGAGCCTGAAACAAGGAGTCGAAAAAGCTATGAATCGTTGTAATAGCCGCACTGTTGAAGTTAATAGTTAATATATACAGCAATATACCCAAACCTATCTCAGGGTTGGGTAAACGTTGTTAAATTCATGTGAGTATTATGGCAAAGTGCTGTTGCTGATTGAGATGGATGTCTTAAAGCAACGCCAGTACCAAATCACAGATGTTTATTTAAACCGGCGCTTGCGTCTGGCTTCTACAGCCTTGCGTTTGCGCTTTTCTAATGGTGTTTCAAAATGTCGATGGTATTTAACGTCAGCTAATATACCAGCTTTAGATACTTGGCGCTTAAACCGACGTAGCGCTGAATCTATTCCCTCGTTTTCGCCTAGAAGCACTTGGGTCATTCTGTTTCCTCATTATAAATAATTTCCATTGTAATAGCAGCCTCCAACTTAGCCAAACCCCGCTGAATAGCCTTCAAGCATCATAGTTTTGGCAAGTACACTACCATAAAGTAGTATGAGAAATCCTATTTATTATGGCAGCTTAGTATTATATGAAATTATCAATAATTGCATCATTGTCTATTGCAAATAGAGTTTTAATGAAAAATATACTGAAGTTTCTATTATTATCAATAAATGTATGTATTAATACTCTAAAAAAATAGTTATTTCGTCCTTTATAAGTTAATTCTGCCCTGATTTAATAACTTAAAACCAAGAGACATTGCAGTAAATGCAACAGCAAAACTCCATAAACTAGTTGGTCTTAAAATTACTCCTCCACTTAAGAAAACTAGCACTATGCCAATACCCAGCAATATCCAGCCAAAATTCCCAGTTTCTCTAGGAAAGAAAATCAAGGCAAAAATCCCAGACATAATTGCTAGAACTGAACCAGATGCAGGTAAACTCCGATAGAAAAACGAATAGTAACCGCTAACAAAGATAATGTTTTGTCCCAAAAAATATAAACCTAAAAATAATAAAATTAAGCCTATAAGTTTGATTAAAAGCCTACCCATAACTATTTGATTCTAATAAAAATGAAGTTAATTTACACTAATTATATTTTAGTTATTAATTAAAAACTAGAGAGCATAGTAAAAATTTATTTAAATTTTATGTTTTTTTCAGTAAATATGCGTAAAAAATCAGTTAATTGGGCGGAAATCTGAATATTACTCAGCACTCACGATGATAGACAGCGCCAGTTGATAGACTTGGCGGCGAGAAAGTGAGGTAAATTTAGCTAGTTGACGGCTGGCTTGCGATCGCGATATTCCTTGACTAATTAACTGTTGCAATTCGGCTTTTAGTTCTACCTCTGTTAATAATGGTTGAGTAACTGGAGTTCCTGCAACAACTAAAGTGTATTCACCTTGGGGTTCCCGTTGATTATAGTGGGCGATCGCGTCGGCGATTGTGCCGCGCCAAAATTCTTCGTATAATTTAGTTAATTCTCTGGCTAAGACGATTTGGCGATCGCTACCAAAAACTTCTGCTAAGTCTTGCAACGTTGCGGGTAAACGATGGGGCGATTCGTAGAAAATTAAAGTGCGGGCTTCTGTTTGCAAAGTTTCTAAATGTTCCCGTCGCTGTTGGGTTTTTGGTGGTAAAAAACCTTCAAAAGTAAATTTATCTGTGGGTAAACCCGCAGCACTCAAAGCCGTGATTGCTGCACTTGCACCGGGAATTGGTACTACGTTGATATCGGCATCAATACAAGCTTTAATCAGTTCATAACCAGGATCAGAAATTCCCGGCATACCCGCATCACTAACTAAAGCGATCGCTTTCCCGTGACTTAAATGCTCTAATATTTCAGGAATGCGACTATTGCGGTTATGTTCGTGGTAACTTAACTGGGGTGTTTTAACTTGAAAATGCTGTAACAGTTTGCCAGTATGGCGCGTGTCCTCCGCAGCAATCAAATCCACTGTCTGCAAAATTCGCACCGCCCGAAAAGTAATATCTTCTAGATTGCCAATGGGTGTACCAACAACGTAAAGTGTTCCTGGTTGTGGATCTGTTTGCATGAGATTGAATGTAATTCGTGATGAGCATAAATATTATCGGTGACAAATCCAAAATCCAAAATCCAAAATTATATCGGGGATTATTTGTCGGTTTAGTCACCCTAGATTTGATTTATCTTGCTGATTCTGCCCCGCAAAATAATCAGAAGTTAGTGGCTGCTGACTATACTGTAGCAGCAGGAGGGCCAGCTACAAATGCGGCTGTAACTTTTGCTCATTTAGGTAATCAAGCAAATATCTTGGGTGTGGTTGGTTCGCACCCAATGACGCAACTAATTTATAGTGACTTAGAAAAGTATAGAGTAGCGATCGCCGACCTTGAACCCAACCAGCAAACACCACCGTCTGTATCTTCAATTATTGTGACTCAAGCAACTGGTGAACGGGCGGTAATTTCTATTAATGCGGCGAAAACCCAAGCCAGCAGTACATCTATCCCGGTGAATATTGTGCCAGATATTGATATTGTATTAATTGATGGACATCAGATAGAAGTTGGTAAAGCAATCGCGCAAACAGCAAAAAGCCATAATATCCCCGTAGTCATCGATGGCGGTAGCTGGAAACCCGGCTTTGAACAAATCTTGCCTTTTGTTGATTATGCTCTTTGTTCAGCAAATTTTTATCCTCCAAACTGCGATGCAGAGTTAGAGGTTGTTGATTACCTGAATAGTTTTGGTATTCTCCATATTGCCATTACCCACGGTGATCAACCAATTACATATCTCAGTCGTGATCAAAGCGGTACTATCACCGTACCGCGAATTACCGCAGTTGATACATTGGGGGCTGGAGATATTTTTCATGGCGCTTTCTGCCACTATATATTAAGTGAAAATTTCCCTCATGCCTTAGCACAAGCCGCCAATATCGCCGCTAGTTCCTGTCAATTTTTTGGCACACGTCGCTGGATGGAAGAGAAGCAATGAAAGATTTAGCAGAAATATTAGCGATCGCTCGTGATGTAGGCTGGAAAGCAGCAGATATACTCCATTCATATTACCACGGTACAATTGAAGATCATGATTTACAGGTGCAATACAAACAGAATGAGCCTGTGACCATTGCAGATATTACCGTCAGTAAATATATTTTGCAGAGATTACAAGCCGCTTTTAGTGACCAAGATTTTACTTACATCAGTGAAGAAACTTATAAATCACAACTCTACCAACCAAATTCTCAGTTAGTATGGCTAATTGATCCTTTAGACGGCACAAGAGATTTTATTGACAAGACCGGAGACTATGCGATTCACATTGCTTTAATTCAAGATCATCGACCTATTTTATCAATCGTAGCTGTGCCTGAAACCGAAACAATTTATTACGCCACTAAAGATGGTGGAACATTTAAAGAAACACCAAAAGAGACTTTACCCATAACACTTTTAACAGAAAAACCTATCGAAGATTTAACCTTAGTTGTCAGTCGTTCTCATCGCCATGAAAGGCTCAACTATTTACTACAACACTTACCTTGCCAAAATCAAAAAGCTGTGGGCAGTGTAGGTTGTAAAATTGCTACTATTCTCGAACAAAAAGCAGACATTTACATTTCTCTTTCTGGTAAGTCTGCGCCTAAAGATTGGGATATAGCTGCGCCAGAGCTAATTTTAACCGAAGCTGGTGGTAGTTTTACTCATTTTGATGGCAGTCCTTTGCAATATAACACCGATGACATCAATCAGTGGGGAGGTTTACTTGCCAGTAATAGTGAATCTCACCAAATTTTGTGCCAGGAAGCGCAAAGGATATTATCAGAGTTCGACAATTTTAAAACCGTTTAACACTATATATATATATAGTTAAAATTAGCTTGTCTAGATTGACCATATAATTCATAATTATATGTAATAGTTAATCTAATAAATGTCTATGAACATATTTTTAAATATTCGTTAAGTACAAATACTCAAATATTTTCTAGATATAGTTACAAACTACAAAGTTTTTTGACTATTTGATAACTTTGATTCTTTGGCTGTTGTGCTATACTTTGGCATATAAGGATTATTTTCGGTTGAGTAACTCGTTTTGATTTTTAAAAAGCGTCTCTCCGAATTTAACTCTCTACACTCCCTGAATTCGGAGACATTATATGTCAATTTACGTTGGAAACTTGTCTTACCAAGTCACTGAGGAAGACTTGAAAATGGCATTTAGCGAATACGGAAAAGTAAGTCGTGTTCAGTTACCCACTGACCGAGAAACCGGCCGTCCTCGTGGTTTTGCCTTTGTAGAGATGGAAACAGAATCACAAGAAACTGCCGCTATTGAAGCACTAGATGGTGCTGAATGGATGGGACGTGACTTGAAAGTAAATAAAGCTAAACCTCGTGAAGAAAGAAGTCCTTCTCGCGGCGGCGGCGGCGGGGGCTGGGGCAATAATAACCGTGGCGGTGGCGGCGGCGGTGGTCGTGGTCGTTACTAAAATTTTGAGATAAAAATTTAGCATCTAGAGTCTCCAGCAGATAAAGCCAAAGGCTAGTTTTTGCTGGAGTATTTTATTTTTTCTCTAGAGTTCAATATTCATCCTTATTACGGATGAATGAGAATGACGCAAATCGTCTTGAAAATAGGAAATAGGCTTGAAAGGCTTTTGGCACATTGCTTTGTTTTTACAATTTGTACCTCATTCACCTGTAATCCAATACGGTTAAGTTAAGGTGATAAGAGTTGATTTGTCAATTTATACCTACCTATCAGACAATAAGCAAGATTTGAAATAATTCTTTCGTTTTTGGTTGAGTAATTATTTGTTGGTTTTGTTGTGATTTAGTTTTCTTATCTGAACTGTATTGACTTATAATTTGCTGTGCATCTACCTACATACATACTAAATGTTGTAGTCTGTAGCCTGATTCGGCAATTTCTGGCTTTGGATTTTCAGAAAAATGTTGCGTGTTTATCATATTTTCATAGCTGCGCTTTTATTGTTATTAATGCCATTAGGTGCAAAATTCATCCTGCCCTACTTTTCTGGAACTAAAGTAGAGCAAAAGAACCAATTAGCACCCACACCCAAGACTTCCCCACAAGTTCCGTCTGGAGAAACGACTAACTCAAAAGCGGGAAATGTTTGGCAAAAAGTGTTAAGTAAAAATATTGTAGTTCCTAACGGCTGGCAAGTGGTTCCATGTGCAGGGACAGAACCTTTGTTATGTGTATCTGCCAAAAGCGAAGTTTTAGGTACACTTGAGATGAGTGTTTCTCAAGTTAGTAAAAATCCTAATTTTCAAAAGCATCTGGCTGATGCAGGTATTTCCTTCGGCACAAAACTAGACTATAAAAATTCCAGTAACCAAAGCAAAGTCCTCGCAGCGCTGAAAGCTTGGTCTGGTGATTATTATACTGCGTTGAGTAAAGACCGTCAGAAAGGAAATGGCAATAAGATTATATTTTCTACTCATCCATTAGAAAATATATCAGTTGGTAAGCTCCCAGGAATACGCTACGGTTTCACAGGTATTAATGCTGAAGGTGGATTACAAGAACAATATATTAGCTATGCTGCTTTTGATGGGAATGCACTTTATATAATTAGTACAGCTTTTGACCCAAATGCTGTTAAAGGTAAATTTGAAAAATTGGAAAATTTAGTAATTTTTCAGCCTTATTTAGATGCGATCGCCGAAAATTTAAACTTATAAGTTAGTCATTAGTCATTAATCATTTGTAAACACATAATGACTAATGACTAGGAGTGACTTAACTAAATCTCAGCTACAGCGCGTTCAATTAAACGACGTGCTAAAGTTTGCGTACCTGTATGTTCGTAATAGTTAGTAGACACATCTAAGAAAGCTGCCAAATAATCTAACTTGTCATCACTCACTTCCATAAAACTTTGCAAGTGACTAACGACATTTTGTGGGGTTAAATTATTGCTAGTAACTAAGCCACTCATCCAACCTTTCACAGAATCAAAACTTTCACCAATAAAGCTGAGTTTACTAGCAGCATTACTGCCAGGAATTACATCTTGAATGCCTTTAAAGGTTGTGTTCTGTTCTAGTTCTTGGGGACTAGTTTGGTTAAGGGAAGATAAGGCTTTATTAATGAAATCTGGGCCCAAAGGTATCAAACCATCAATGCAAACTAATGCTACTAATCGCATGAGGGATTCACCGCTGTACTCCCCTAAAGCACCGACAAAATCGCCGATGCTGTCTCCAGGAATGCCATTAATTTGGCAAAAAGCCACTAATTCAGTAACTATTTTTAAGGACAAATCAATCGTTTGGGCTTTATCTGGTTTGGGAGTCACAGAGTTGAGAAAACCCAAAAGGGGAATTGATTCACCAACTTTGTTAGCTAAAGCGGCTGCACCGAGAACTTTATCTGTACCATCAACAGTTTGATAAAGCCACATCGCGCGTTGGTAGCCTTGAGAACTATCGTTATACAGATAAATCGCGCGTTCGCCAATTTGTTGAATCAACTCTTCGTCTTCTTCACCAGTGACAGTTTTAATGGTGTTGACAAAGCCAACAGTATTTTGCCACTCACCGGGAGCAACAAAATCGAGAGCCTTCAACATAGATATTGTTAAACCACCAGTTGGTAGTTGATCAACTAATTCTTGAATCGGTTTACCCATAAAAATCTCCTGATTGCGAGTTTGTTATCTAAATATTTTGAGTGTCGATTATTTGAGTTTGGCTAGGCCATCAAGATTAAATTTACTGAGCCAATCGGCGCGATCGCTCGCTGTAAATGTGGTAGCCTTTGACTGAACTTTGACTTGATACTTCCCTACCAAAATCGCACTTTGGGTTTTTCCCTGTTCTACAGCCGGATATCCAGCAATCTTTTTGCTGCTTTTAGAGAATTTGGCTGCTGCTTCTGGGGTGCTGGTTGTGTCCGAAATCGACAGCACCGCTACTTCTTTACCAGCTTTTTTCAACTTAGCTTCTGCAAAGCCTTTTTTCTCTTGGGTGTAAGCGCGATCGTAACCACCACCCGATTTCGGGAAGAATTTGTTAAATTCACTTCCCTGAGTCGCAGTTTTCGCAACTGCTTGACCTTTTTTCTGTTTACTGCTTTCTTGTTGTACTTGATCAAAACGTCCTGGTGTTTTAGGTGTACAAGCTGTTGTCAGTAATAATACTGAGATAAGCAACACAGCTAAAACTTTCCGCCCACGATAGAAACTCATGTTTCCTGCTCCTTATACTTTGACGCAATTATCAGCGCACTTGTCAAATTTTGCCCACAAAATTTATTTTTTGATAACTATTGAGATGAATGTAGAGTTACTCAGCTTGTCATTTTATAGCTAATCTTTCTCAAGGCTGAACACTGGAAGCCAGAGTAGCCTTGATACTATGGGAAAAAGAGACTTTAGCACCTCTGATGTTTTGGGACTATTACAAAAATTTGTGAAGCAGAAAAATGAACACTGATTTTGGCAATCTTCTGAGGGAAAATTTTTTAATTCGAGAGATACATACTTCAATCAAAGGTAGAGCCAGATATAAAGTGAGGGGACTGCATGATTCTCCAGCGCTGAAAAAATACCTAGAATTGCGATTGTCAAAGGAAGACAGCATTTTTCAAGCCAGTGCTAACCATTTAACAGGGAATGTTTTGGTACTGTTTCAGCCAGATTTTAGTGCAAATGCGATCGCCTGGCTGCTGCAAAATATAGTTTTAGATTACCAAAGAGGTCATAAACAATTACCTTCCAGCACTGCGCCAGAATTTATTCCCAGTAAAAGCATTACTCCGGTTGTACTGTCAAATACCACAATCAATCAAGGACGTAGTCAACTTATTCCCGTCACCGCCGCCTTTTCTGCTTTGTCCTTGGGTGCAGCACTATTACACAAAAATGGTTTAGACAGCATTATTTTATTAGCGATTCAAAAACTACACACACCCTCACTCGATCGCCTCATGGTGGGTATAACTTCCCTGGGTGAACCACCACTGCTATTGTTGAGTTGTTTAACATGGGAAGCTACGTTGCTGTATCGCCACCGTCACTTACAAGCTACTACCTTTGGGATAGCGGCGGTGGGGGCGATTAGTTTAAATTACCTGCTGAAAGAACTGTTTGTCAGGGCGCGTCCTGCACTGTGGGATTACATTATTAACGTCAATCACTACAGTTTTCCCAGCGGCCATGCAATGGTGTCAATGGTGGTTTATGGTTGTATGGGCTATTCATTAGCCCAAGAATTTCCCCAATGGCGATCGCAGATTTTCACCTTAACTGTGATTTTAATTTTGGCAATTGGTTTTAGTCGGCTTTATTTGGGAGTACATTGGCCTACAGATGTGATTGCTGGTTATGCGGTGGGCTTATTGTGGTTGACTGCTTGTGTTGTTAATGAAGCTTTTCAAGACAGAGTTACGCAGAGTTTTGGTTTAAGTTGACTACGGGTGCAGAAACAACACCTTGTGACTCTAAGAAAGCGGCTACTCGCAAAATTAATGCTTCATTGTAGGGGGCGGCGATTAACTGCACACCAAGAGGTAAAGCATCAAGGCGTTGAATTGGGACTGATAAAACAGGTAAGCCAATGAAAGATAAAGGTTGGGTGAATAATCCCAAATGAGGACGCACTAAAATTTCTTCCCCAGCTAAAATCATCGTCTGTTGGCCGATTAATGGTGCAAAAATTGGTGTAGTGGGGGCGAGAATGATATCGACATTTTGAAAAACTTCTCGAACGCGATCGCGGTACCATTGACGAAATCGTTGTGCTTGTAGATACCAACTACTGGGAATTAACGCCCCAGCCAAAAAGCGATCGCGGGTTGCGGGGTCAAAATCTTGGGGACGCGATTTCAATTGATTTAAATGCAGATTTGCGCCTTCACTGGCTGTAATTACAAAAGCCGCTGCACGAGCGCGTTTTGCTTCGGGTATGGTGATATATTCAGTTACACCTAAAGCCTCTGCTACTGTTTGCACTGCGGCTAATGCTTCTGGTGCTGCACCTTGGAGAAAATAATCATCTGCGATCGCAATTCTAATATCAGAGATATCTTGATGGAGTTGGGGTGAACATAATTCTGGCGGACGTTTTGTACAAATGCGATCGCGTTCATCTTCTCCTTGCAGTACATCAAAAACTGTAGCGATATCTTGCACCGAACGAGCAAAACTGCCAATGTGGTCAAAACTACTAGAAAATAAAGCCACACCTGCACGAGACAAGCGTCCGTAAGTTGGCTTGAAACCAAACACCCCACACAAAGCCCCAGGTACGCGAATGGAACCATTCGTATCAGAACCCAGGGTGAAGGGAACCAAACCAGCCGCCACCGCCGCTGCTGAACCACCAGAAGAACCACCAGCTACTCGTTGTAAATCATGCGGATTGTGAGTCGCACCATAATGAAAGTTTTCTGTGACAAAACCATAGGCGTACTCATCCATATTTACAGCCCCAACCAACACTGAGCCAGCTTGTTTTAACTTGGCGACGGCGGTTGCATCTTGGGTAGCTGGGGGATTTTCGGCATTAATTTTTGCCCCAGCCAGAGTTGTGACACCAGCAATATCAAACAGATTTTTCACAGCAAAAGGTACGCCAGCAAGTAAACCTGGAGAATTACCTTGAGCGATTTCTTGATCAATTCTGGCTGCGTCTGCTAAAGCTGTTTCTGTGGTGACAGTTGTCAAACAGTTAAGTTGATCATCTAGTTTGGCAATTCTTATGAGTGCAGATTGAGTGACTTCTACCGCACTAACTTGACCACCGCGCACAGCCGCTGCTATTGATAAGGCATCAGCGAACTCTAAATTCATTGGTTAGATAATATTGCGTTTAGCTTTTTGAGTAACCGCAGTCCCCATAGTTTTTGTGAGTTGTAACAATACAACAGTAAAACCCAAGTCGACAAAACAAGATACTAAAAACCACACAGGCAGAAATTTATCTCCAGGATTTTTAGAAGCTTCAAAAACAATGCGGTTCAAAGCTCTTGACCCAATCATAAAACAATATAGTGGCGCTATCAGCGATCGCACTCGTTCACTCAAACTGGTTAAATCACCACCTTCGGCTTGAAATTTCTCCGCAAAGGTAGATAAAGTGTGAGATATTCCCCAAAGGCTGTATATGGGAATCATAAATCGCGCGATCGCACCGCCTGGAGTAATGGGATATTCCTGGAAAAGATTTTTCAAATCAGCATGGATACGATGTAGCCAAACCAAAAAAATAATAATTGAAATTACACCAATCAGTAACGAAACTAGTGATATGAGTCCATCAACAGAAGCAAATATTTGATAAGTTGGCTGTGCTATGACTGCTAACAAAGAGAAAAACGTAGAAATAACTCCAATTCCCATCAGCAACCACAGCAAACGCACCAAAAATTTCCCAATAGCCGCAGACTTCAATGAACTACCAGCATTGAAATTACTCATTTCCTGTTTCCAATGGCATTATCGGCTAATATCTTAATCTTGGTAGTTATATCTAAGACTCAGTGTATTTACTTGAGGAGTCCAGTAGGTTCTCAGCAACTATGGTTCAAATACTGGTGAAACCTCGATGTCTGCGGGTAAAGGAAAAGAATTGACGAGTTGAGCGATCGCTTGAATTCTGGCAAAATTTGCTACCACTTCATCACGATATTCATCTTTAATTGGCAAATCTAATAATAAAGATATTTGCTCAACATATTTATTAACATCCAATTCTTGATTTTCCATATTTTCTAGCCACTTCCCCATTTAAAAATCTCTAATTTTTACAAATATAGCGTTAACACTCAAAGCCTCTCTCCTTATGGGCTACGGTGTACACACAAGTCTTAAAATTCCCCCTAGTACTTGGTTTCATCATCTAGCAATAGGATTGTGCGATGGCGTACCCGCCAGCCGGAGGCGATCGCTCTGAAACCTTGTCCGCAGCGAGGCGGAACGACGACGAACTCACAAAAACCACTGGATAATGCGATTACTTTGCTGCGCTTGTAATGACCATTGAAAGGGTCTATAAGGCCTGAAACAGTTGCCGCTACCACTTGTGTGTACACCGTAGCCTTGTAGGAGAGAGGTTAAAATAGTGCTACACTCAACCGAGAACTGCCATAAACCATCCTAAAAAGTAAAAGTAGTCCGAAGTACACCCACAGTTGTAGTCTCGTTTCTACTGTCACCTTCAGGGTTAAACAAAACAAAAGCGCCGGGAGTAATGCTGATATTATCTGTCAGCTTCAGACGATAATAAGCCTCTAAATGGTAAGGAGTAGCACGATTTACCCCATCTGGAGCCAATTGAGCCGTACCACCTGCATCAGAACGAAACAGCGGTTGTCCAAAAAGAATTCCCGCATTATTTCCAGATTTAAATAAATCATTGAAGTGTAGCCCTATCATCCAACTAGTAAAAGTGGTGGAAGCATCAACATCTCCAGAAGAATCAACAAACATTGCAGCACCATAACCAGACAAAGCAACTTTTGGAGAAAAGCGCCAAGTTAACGTACCACCAACAGAATTTAGCGTCACCGGTGTCCCTAAAGGAACGCCAGCTAACGCACCGATATCATCACGAATTAATCCTGTACCTAAGATATTAATTTCGTGATAACTGTGGGCATAGTTTAAACCCACATCTATCGAACTAGTGGGTTTAAAGGTTAATTGAGTGCTGACAATACTACTACCACCAAATACGCCTGCACCTAAAGGAGTGTTAGAAACACCTGGTACAATATCACCTGCTTCTTGAGGTACGTTAGCATTGACACTGCCGTATAAAGCTCTTAAATCTAACTGAGGAGAAATGTTAAATATAAATCCCGCAGCCGAGGCTAAACCAGTCCCCGAAGTCCCTCCAGAAACTCGCGCTACAGGATTTAAACCTGCAAACCGAGAAATAGACTCTTGTCCTTCACCATAAAAAGGTGTGATAGCAGGAAAAGCGTCTGTTGCTTCCGCCGCAGTTCCCGCAAACAAAGTCAATTTATCAGCAACAGGAAAAACATACAGTAATTTATAGAGTTGTACGCTATTCGCTGCCTGTGGTGATAACGTTTTAACATCAAAACCAGGAAACAGCGGTTCAAAACTTGTTCTAGCACTACTAGAAACGAGTAAATCTGAAGCTAACCCTAAACTGTCTTGTAAACTACCACTTCCGTTTATATCACCCAAAAAGTTATAAGCTTGCAAACCAGTAATTAATAAATCTTTTCCAGTAAAGCTAGTGCTGAGATTTAACCTAACTCTATTCACCAAGATAATACTTGGATCACTCGTATTTGGTGCGCCACCTGTAGCACCAATTCCTGCGATAATTACCTCGCCGTTGAGTTTAGTAGTAGTAGAAAACTGATTTGCTTCTAGTTCTGCTGTGCGTGCTTCTAGTGCATCTACCCGTCCCCGTAGGGTTGCTAGTTCCGCAGCAAAGTCTTCTTGTAACTTCTGCAAAGTTGCTAAATCTTCTTTTTTAACTAAATCAGAAGTTGCTGTGGTGATGAGTTCATTGACTCGTTCTAAACAAGCATTTACGCCTGCTGCAAATTCATAGCGAGTCATAGCGCGATTACCGCGATAAGTGCTGTTGGGATAACCAGCAATACAACCATAACGCTCAACTAAAGACTGTAATGCTTGAAAAGCCCAATCCGTTGGTTGCACGTCAGACAACTGTGATACAGATGTTACTTGAGGGCTATCATTGTTATCTGATGTCTGCAACTCGTTGGGCTGCGATGAATCTTGGCTTTCTGGTTTGTCTTGGATAGTAGGTGATTCTGGTTGATTATTATTGGCTATGGTTAATCTAGTTCCAGCAGTTTTGGGTAAAGTAAATTGATTAAAGATTTCGCTATTGAGAATTGCTGATTTTTGAGGAGCATTTACTAATAATTTTTGCTCTGTTGGTACGGCATTAGCTAGGAATTGGATGGGTAATAGTCCGTTAATTAAACATAAAAAACTAGCTCCACCAGCAGAAGCTAGAAGATACTTTGCCATGATCGCTCCTCACAGATATAAAATATTTAAAAAACTTATCTACGGTATTTAACAGTTATGAAGCACTCTTAAGTGAATTGCTCAAAAAAACCTTACTTCCTATAAGGAATTACCGGAGATATTAAAATCTAGTAAATACTATTTAGATAGAAAAATAACATAAGTAATAATTAATGATTTTAATATTTTTTATAACTATATTTTAACCATAGAAAATAGCTATAGTAACCATAGAGAGAGCCTGAATAGTTTTAATTTCTAAATATTTGAGAAATACAGCATATTTTGAGTACATGAGGTACGAGTGTAAAACCCAAAACCGTGTAGAGACGTTACATGTCTCTACAACAAAAAATGATTTGATGTAGGACTACAGATGTCTATACCAAAAAAAGGTACAAGAAAGATATTAGTTGATGGAGAAACATTCATTTGGCTAATCAGAAGACAAGCTACAAACTGCCAATCAGACTATCCTGATGGTCATATTCATGTTGCAGTAGAACATGCTTATGAGTCAGGTTCAGTATTAGTCGTTATTACCGATAAACTTCACTCACAGGGGTTCATTCTCACTCCAATACAAACAGTCAAACCAAAAGACGTAGCAGAGTTGATAAAACAAGCTACGCAACTTGGGTGGTTGCCTAAAAAGTCAGGCAGAACTTTTAAGGTTTGCGTTATTAGTAATAGTATGATGAAAGCTTGCGGCGCTGATTAGTTTTTTTGATTAATTTCCCGATAATTGGCTTGATAGTTCAATAAAGTCTCTTTAGCTTGTTGATAAACAAATGTGTTTTCTGGAATCTCTTTTAAAGTATTAATTGCCTGTTGCCATTTATCTTTTACTTGCTCCCGTACAGAAAATGAATGAGGTGAACTTTGGATAAAAAAATTTGCTTCTATTGCTAATTTATGCGCTTTTTCTAAATTATTTACGGCTTTTTTTTCAGTAATTACTTTTTTACTAATTACCCTAAGATACAACCGATAAGTAATTAACTTATCTTTAGCTTTAGTAGAAACTGATGTATTGTGCGGTATATTCTCTAATAGCTTAATGGCTTCTTGCCATTTAGATTCTGCTTGTTGCCAAACAATTAAAGGATGGGGTGGCGATTGCACTAAACCAGATGCTTCTAAACCGAGGTTTTGCGCGGCTTTAAAATTAGCGATCGCAGTTTCTTCTTGGTTAAAATTGAAGTAAACTTGTTGTAGTTGGGGAATTTCTGATTTTATCATCCAACCACCAAAGCTTAAAACTAATAAACTAGCAGTAATTATCCCACAATAGTGAATTAGGCTTTGTTCTTCAAACTTTTTTAGCAGATTATAATTGCCTAATTTCCATTGTTCAGATTTAGGCTTGAGTAACTTTTTTTCCGATTTAACTCTCAAAGAACTAATCTGCAAAATTAAGCCATCAATTTTAGTTTGGTAAAACTCACAGTCATTAATAATATCTGTTAATTCTTGTAATCTGCCATCCCCAGATATAATTAATTCGTGATCATCATCTAGCCATTCTAGTGCAAAGCCAGATTTGCCACAAAAAGATGATATTCCGAGTAAAATGCTGAATAAATCATGGCTCTGCTTAATATTATTAAAAATAAATTCTAATCTTTCCTTGATTTTTAAAGAATCTTCTTGAGCTTGGATAATTTGCTGAATTTGTTGTTGGAGAATTCTGGGCTTATGTAAATCTAGTTGAATTTTTAAGACTTCTTCTACTGCTTGAAAGGTTGCAGGAATACTATCATGATTAGCATCAATATTTAATTGTTGGACTAATGTGATGTCACTTAAAATATCGGCAGCTATAGCCTGAATTAAATCACCCCAATCAATCCAGACTTCTATTTTAGCTTGAATTTCTTTAAGAGAAATATCTGCTGGTAGTTTCCCAAATTTTGCTGTTAGCAAGCCTGGATAATCATATTGATAAATATAGACTGTATAATCTCCATTTTTGCCAGCTTTTGGGACTGAATTTAAATAAGCAACTGTAGTAGCAGGAGATTTTTCTAATTGGCTGGACTTAACTTTTTCTTGAATATTCCGTAGTTGATCCTGTCCATGATTAATCATGACAATTTGTTGCATGATGTCATGGGAATGTCCAATATTTAGCCTCAGACTATGAACAATTTTTGGTAATTCATTTACCAGAGTTTCTAAATCAGCCATAAATATCCCTTGGGGATTTGCCGAAAGTTGATGTGAAACAATTAAAATGACTATGCAGCAAGGTGTTAGCTTGAATACAAGCTTCATCTTATTGGTGGTAGAGCAGCATCCTGAAAGATAGAAAATCTGAGGAGCTATGGATTCATACTTCCCGTAAATCCTGCTAAAGTAACAAATTCAGTTGAAAAATTTTAAATAATGCACAGTTGGTAACTAAAGTCAAATATGAATGAAATTGATTTAGCGTTTACTCCAGCAGTGGAGTTAGCGCGATTAATCCGCCATCGGCAAGTGTCGCCACTAGAGTTGGTGGAAATATATTTACAAAGAATTGAGCGTTTGAACCCCCAATTGGGAAGTTATTTTACGGTGACGGCAGAATTCGCGATCGCAGATGCCCAAGCAAAAACCGAAATGCTGGCGACATCTACGGAACTACCGCCGTTTTTTGGTGTGCCAATTTCCATTAAAGACCTCAACGCTGTGGCTGATGTTACCTGTACCTACGGCAATCCGGCATTGTTAAATAACGTCCCTAATTATGATGACGGGGTGGTAACGCGAATTAAACAAGCAGGGTTCATTATTCTTGGTAAAACAGCTACTTCCGAAATCGGCTCCTTTCCTTACACCGAACCTACAGGCTTTCCCCCAGCTAGAAATCCCTGGAATTTAGAGTATACTCCCGGCGGTTCTAGTGGTGGTGCAGCCGCATCTGTAGCCGCAGGATTATGTGCGATCGCTCAAGGTTCTGATGGTGGTGGTTCAATTCGTGGCCCAGCCGCTTGTTGTGGTTTAGTCGGGATTAAACCATCACGAGGTAGAGTCACTAAAGCCCCTGTCGGTGATCGCTTGGGGGGAATTGCTGTTAATGGCCCCATTGCTAGGACTGTGGCTGATGCTGCGGCGATGTTAGACGCAATCTCCGGTTACTTCACAGGTGATCCTTATTGGCTATCTGACCCTGAACCTTCATTTCTCGCCGCTACCCAAGCGAAAATTTCTGGGTTACGCATTGCCTTTAGCACGCAAATCAAGCCTTTGGGAACTGCTGATGCTAATTGTCAGCAAGGTGTATTACAAACAGTCCAGTTATTAGAACAATTGGGGAACACAGTTGAAGAAAACTGCCCAGATTTTAGCGGCTTAGTCGAACCATTCCAAATCGTTTGGCAAGCTGGGGTAGCTGCATCAGGACTTCCAGCAGAAGCCTTGCAGCCTGTTAACCGTTGGTTATTGGCGCGTACAGGTTCTATTGCCGAATATCTCCGAGCTTTATCCCAATTGCAAATTGTCTCCCGGCAAATTGTGGCATTTTTCGACCATTTTGATGTGTTGGTATTGCCTGTATATTTACATTCGCCAATTCGAGTGGGAGAATGGGCGGCTTTAAGTCCCGAAGAAGCATTCCAAAATATTATGCGTTGGGTTGCACCTTGTCCTGCGGCTAACGCCACCGGACAACCTGCGATCGCATTCCCCGCGGGTTTTGATAGTCATGGTGTGCCTATCAGTGTACAACTTGTGGGTAAACCTGCGGCGGAAGCTACTTTAATTAGTCTTGCAGCCCAAATCGAAGCAGCAAAACCTTGGCTTCAAAATCGTCCAGCCTTTGCCAGCTAATGGCAATGAGGACGATTAACTCTCAAAAACTCATGAGCAAACGTTAAGTTATTTTACAATCACATAACACTGAGTATCAGAATTTTTCAAAATCACTGGGGCAACTCATTCAAAATTGGAAATCAGTTATGGTTTACAAACGAGTTGATAGGCTTACCATCCTTAATGTTGAGAAATTCCCAGCGATCGCCCCTGGCAGACTGTTAACTGAAGCAATTAACTAAATTAGACCGTAATTAGCCATGAATACAGATTTTTCTCTTGTCCAATAATTTCATTGTTTCTCTCACAACCAGGGTTTTTACTAAGTATTTATTCCTACTTTAGGGGTGGTTTTGAGTGCAACACACCCCCTAAAAACACAAAAAATCCTGAAATCCATATAAATTAACGGTTTCATATATCCACTTCTGGCTGCTACACCTTAGAATGATTCATTGAAAAGTCGAGCCAAAGGGATGTGTAGCCGTTTTGAGTAGAAATACTCTCTAAGCACGACTTTTGTAGTTCTGCAAACAGAGATTTCAGTCAGGATGTTACATGGTGCATCTTGACTGAAATATCAAGTAAACCTGAAGGAGTTTATATGAACAAAGGCGAATTGGTTGATGCAGTAGCAGAAAAGGCTAGTGTTACCAAAAAACAAGCAGATGCTGTCTTAACCGCTGCTTTAGAAACCATTATTGAAGCGGTTTCCTCTGGCGATAAGGTAACACTAGTGGGGTTTGGTTCCTTTGAATCACGGGAACGTAAAGCCCGTGAAGGTCGTAACCCCAAAACCAATGAGAAAATGGAAATTCCGGCGACTAAAGTGCCTGCTTTCTCTGCTGGTAAACTGTTTAGAGAAAGAGTTGCACCCCCAAAATCTTAGGTTTAGTTTGCGGAATTTTTATTTTGATGCAGCAACCAGCACACGGGGGAAATTTAGCCTGGGCAGCAGCACTGGCTGGCTGTCCCCGTGATGCTATTCTTGATTTTTCTGCAAGCATCAGCCCTTTAGGGCCACCGGATAGTGCGATCGCGGCGATTAAATCCCAAATTAGTAGTCTGAGGCACTATCCAGAACCAGAATATAGTGAACTGAGACTAGCTCTCAGTCACTTCCATCAGTTACCGCCAGAGTGGATTTTGCCGGGGAATGGTTCAGCAGAATTATTAACTTTGGTTGGTAGGGAATTAGCCGCATTACCGGCAACAATCTTGATGACTCCAGCCTTTGGCGATTACTACCGTACTTTGACGGCATACAACGCTAAAGTTCTGGAGTTACCTATTGATCTAAGTCATAAGTCATTTGTCAATAGTCATTTGTTAATAAACAATGACAAGAGTCTGAGTGTTGGCAGCCAACGTTTAGAAATTCAAGGACAAAGGACAAATGACAAAGGACTACTTTTAAACAATCCCCACAACCCCACAGGAAAATTATTTTCACGGCAGGAAATTTTACCGCTGTTAAAAGAGTTTGCCTTAGTGGTGGTGGATGAAGCGTTTATGGATTTTGTACCACCAGAAGCAGAACAAAGTTTAATTCCGGTGGTGCAAGAATATGAAAATTTAGTCGTGTTGCGATCGCTCACAAAATTTTACAGTCTGCCGGGGCTGAGACTGGGATATGCGATCGCACACCCTGATCGCTTATCACTGTGGCAGTCGTGGCGTGATCCTTGGCCTGTGAATAATCTGGCTGCGGCCGCCGCAATTGCTGTAATTAGCGATCGCAATTTTCAACAGCAAACTTGGCAATGGCTACCACCAACCCGAAACCAACTGTTTCAAGGTTTAGCTGCCATTCCGGGATTGCAACCTCACACCAGTGCTGCGAACTTTTTACTAGTGGCATCACAACAATCTAGTTCGCAGTTACAGCAACAATTACTCCAACACCATCAAATTTTAATTCGAGATTGCCTGAGCTTTAAAGAATTAGGCGATCGCTTTTTCCGTGTAGCTGTGCGTTCTGTGTCTGACAACCAGCGCTTATTAACAGCGCTTCAAACATTACTTGATAATTCGTAATTCCGAATTATCTTGCCTTTGTAGAGACGAAATAATTAGCGTCTCTACAATAAATAATAATTACTGACCATTGACTAATGACAATTGATTATGATGTCGTGATTATTGGCGGCAGTCTTGCCGGACGCTATGCTGCTTTAGCTGCAACTAAATGGCACGCTAAAGTCGCTTTAGTAGAACCACAAATAAATTATGGATTTATTTATCATCACACTCTCAGCGAAATTGCCAACCGCTTACAGTCTCTCAATCAAGCAGATAGCTGTGGTATTCATACTAACTATGCTGACATCGCCGAAAAATGCCACATATCTGTTGCTTGGCAAGAGGCAATGCTATATGCTAACGCCGTTGCTGCCAATATCCAAGAACTAAATTCTCCAGCGACACTAGCCGCACTGGGAGTAGATGTAATTTTTGGCAAAGGTGAATTTCAATCTTCACCCCATTTAGCATTTGCCATTTATGAAAATGAAGAAACATCAGCCAACACTTCCCATCATCCAGTCTGCCGCCTGTTACGAGGACGCACCTATTTACTAGCCAGTGGTTCTCGTCCAGCTGTTCCCAATATTGAAGGTTTAGCAGCTACAGGTTATACGACCTTAAATAATATTTGGCAGTCTCTGAAAAAAAACACACTACCCCAAAATTGGGTAATTCTTGGTGGTGTTCCGCAAAGTCTAGAAATAGCGCAAACTTTAGCTCGTTTGGGTTGCGCTGTCACATTAGTTATTAAACATCCTCATATTCTGCCAAATATTGACCCAGAAATTGCTCAAATTCTTCAGGCACAATTAGAAGTTGATGGTGTACGCATTCTGACTCAAACTGCCGTTACACAAGTCAAACAAATTGATGATAAAAAATGGATTCAAGCTGGAGATAAAGCAATTGAAACTGATGAAATTTTAGTAGCAACAGCACAAAAACCAAATTTTGAGTCTTTAAATTTAGCGGCAGTTGGTGTCAAATGGTATCAGCATCGCTTGGTAGTTAATAATAAATTGCAAACTACTAACAAACGGATTTACGCTTGTGGCGATGTGATTGGTGGCTATGACTTCATTAACATCGCTAATTATGAAGCGAGAATTGCTCTAAATAATACCCTATTTTTCCCTAGATTAGATGTCAATTATCAATACATACCTTGGGGAATATTTACTAACCCCATGTTAGCGCAAGTCGGGTTAACTGAGACGCAAACAAAACAACAATTTCGTGATGATAAATTTTTAGTTTTACGGCAATATTTTAAATCTTTAACAGCAGCACAAATTAACAGCGAAACCACAGGTATTTGCAAATTAATTGTGTTACGTAATGGCGAAATTTTAGGTGCAACTATCTTAGGTCAAAGTGCAGGAGAATTAATCAATTTAATTGCGTTAGCTATCAACCAAAAAATAAAAGTCAAAGATTTAGCTAATTTATCGCCTATTTATTCCAATTTTTCCGAAATTCTTACCCAAACTGCCCAAGAATATCAGCAAAGATTAAATAATCATCCAGACGTGCAAGATAGATTAGAAGGCTTCTTTCATTTCCGCCGCAACTGGAATTTGTAAATTATCCCAATTCTGATGGGCAGAGATAATTCCGGAATTTGAAGGGTTTTTTGTGTTTTTAAACGCAAAGGCAGGTGGAGGATACTGCAGAGTTACGCAGAGTATTGGTGCTAAGTATTGATTTAATGGCATTTAATTAAGCTGATTTTCATCGAAGAATGGTATTTTTGTCTACAAAGTAAAGAGGCTGATCAATGAATAACAGATTGATTTCTCAAAAAAATTCTGCATTATTGATTTCTGGTGTTATTTGTGTGATGAGTTTGGGTGTTTGGGTTTCTGTAGAAGCACAGGTGCAAAAACCACCAGAAACAACAGCAGCTCCAACGTTAAAAAAAGCGGGTCAATTAGAATTACAACATAGCGGCACACCATTCAAGCCAGAAAAACTTGAGGAGTCAAATAAACCTATTAAAAAAGGGACACGGGGGACGATAGGGCGGGACGATCGCCTACCGATGTTAAGTAATAATTATCCTTGGTCTACTGTTGGTCGAATTGTCGGTGAATCAAATTCGCAAACTTACACCTGCACAGGAACTTTGATTGATGAGGATATCGTATTAACTAATGCTCACTGTGTAGTTGACCCCAAAACTGGCGAGGTTGCCAGCCGAGTTGCTTTTCTACCCAATGTAGTTGATGGTCAATATAAAGATAAAGCTTATGCTGTGCAGTATCTAGCAGGTACTCACTTTCAAGATAAAAATTCTAACGCTAATGATTGGGCTGTTGTAAAAATTGATCGACCACTGGGACGTAAATATGGTTATCTAGGTTGGAAGTCTCTGCCTGCTAAAACGTTAATTCGGAATGAGAAAAGATTCTTTTTTGTCGGGTATTCTGGTGATTATCCCCAAGTAGAGACGGAAAAGTTTTGGGGTTTAACAGCAGGCCAGGGATGGACTGCGGGTTTTCAAGCTGGTTGCAGTATTGTTGATGAGCAGTCAAATATCTTATTACATGATTGCGATACGGCGGGTGGTTCATCTGGTGGCCCGATTATTGCCTCTATTGAGGGTGAGCCTTATATTGTGGCTTTAAATAATGCGGAAATTGTCGATAGAAGAAGTGGGAAAGGTTTAATTAATTTAGCTGTAAATATCTCCTTTTTAGATAGATTATTTGGAAAGAAATAAGGGGTTAGTATAACAAGGCAAAAGTAAAAAGTAAAAAGTAAAAAGAAGGAATAGTGATGTTTATTTATGCCAATCTGTACTAGTTATAGCTATAGCCAGTTTTATTAGGACGCTGCGTGCTTGAGAACGAATTCGATAGCATCACGTAAATGATCACAATTGTGTAATTGTTTGCGAATCCTACTTTTTAACCATGCCCAACACTTCTCAATACGATTAAGGTCTGGTGAATAGGGAGGTAAATAAACAAGTTCACAGCCTGCATCATGTATGAGTTGGGCAATTCGACCACCATGATGAAACGTCGCATTATCCACAATTACCCACTCACCGGGACGCAAAACCGGAATCAAACATGTTTCTAGCCAGGTTTCAAACACTGTGCGGTTACACGCCCCCTCGACTGTAAATGGGGCAATCAATTGATTATCCCGATACCCAGCAATCATGTTAATGCGTCCCTGTCGCCGACCGGATTTGAGGTCGTAAAATCGTTCCCCTGTTGGTGAGTACCCATAGCCGTAGTTATCTCGTTCATCCATTCCCGATTCATCGACATAAACCAAGTGTGGTGCTTTTGGGTTCTTCAGTTGTGCTAGAAAGGTTGCTCGTTTGGCTTCATCTCGTTGACAGTAGCCATATGTTTTTTTTTACGGGTGTGTCCAATTTTCTGCAATGCCCGTGAAATCGTGCGTTGACTAATCTCTCCTTCCCATAACTCTACCATTTGGACTTGAGTTTTATCACCATTTGCTTTGACAAATGCGCGAAACTTCTCCCAATCATCGATTTTGCCACCCCTTTGGCATTCCTGCCTCGATTTGACCTTGATATCACCCGTTTGGGCTTTTCTTTGACACCACAAGTTAATCGTATTGCGACTGATATTGAACAATTGGCTCGCCTCACTCTTTTTGAGACCGTCCAACTCAATTGCTTGCATCACCTTTTGCCGGAAATCATCACTATAGGGTTTAGCCATCTGAGTTTGAATCGCAATACTAGGAATACTTCATAGTTTATGTCCTAATCTTATTGGCTACAGCTATATAAATAAATTCTTCGCATGTGTTAAGCGTAAGCCGTAACGCACTGAGAAATATGGTGCGTTACGGCTAATTAATTCACTTTCCTAATACCAATTTGAAAAAAGAATGCGACAAATGGTAAAAATAGACAGAAGTAGCATTCAGGGTATGTGATGGTAGGGGTAACACAAATCGAGATAGAAGAAAGTGTCGAGGAACTAGAGAAGTTGCTCAAACATCAAAAACAGTCTCGGAGCAAAGAACGTATACAAGCCCTATATCTGATTAAAGGGCAAGAAATGAGTGTAAGTGAGATTGCTAAAATCTTGGGAAAACATCGAGCTACAGTACATCGATGGTTGGCAGATTATCGAGAAGGAGGAATTGAGGCGGTTGTTGAATTTGGAACGAGTTCAGGTCGAAAAAGAGCAATACCAGATTGGGCTGTATCGAGTTTGAAAAAACAACTCGAACAACCAGAAGGTGGGTTTCAACGGTACACACAAATACAACATTGGTTAGAAAAAACCTTGGGTGTGCAAGCTGAGTACGCAACTGTACATCATCTGGCACGTTACAGGCTCAAAGCCAAGCTGAAAGTCCCACGTCCGCGTAACCGAAAACAGGACGAAGAAAAACTAGAGTCTTTTAAAAAAAACTCGGTGATGACTTGCAATTAATTGCTCAATACAGTGCCATTATCTTGCCTCAGTACGAAAATATTCGTTATTTTGTACAAGATGAGAGTCGATTTGGACTCAAAACCATTGAAGGACGTAAAATTACTCTTCCCGGAGTTAAGCCTATTGGTGATTGGCAGTGGCAATTTAAAGCGTTCTGGCTATATGGAGCAGTTGAACCACTTACTGGGGAAAGTTTATTTTGGCAGTTTTCTCATGTTGATACCGAATGCTACCAACAATTTTTGAACGAGTTCGCTGCCTGTTATCCCAAATCACTTAACATTCTCCAAGTTGATAACGGCTTATTTCATCAAGCTAAACGTTTACAAATTCCAGAGAATATTGTTCTTTTGTTCCAGCCTGCTCATTCTCCTGAACTCAATCCCATAGAGCGCGTTTGGGAATATCTCAAGCAAGACTTGAAATGGGAGCTATTTGATAACAGGCGAGCATCTGCAAACCAAGGTTGCTCAACTCCTAGCTCTCCTCACTCCTCAAATTGCTGCTTCTTTGACTGGTTATGACTTCATCCTCAATGCCTTATCTGTCGCAAACATTTTTTGAATTGGTATAAGTTCTCAAATCCTTGTATAGCCGTAACACACCCTACGTATCTATTGAGCATTGAGCGTTCGCGTAGCGTCTCCCTTGGGGAGAAGTCGAAATGCGCTAAAATTCAAATTTTGGCAAAGTCTTCTAAAGGTGCGATCGCATATTTTCCCTGTACATCTTGACTGACTAAACCTAAAGCTATTAAATCTCGATCAATAAACAATTTTGTCGCTTTACCACCTGCATCAATCTTGGCATTAATCAACCGTATGGCGTAGCAGATGGTATCGTAAACCCGTTGGGGATTCATCGCTGTTGTAATCGGTTGATATCTACTCACCGATTCACACAATCGATACACACCATGTTCTTGAAACTGAGGATAGCCATAATAATTGACGGCTCGTGGTAAAAAGTATCCAGCAGTAATTGGCTGTTTTCCTGATGGGCGCACACAAGTGTAGCTGAAATCACCAACTGTATCAGCAGCCATACTCCCAGGCATAAATCGCAGCACATTGAAATTTAAAAAATCTGGGTTACACTTTTCAATCCCAAAGTGAATTGCTTGGATATCATCAGCAAAAGTTGTCGGTTCGTAACTGATAATCTCTGTTTTATCAGCATTGAGTTTGGCTTTTGGTAAGCCTAAAATCAAAAAATAACTACTGGGTAATCCAGCTTGATTCATATCTTGAAAAACTCTGGCAATCTTAGCTGGATAATCAAATGCTTGCTTAATTTGACTAGCAAAAGAACCGTTAAATTTGTGGTTAGCTAATGAAACTTCTGGTAAGGTATGCTCAACCCCAAAAAACAGATATACACAATTATGTTCTACTAAATAACGCATCTGTTCATAGTTAATTTTATCGATGCGTGTATTAGAACCCCAAATAAATCCTTCTTCTTTAAGAATTTCGGCTTCACGTTTGGCTGCTTGCTCATGCACAGTAAAAGTATCAACATCTAAATAAATTGCTTCATAACCATGTTTTTTTAGTTGTTGTAATTGTCTGCGAAAAGATGCTTCACTTAACCTAATAACACTATTACTTTCACTACTTTTATTACAAAAACCACATCCCCAAGGACAGCCTCGTTGAGTAAATATTTGGGCGGTTTTTAATTGTCTACCATCTGAAGTTTTAAAAATATCCATATCATGTACTTTTGGTACATGAACTAAACCCAAGTTTTGGTCAATATCATCAAAGTTATTAACTCTGGTTGCAATAGTCCGATGAAATTTCCCATCATCAGTGATAAAACACAACCCAGGCAAATGTTGCATCTCTTCATAGAAAGTTCCTCTAGCAACGGCATGAGCAATTTCTATAATTGATTCTTCGCCTTCACCATCACAAAAAGCTGTAATCCACGGTGTAATGCGGGCAATATCTTCAACGCTTTTAGTTGCATAACCACCAACTAAAATTGGTACATTTTTTCTGCCATATTTTTGAAGTTGGGAAAAAATTTTGCTACTGTGATTGTCAATTTCTGGCCATTGAGTTGTGAGACAACCAGCAAAGATAATTAAATCCGCATCTCTAATTTCCTTTAAAACATCATCAATACTCAAATCCAGACGTTCCAAATCTAGTTGTAAAACTTGCCTAAACCCAGCATTAAATAAACTAGAAGCTAAAACTGGCAAGGCTTTATTTGCACCATTAAAGCTTCTGTGTTTCAGAAATTCTCCAATTAAAACAATTTTTATGGAATTAATCTGAGTGGATGTTTGTTTACTTTTAGTTTGAGATAATAACACGACGATTACACACCTAAGATTAATATTTTTTGATGGTGTGATGCCCTGGCAGATAATTGGTATTTTTTAAAATAAAAATACCAATCATCCTTATAAATGAACAGGAAAACAAAATGATGTGCTTGCATTCATATCTCTTCAGAATGATTTAAGATACAAATTTTCATCATTAATGTATTCATTTTTGATCAGCCTACTACCGGAAAGTTGAGAACTTTAATCAACAGCCCCTAACATTTTTAAAGAAGCTTTTTCAGCATCAGTTAAGCCTGTGATATTGCTAATATCCATACGTTCATATAGACGATCTGGTTTAAGCGATCGCACTCTTCGACAAGTCTGCACATCCCATAGTTGAATTTTTTCGTCTTCGCCGCCACTCGCCAATAACTTACCATCGGGAGTAAAAGCTAAGGAACGAATCGCTGCTGTATGTCCTAATTTCAAGGTTTCGAGAAACTCACCTGTATTTACTTGCCATAGCATCACAGTGGTATCAGCGCCAGCACTAGCTAAAATCTGACCATTGGGACTAAATGCCACTGAGTAGACTTGTTGATCATGCCCTGTTAAGGTGTGAATACATTCGCCTGTGCGAAGATTCCATAACTTCACGCTTTTGTCTTCGCTACCACTGGCTAAAAGTTTCCCATCAGGACTAAAGGCGACTGACCAAATCATGTCTTGATGTTCTGTGAAGGTTTGGAGACATTCGCCACTGGCGACATTCCAAAGTTTAATTTGACTGTCAGCGCTACCACTTGCCAGAGTATTGCCATCAGGATGAAAGGCTACTGTCCACACCCAATGGCTATGTTCTTTGATTTTTCTCACACACTCACCACTAGAAATATCCCAGATGCGAATGCTGCGGTCTTCGCTACTACTGACTAGAGTTTGCCCATCTGGACTAAAAGCAACTGTCCAAACCCAGTTACCGTGTCCAGTCAAGGTTTGAGTACATTTGCTATGGCGAATGTCTGTGATATCCCAGATTTTAATTGTATTGTCAGCACTACCGCTGGCGAGGATTTGCCCATTGGGATGAAAGGCGACAGAACGAATCCGCCCTTGATGTTCTGTGAGAGGATGGCATTCTAATGTTTGTAAGTTCCACAGGTTAATACTGTGGTCATCCCGTCCACTCGCTAGAATTTGACTATTGGGACTAAAGGCTACGGAATAGACATCGCGGGTATAACCTTGTAATACATTGAGACAGTTGCCTGTATTCACATCCCACAGTCTGGCTGTTTGGTCGTCACTACAACTGATTAAAGTGCGACTGTCAGGGCTGAAAGCGATCGCCCACACTTGACTATAATGACCCTGCAAGGTCTTCAAGCATTTACCCTGGGCGATATCCCAGAGTTTAATCGTTCTATCTTCTCCACAACTAGCTAAGATTTGCCCATCGGGACTAAATCGTACCGAATAAATTTTTTTACTATGTCCCTCCCAAGTTTGCCGACATTTACCTGTATTTACATCCCAAAGTTTGAGGGTGAGGTCTCTGCTACCACTGGCTAGGGTTCGCCCATCAGGACTGAAAGCTACTGAATGAACATCACGACTATGACCATTCCAAGTTTTCAAACATTTACCTGTATTGATATCCCACAGCTTAATTTTGCTGTCAGCGCTACCACTAGCAAGTAAAAGATTGTTTTTAGTGGTTGGGGTTGGTTGAAAAGTCACAGTCCACACCCAACCATCATGTTCTGAAAGTGTCTGCTGACAAACCCCTGTCGCAATATCCCAAACTTTTATAGTTTTGTCTTCCCCAGCACTGGCTAATAAAGAACCATCAGGACTGAAAGCTACTGAATAAACTTTATTTTTATGTTTTGTGAAGGTTTGCAGACATTCACCTGTTTGCACGTCCCAGAGTTTAATTGTGTAGTCAGCACTACCGCTGGCCAGGATTGTACTGTCTGGGCTAAAGGCAAAAGCCCAAACCCAAGCAGTATGACCTTGATAAATGCGAATTTGTTTAGTATCAGCAGTCCGCCATAATCTAATTTCTCCGGTGATTAAACCTGTGGCAAAAAATTTGCCATCAGGACTAAATCTCACAGAAACGATACTAGACATCGTTTCTGTGAATACAGAACTCTTTAAATCAGCATTGGCAAAGCTGGTGTCTTGTAAATTGGCATCTTTGAGATATGCTTGCCAGATAGTCAGTCCCGAAAAATCACATCCACTCAAATCAATGTGTGAATCTGGCTGGGATTTATCTATTTGGAGTTGTCGCAGTAGATTGATTATGTTACCAGCTGCATAACCTGGAGTTGAAGGCGAATCCTGCTGTAAAGTTCTCAGCATTCGTCGTAAATAAGCTTCGAGTTCTGTTTTTGTGCCAAAAGCTTTGATCAGCTTTTGTTTCACGGGTTCTAAGATAAGTCGTTCTTGTATTTGGCGGATGTGATCAAGCGATCGCGCTTGTAACAAAGGGTGGGCATGGACAAACTCCAGTTTTTTTTTTCGCTAAATTCATGAGTTACCTTTTCGAGGTAGCTTTCATTCACATATTCCATCACTACAGATTGCTGCCGAAACTTGCTGGTTTTGGCTTCTTTTTCAATTAGAGATCGCCTTAATAATGACTCGATAACTTCTAGTATTTTTGGCTCTACTTCTGTAGTTCTTAAATCATTTTTTAGCTGTGCCAGAGAAAGATATTCCCGATGAATTGCCAACCGATACATCACTTGTTTTTCTAGCTCTGACAAGCGATTAAATTGTGTATCTAGAAGTGACCGAATATCACCGTAAACAGCATTTTCTCCCTGAATTTCTCTTAAAAATTCTGTAATGTTATTGCTAAATAAGTCATAAACTGTGGTACCAACTATTTTCAAGGCTAAAGGATTACCAGAATATCTTTTGACCAGTTCTTCTAATTGTTCATCAGTACATTGACATCCTTTATCCAGCAGAATTTCTCTAGCTTCTTCTAAATTAAGACTAGATAACTGTAAAACTTTCACTGGAAGATTTTTACCTTCTAGTGCAGCTACTTCTTTGGGTTTTTCTCGACTAGTTATTAATAAACAACTTTCATGTAATGCTTCCGCTACTTTTTTAAAAAAGTAGCCATAGTTTTCATACCCAGATTCATATTCGCCAGCCCATTCTTGAGTTTTGCCTTTACCACTGCGTAGCACTGATTCAACATTATCTAGAATGATCAGGCATCTATGTTTTCGCAAAATATCAATCAGTAAAAGTATTTTGTTATTTTCACTAACTGTTAAATAATCTTCAGCATCATTAGGTAAAAATCGCAAAAGTTGGTTGAGTATTTCTGATAATGGTGGTGCGTTGCGGAGCGATCGCCAAATCAGATAATCAAATTGTGGCTGGATTCCTTTGGCAACTTTGGCGGCGATCACAGTCTTACCAATTCCACCCATACCTAAAATTGCTACTAACCGACACCGTACAGAATCCTGATCATTACCAACTATCCATTCTTCTAAATCTTTAATGTCTGTCTCTCGCCCGCGAAAACCATCTACATCAACTGCTTCACCCCAATCTTCTTTGGGTGCGGTAAAATTTTCTTGAATACCTTGATACTGAGCAGATAGTTTCTGTTTTAAGTTATAAATTTTTTTATTACCGCTGCCTTCTATACCTAGTTTGCGGTAACTTTCCCCTAATCTTTTTCTCACTGCTGCTTGAGAAATAGCCAGTTTTTCGGCAATTTCTGCACCAGAATAATCTTTTAGTGCTAATAATAATGCCTCTAGCTCAGTTTTCGTTACATTATGTTTATTCGCAACTCCTGTAATGAAATCATCGGGAAGCAGAGGCATATCTGCTGCGCTGTTCATCTCATCTAAGCTCCACACAATATATTTGACTTATCAGTATGTGAGAATATTTTCTTATAACACAACTGTCAAGTCTAAAAAGAATCTGTCATTACAGAATTTCTGTTACCACACAATTGTATTACTAGTTGGTAACTACGCTATTTCAGTTTCTATGAATGTAGACGATATTTTTATTTTTTAGAATAAAATATTGTCTGCTTTTTATTAAGATTTTTTGTATGAAAACCTACGTTTAGTATAGCTTTTTATATATACGTGAGAGGTATATAAGGAAAAATATACATTAAATTTACATAAACAGACATTTTTTAAAGAAATACTCCTTCTAAACGCTTGCTTTTTTAATAGAGATGTGGTTATCTTATACACAGAGGAGTATATGTGAGATAACAGATAAGTCCCAACTTTACAGCTAACATCAGGGGGCAACTAAAATGACCAGCTTCTCAGGACTGCCAGACTTTATTAGAGGCTCTAATTCAATCAAAACTATCTTGAAAATAGGAGAACAATCCCCAGACACTTCTTCTTCTATATTCAAACTGCAAGAAAGAGGTAGCCCAGAAATTGTACTTAAGCCAAAACAATGGTGTGAAGTTGAGTTACCACTTGTCTTTTCTCACATAAACATTATGCTGATCGAGACTTTATCGGAAACTCAACATGGCGAGTTAATGATCACCAGCAAAAAAGCCAACCACGAGACGATTGTCAACTTGAGAAGTCACATGAGCCACCGCCACCATGTGAATCAAAAGCAACTACAAGAAATCCATAAACTATACGAAGAAATCATCGAAGCATGGATAGCTTATAGACAGTCTCATAACCAAAAATAATCAACTCCATCGCCATAGCTATCACAAGTTCAAGAAGACTGGCAGCTTGGTGAGGTAATCAGAAAAACTCAATATTAATCATCTGAGATTTCGGCTTTTGATAAATAAGAAGTTTACAAGCCGGGCAATGTAACAAAAATTACATGTCCGGCTTTTTGCTTAGGTTTTTCTATCAAGGAGGAAATTCTATGAGCAACAACAAACAGGATGAAAGGTCTCTTGTTCAACTCCCATCTAAAGACAGGAAGAAAACTATGAAAACTCATCACGAAGACAAGCGAAATCCCCTTTTAATATTGACGGCTAGAGGATTGAAGTTTTTTATGTGGACTTTGGTTGGTTTGGCGATCGCTTTTGTAGTTTTTCATATTTTCGGTGCGATCGCAATTGCCAACAGCCTGCTATCTTTCGATGTTTGGGTCTGGTTTGCACGGGTTGCAGCCTCGTTGTTTTGCTTATTTGCGATCGCCATGATTTTCGAGTCCTGGCGTTAATTCACAGTTCACGGTGCTGTTTTACATATTGCCTTTGGCTGATTTCTTAGCCAAAGGCATCACTTTACAGGAGGTCATATCATGTCAGATAACAACAATGGCATCACTGGGGAAACACTCTCACCAATTTTAGTCATTTTAGTCGCAGGTTCGATATCTTTAGCAATAGTCAATAAAGATAATCATTCTGCCTATTTCGACCTCGTAAAAATAGCAATGGTCTATAGCTTTGGTTCTCACAAATCCAAAGGTAAGCCAAAAGAGTAAGCCAAATTGAGATGGGTGTTGAGTGGAAAAACACTCAGCACTCCTAATTAAGTATTATTTCCTTCATAAAAAGTCACAATTGGGTAGAATTGGTTAAAGCAATCTCTGCTCTTGTGTCATAAAGGTCTCAGCAAACTCATGCAACTGAAACTCAGTGCATCTCGACTACCCTTCGCTCCCTTATTGCTAATTGCTCCCTTTTTCCTTTGGGGAACAGCAATGGTCGCTATGAAAGGAGTTATCCCCCACACCACACCACTATTCATGGCGGGTGTGCGCTTGCTACCAGCGGGAGTGTTAATTTTGGTTTTCGCCGCACTTATGGGTAGACCCCAACCACAAGGTTGGAAAGCATGGTTATGGATTACCTTATTTGCCTTGATAGATGGGACATTATTTCAAGGCTTTTTAGCAGAAGGTTTAGTCAGAACCACTGCCGGATTAGGATCAGTGATGATTGACTCCCAACCTTTAGCAGTGGCTTTGCTATCTTTGTGGCTTTTTCAGGAACACATTGGTTTTTGGGGCTGGTTAGGACTGGGTTTAGGCGTGACAGGTATTAGCTTAATTGGCTTACCAGATGAGTTGATATTTCATTGGCTGGGTACACAAGGAAATATCACAATGGGTAACTGGCAAGATTTATTTGCTAGTGGTGAATGGTTAATGCTGTTAGCGGCGCTGTCGATGGCTGTAGGAACAGTTTTGATTAGATTTGTGACGCGCCATGCTGACCCTGTAAGCGCTACCGGATGGCACATGATTATTGGTGGTTTGCCTTTATGGGGAGTGTCTGCATTGAGAGAATCTCAGCAATGGCAAAATATTGCTGCATCTGATTGGGTGGCTTTGGGATATGCCACAGTATTTGGGAGTGCGATCGCTTATGGTTTATTTTTCTATTTTGCTTCTAGTGGTAGTTTGACTAGTCTTAGTTCCTTAACCTTCCTCACACCAGTATTTGCTCTCCTCTTTGGCAACCTCTTTCTCTCAGAAATTCTCAGTCCTTTGCAGTGGATAGGCGTTTGTCTGACATTAATCAGCATCTATCTCATCAATCAGCGTGATAACTTAGCTGGACAGAACCAAACACTTATGGTTCCCGAAAAAACTGCCACACAGCAGCCACAAGTATTAGAAACATCAGCGAAAAAGCTCAATTCCCTGTCTATACAAGTCAGAGAATCGGAGACCGAACTTTTACCTTAATTAGTATAGAAGGGCAGGATATCAGGGGAAGAATAAATCATCACAAATGGCCATTAACCATAGTTAACATTTAGACATAAGAGAAGCTATTGTGGTATGGATCATTTCAAAATCACGTTCAGGCTGAAGCTTGTAATATGAGGCTATGTCCTTCCTCTATCCTGATATTCATTTGTTTTAGTTGTCTGGGTTTTTACCCCAATCACCCAAGTACAGCCACATCTCACCCTAAGTACCTAACAATTGCCCAAACCAATTCTCAACAGCCCACTCAGCAGGCTGTTCTGAAACTGGGTAGTCAAGGGCTGGAAGTACGAAAATTACAGTCCCAATTGCAAGATTTAGGGTTCTACAAGGGGGTAGTAGATGGAAAGTATGGTTCCACTACCCAAATTGCTGTATCTCAATTTCAAAAAACCAAGGCTTTAAAAAGAACAGATGGCATTGCTGACCAGACCACGCAGGTGAGTGTACAAGCTGCTATTCTCTCAAAAAATCAGTTGGCGACCTCGCCCATTGTGGTATCACCTAGCCCAGATACTTCATCTGCGGCTACAACCAAGCCTAAACAAAAAGACTTTGTTTGGTGGTCATTACTAGGAATAGGAATTTTTGGCAGTATTGGCGCACTTCTGTTTTTATTAAAAAGGTTTCGCCAGGTCAAGCAAGCAAAACAGTCTCCAGATTCTCTACTTCCCGCATTGAGTCCAGCTGCTGAAGACCAAATTCAATCACCGTTACCAGAATTAAACAGCACATCAATTAGTCCAGAAACTACGACACCAACATCACCACTACCAACAACAGTTGTACCACTAGAAAAAACTTCTCGCCTAGCTAAACTCAATATTGTTGATGAATTAATTAAAGATTTACACAGTAATGACCCGACCAGGCGGCGTAAAGCGATTTGGGATTTAGGACAACAAGGTGATTCTCGTGCAATTCAACCTTTAGTTGACTTAATGATTGATGCTGATTCCCAACAACGTAGCTTAATTTTGGCAGCTTTGTCAGAAATCAGCACCCGCGCCCTCAAGCCAATTAACCGTGCTTTGGCTATTTCCTTGCAAGATGATAGTCCTCAAGTCAGGCAAAATGCTATCCGTGACTTGACTCGTGTCTACGATATGATGGCACAAATGAGTCAAATGTTAGGCCACGCACTCGAAGACCCAGATGCAGAAGTACAGGCAACAGCGAAGTATGCTTTAACTCAGATAAAAAGAATGCGTAACTTAGCAGTTCAACCAAATCTACCAGAGGATATTCACAAAGATCCAGGTTAATCGGCCTTATAAATATTTCAGCTGAATTTTAATGTCTGTATTCGCACCTGCAACTAGAATAGCAGCCTCTTCAAATTTGGGCGCACGGTCAACAATTTCTGGATTTTGAGAAAATCCAAAGCCTTCGAGAGGAAAACCTAGGTCACTACGATTAACCATGAAGTCGTCATTTTCATCGTGCATCACAGCAACGGCATAGTTACCTGCTTTTAAGTTCTTAAAGGTCAGTTTTACAGATGTGTCAGTGATTTTAGTACATTGTCTTTGTAATACGCGATCGCGATTGGCAGGAAATCCTTGACTAGTAGCAAATATACTGGCGCAGACTTGTCCTTGTGTGTTTTTTAAGCCGTCAATTTCTACGTTGAGATTACCCTCAAAATTAGCTCTAGCAATTAATGGCGAGGCAAAACTTCCTAAAGCTGCAAGCAAGATAAGGCTAACTTTCAATCTTTTGCTCATAAAATTTTTGGTGACAATAAATATTGCTGATACTCAATTTGCACCTGGATTAAGAGGTGCAGAGTTATACTGCCATGATTTGATTAAAATTTGCAAGCGTAGTGGAAGTTTAAAGTAAAAAAGCTACAACTACTGACATTCACCTTTTCAAAATGCACTCATCTATTATTTGGCTACTAAAAGGGAACACAATATTATGAGAGTCTTACAGGAATTTGAATAATTAATTCAGTTCCTTTTCCTACAGTAGATAAGCACTGTAATTGTCCGCCATGTTTTTCTACAATAATTTGATAGCTAATCGATAATCCTAATCCTGTACCCTTACCGACTGGTTTAGTAGTAAAAAAAGGGTCAAATAAATATTTTTGGATATCCTCTGGAATGCCTATCCCATTATCAGCAATGCAAATATTTACTTGATTGTTACTAGTAATTTCAGTCCGAATCTTAATTACTGGATCATTAAATAATCCAGCGTTATGGGGATTTAATTCTTGATTTTTAATCATTGATTCTTCTAAAGCATCAATAGCATTTGTCAAGATTTTCATAAAAACCTGATTTATTAGCCCAGCGTAACATTCAATTGCTGGAATATTGCCATACTCTTTAACGATACTGATTCTTACACCATTAATTTCTTCTTGCAGGCGACTGCCTAAAATAAGCAGTGTACTATCAATACCTTCATGAATATCAACTATTTTTTTCTCAGCTTCATCAAGACGAGAAAAATTTCGTAAGGATTGGACTATTTGCTGAATGCGATCACACCCTATTTTCATTGATGCTAACAAATTATGAAAATCTTCAGTCACATAATCTAAATCAAATGCCGAAATTTGATTTTTAATTGGTTCTTCTGGAGTTGGATAATGTTGTTGATATAAATCAATTAGCTCTAGTAAATCTTGAGTGTAATTAATAGCATGAACTAAGTTTCCAGCAATAAAGTTGACAGGATTATTGATTTCATGGGCAATCCCAGCAACTAATTGTCCCAATGCTGCCATTTTTTCATTTTGTACTAAGCGAGTATAATTACTTTGCAAATCTTGAAATCCGGCTTTAGCAGTTTTTGATTGTTGTTCTACAATCTGTAAATGATTCAAAGTTAAGGCATAAATCTGAGAGTAAGCTAATAGTAATTGATGGAAATCAATTAGCCCATATTTTCCTGATTGAGTTTCTACTAAAATTGGCTCATAGGCTAGATTTAATTCTCTTTTTAACGCTGTTTGAGTTGCTTCTACAATAGTTATTTCTCCAGGAATTATCAATAAATCTGTTTGGATAAAGTTATATAAACTCTCAATTGATCTGCGAAAGAATAATCCAAAGCTATAAGGACGGCTCATATTTTCAAAAAACTTTTGCCGCGAAATCATGCCGATAAGACACTGGTCTTTATTTAAAATAATTCCTGGAAGTAACGGTTGCTGACTAAAAAGTTTAATTAACTCACCGCCTGGACAATCTAACTCAACCTGAACTTCCCACATAGGTAATTCTTGCAAAGTTGACTCTAATCGCAGGTTAAGCTCATTAGCATTTGTCATACTATGCGTAGCAAGCATAATATCAATCCTTTGCCTTTTTAAGTTATATTTCTATTTCCAATTTTCGCCCTGAACCATAGTTGCAAAGTCAGGTATGAAAAAAGGCAGTGTTATCATCCTTAGTCTTCCCAAAACTGAATTAGAAATTTTTAATTTGGGCATAGGAATTTTATTTCGTCTACTAGTGCGATCGCACTGCCATACTAAATACACCTGAATCTACCATTTATCTAATGTTGCGACACCACAAATTGTATGAGTGTACATCGCAGCAACTACAGTATATAGTTGGATTTTTGCTGATTCTGGAATTCTGTCTCCTAAAAAATCTATTGATGAAATCAACTATTTTACCTGCACCCCTAAAACCTGGAGATTTACTGCGCGTGATTGCGCCTAGTGGTGCTTTACGAGAATTTGATGCTTTTGAACGGAGTATAGAAATTTGGCGATCGCGCGGTTATCGTGTGGAAATCAGCCCTAATATTGACCAAAGCTGGGGCTATTTAGCTGACAAAGACGAAATTCGCCGCCATCAATTAGCCACGGCTTGGCACGACCCTGATTGCCGTGGTATTCTCTGCGCTAGAGGCGGTTTTGGCAGCACCCGCATTTTAGAAAGTTGGGATTGGCATAAAAACTCCACAGCACCAAAGTGGCTCATTGGGTTTTCTGATATCACAGCTTTGTTGTGGAGTCTCTTCAATGTGGGAATTTCTAGCATTCACGCTCCTGTTTTGACTACATTTGCCAATGAGCCGGATTGGTCTAGAGAAAGACTATTAAATTGGGTAGAAGGAAAGCAGGTAGACCCGCTGAAAGGTTGTGGTTGGGGTGGTGGAATTGCAACTGGAATTTTGCTTCCTGGGAATTTGACAGTAGCTACTCATCTTTTAGGTACACCGTTACAACCTAATTTTGAGGATGTGATTTTAGCTTTTGAAGATGTCACAGAAGCACCGTATCGTATTGACCGGATGCTGACCCAGTGGCGGTTAAGTGGCGTATTACCAAACGTGCGCGGGATAGTTTTAGGTGGTTTTACTCGTTGTGAACCTCCCGCCAACGTACCTAGTTTTAGTGTGGAAGAAGTTTTGCGCGATCGCTTGTGTGATTTAGGAATTCCAATTGTATCTGATTTACCCTTTGGTCACGGTGAACAAAATGCGGCCTTACCAGTAGGGGTACAAGTCATTTTAGACGGCGATCAGGGAATATTAGATATTCCTACCCTGCTCCCTTGCTCACCTACTGCCTAAATCTACAAATTACGCATTTATCAACCTTAATGGAGGTTAGCGGACTCGAACCGCTGACATCCTGCTTGCAAAGCAGGCGCTCTACCAACTGAGCTAAACCCCCGTAAAATTAAAAAGGTAGTCAAATTTAGCTACTCTAAAAATTGTACAGGAAGATTGTTCCATTACTAAAGGGATGAACCAAGAAAATACCCAGATTGTCGCCACATTTTATAAATTTGTCAGTTTGCCCGACTTTGCCGAAAAACAAGAACCCTTGCTGTCTTACTGTCTAGCACAAGATATTAAAGGGACAATTTTGTTAGCAGCCGAAGGTATTAACGGCACAATTGCGGGTTCGCGTCAAAGCATTGATGCTGTTTTTGCTTATCTACGTAGCGATCGCTGTTTAGCGGATTTAGAATCCAAAGAATCTTACGCTCAGACACCGCCTTTTGAACGGATGAAGGTACGATTGAAGTCAGAAATTGTGACTTTGGGTTTACCGGAAGTTGACCCAAATCAGCAAGTGGGTATTTATGTCACTCCAGCAGAATGGAATGATTTAATTTCTGACCCAGAAGTTACGGTGATTGATACTCGCAATGAGTATGAAGTCAGAATTGGGACTTTTCAACGAGCTAATAACCCGCACACAAATTCTTTTCGGGAGTTCCCGGAATATGTGCAGCATCACCTCAACCCCAATCAGCATAAAAAAGTTGCTTTATTTTGTACTGGTGGAATTCGCTGCGAAAAAGCTTCATCTTTTATGCTATCTCAAGGATTTACTGAAGTTTATCACCTCAAAGGCGGTATTCTCAAATATTTAGCCGAAATTCCCGCCGCAGAAAGCTTATGGGAAGGCGAATGTTTTGTCTTTGATGAACGGGTAGCTGTTCGTCATGGATTAGCAGCAGGTAGTCATGAGTTGTGCTTTTGTTGTGGACACCCAATTGCTGAATCAGATAAAGCTTCTCCTCATTATGAAGCAGGAATTTCTTGTCCCTACTGTTTCGCTCAACTGACTGAAGAGAAACGAGTCCGTCAGCAAGAAAAGTGGCGACAATATCAACTCCAGCAAGCCAGTCACACGATTTCGGATTCTAGATTTTAGATTTTAGATTGACCATATACCTAAAGTCAGAGGAACCTGTCACCTGTTTAAATTTTGAATTTTGAATCTTCAATCCAAAATTTAAAATCTAAAATCTAAAATTCCATGAGAATCACACGCATTATTTTTACCAGAAAAATCTAGTAGGGAATGTATCGTTGTTTTCACCCACCTGATTCCTGGCTTCTGACCATCAGACATATATCCGGCTATCCCCAAGGTAATTTTTAAGTCATTCTATTGCTGCATGACGAGATAGCCCAATTCCAGGTATCATCGCTACCAAATTTGATAGATGATGACTTATATCAAAGCTTTTTCACAAAATTTTGCTTCGGAGTTGTAAAAATGTACGACAAAAGCGACATAGAGATAATGATCGAGAATATGAGTTTATCTGGTGTGCTTAGTATACTTTCGCAGGTCTGTTACGAAAAGGCTGAACATTTGAGAACTAATTGGCAAGACGCAGAAACAGCTAGAACATGGGAAAAAGTTGGTAGAGCCGTCGGTAAAATCAAAATCAAGACCGATTTATAAACTTTTCCAAACCTATAAGTACTTACACCCAATTTCCACAACAAACATTTATGTTGAATTCTTGACTTTTTGCGTAATGCCCAAAGATAACAGTGTACTAATTACATAGACATATCCCAATCGGAGATGAAGTCAGATTGTTAAGTAAAATTAATTTTCGCAAAGTAATTTTAAAAAAAAGTTAATTTGTTATCAAAATCTGGCTTCATCCGTATGATTATACAGGATGATCCTCGTCTATTTCTTTAGTGAGACTTTTAAGGGGTTCCGAAAGATGATGAAGTTAAAATTTGTTGGTGTGGTTGCAAGTCTTGCTTTAATGGGAAGCTTAGTTGCTTGCTCAGGTGGTGAGAATCCTGGCGCTTCTGGTACACCTACTGCTTCTCCTGCTAATGATAGCGGTGGCGCTATGAAAAATGAAGGCGGCGCTATGAAGAATGAAGGCGGCGCTATGAAGAATGAAGGCGCAATGAAGAAAGAAGGCGACGCAATGAAGAAAGGCGACGCGATGAAGAAAGAAGGTACTACTCCTGCACCAACTACAACACCCTAATAGTTAGGTTACTTAGGATACATTGACTAAAAAGGCAGTTTTTACCCAAATAAAAAAGTTTGTATCCTGAAGCCACTTGTTTATACAAGAATTGCTCAAAAAACTTTTTGTAACTGTTCTTGAAAACTGTTGAGGTAAAAGTTGGTCAAGTTTTATCCTGTATGAGTTCCAAGCTTGGGACTATTTCTCAAAACAGGTAAAAATTACCAAAGTAATTTATGGGTGCGTACACAACGCACCCATTTCTCCGAAAAGTCGTTTCGGTATCTCCGCCATCATCCGAAACTCAAAAGCATTTCGATTAATCTTCATAACTACAACAATTGCTTTATGGATAAATATTTCCTCAAGCGCCGCCGACTTCTGACCTATCTGGGGTTAGGAGCATTAGGAGCAGGTGGAGTGGCGATCGCCTCTGGTTGTTCTCAAAAAATCTCAGTTCCCAGTGCTGTTGCGCCTACGCCTAGTAACGTTCCTACTCAAAGTGTCGCTGCGGTACCAGCTAACACACAACTGCTCCCCGAATTCCAAGGGATTTCCCAGTGGCTCAACTCCTCACCTTTAACAACGGCTGACCTCAAAGGGAGCGTGGTATTAATTCAATTTTGGACATTTGCTTGTATTAATTGTCAGCGTACCCTGCCATACGTTACCCGTTGGCATCAAGAGTATGCAGATAAAGGACTCAAAGTTGTAGGTGTTCACACACCAGAATTTGCTTATGAAAAAGTGGTCAACAATGTCAAACAAGCTTTGCAAAAGCACAAAATTACCTATCCAGTGCCGATCGATAACGAATTCAAAACTTGGAACGCTTACAAAAACGAATACTGGCCGCATTTGTTTTTAGCAGACCGCCAAGGCGTGATTCGCTACGACCACATTGGTGAAGGTGCTTATTCAGACACAGAACAGATGATTCGTCAGCTTTTAGGATAGGTCAAGATGGCAATCACTTCCCTATCAGCCGGATTAGCAATTTTGGCAGGGACTTTAACTGTACTGTCACCTTGTGTTTTGCCTGTTTTACCTGTTTTAGTGGGGCGATCGCTTTCTACCCATCGTTACGGCCCGGTGGCTTTAGTAGCTGGTTTAGTAGCTGGATTTGCCACAGCAGGTAGTTTGCTAGGAATTGCCAGCAGTTGGTTAGCTAATCTGGCCAATACTTTGCGTTATGTGGGTATATTTATTCTGTTATTCTTGGGTTTGCTATCTATCTTTCCTAAGTGGAGTTATCTGCTACTGAGTTATTTGCAATTAGGCAGAATCAAAAGAACCACAGGGGTAGGATTAACTGGAGAATTTTGGTTAGGAACTCAGCTTGGTTTGTTGTGGACTCCTTGTGCTGGGCCTGTACTGGGGAGCATTTTAATTTTGGCAGCCAGCAAACATGAAATTTGGGGGACATTCATCCTGTTATTGGCTTTTGGTGTGGGAGCCGCGTTACCGTTACTCGCGATCGCTTATGCTGGGCGTTATGCCAGTAAAACCTTGTTGGGTTTGCGTTCTCAAAGTGAAATGTTACATAGAGTGGGCGGGGTTTTAGTAGCCGCATCCGCGATCGCCATTCTTCTGGGCTGGGATGTGCAAATTCAATTGTGGTTAGCTCCTATGTTTCCCAGGCTTCCACTGTAAATTCTCCAACAACCAGATCCAATTTGTGAGGTATTTTATAAATTCTTGCTAAATTTTCAGGGTTTTTCAATACTTTCAGTGTAGTTAATAGTAACTTCATGGTAAGTTGCAATCATGACAGTAATTATCCTGAATGTGCTAACACGAATTGTGGTAATCAACAAGCGCAACAAATCAATAGAGATACCTGAATTGGAGGCTTTTGAGCCATGCAAGGGAAATTAATAATTTTGAGTTTGACAGCTTTGGCGATCGTTAGTTGTACAAAAGAGATTGCTACACAGCCTACGGAAAAGTCTTCTAGCCAAGGTGTACAGAACGTTCAAGTTGCTGAGACTGCATCCCCCACAACTTCAGCGTCATCCACAGAAACAGTCATCAAATTTGGTAGTTTTGTCAAAGGAGAACACGTAACTAAAGGTAGTGCCAGTATTATTACTGAGAATGGTAAAAGCTTTTTAGTATTGGATCAAAACTTCAAAACAGACAGCGGGCCAGACTTGTTTGTGATTTTACACCGCCAAGACAAACCGCAAATTTACGGCATCACTGAAAAAGATTATGCAAGTTTAGGACGCTTGCAAAAAACCTCTGGGACTCAACGCTATGCAATCCCAGATAATATCAAGATTGCAGATTTCGCCAGTGCGGCAATTTGGTGTCGCAAATTTAATGCTACCTTTGGTTATGCTGCCTTCAGCAAATAATCTCTAGGCTGGTTAATTATTGGTAATGAATATTAATTGGTAATAGATAAATACTTTTGTAATCATTCTATTACCAATTCAAAAAAAGCATAAAGTCGAGAAATAAACCTGATATAAGTATTAGGTATCCGTTATTCAATAAGGCAGTAGAACACCTGATCCATGTTAGGTTTGAATACAAAAATTAGGATTTTCTATGGCTTCTTCTAAAGCTGGCAAACGTAGCAAACCTCCGGTGGGGCCGAAACAAGAGTTGTCTGCCAAAATATTTCACGGCATCAATATCATTAGTTTGATTGTGATGATTGGCAGTGGATTGCAAATCTACAACGCTAACCCTGTGTTTGGTGGACGGGGTGCTTGGACATTTCCTCGGACATTCTTACTAGGAGGATGGTTAGGCGGGGGACGCAACTGGCACTTTGCCGCAATGTGGTTGTTTGCGCTGAACTTGTTAGCGTATGGTGTTTATATATTTTTCACAAAGCGCTGGGAAAAGCGGTTTGTTTCCCAAGGTGACTTGCAAGTTTTACAAAAAGGGCAGAATCCAAAACGAAAAAACTATGCTTGGCATCGGTTAATTTATACAGGAATTGTCCCAGTATTGATCCTGGCGATCGCCTCTGGGTTAGCAATGTACAAACCAGCCCAACTACATTGGTTATCGGGCTTATTTGTTAATTGGCAAATCTTACGCGTAGTTCACTTTGTTAGCGTCCCCATAATTGTAGTATTTGTCATCGCTCATTTTCTGTTATCTCAGAAAGTCGGCGGTTATCGTCTGATTAAATCAATGTTTACTTAGAAGAGGTGGTATGAAAGAATTCACAGCACCGCGCCATCTATTGACACGCCGTCGATTGCTGCAACTATCGGGAATCTCCAGTATGGGTTTACTTCTGAGCAGTTGTGGTACTAACCTGTTGTCAGAGCAAGTCGGTAGCCTCACTGAGCCGCTAAACCTAAAAATTGGCGAATTATTACTCAAACCGCAGACACCAGTCCCAGAGTTTCCTGTCAGTGCAATTGAACCACAGGCCTTACTTGTTAATGGTAATAGTACTCCGCAAATTGATCTCGAAAAATTTCGCTTGATTATTGATGGTGAAGTCAATCAGCCAATGCAATTAAGTATGGCAGACATCCAAAAATTACCTCTAAAATCAATGGTAATCCGTCATGTGTGCGTTGAAGGTTGGGCAGCGATTGTACAGTGGGGAGGAGTCCGCTTACAAGATTTACTGAATCTAGTACAACCAAAATCTCAAGTCCGCTACGCCTACTTTCAGTCTGCTGATATGGATGATACTGGTATCCCATACTATGAAAGCTGGGATATCGCCTCCGTCATGCACCCCCAAACTCTACTGGCTTATCAAAAAAATGGCCAACCTTTACCGGCAGACAATGGAGCGCCATTACGTCTAGCCTCCCCTATTAAGCTTGGCTATAAACAATCTAAATGGGTAACTCGCATTACATTAACGAGTAATCTCCGCAGTCAAAAAGGTTATTGGGTTGACCAAGGTTATGAGTGGTTTGGTGGAATATAGTTAAATTTATGAAAATTCCGCAATAGTAGGAGTATATTTAATGCTCGCCGCGATGCCACAAAAAATCTGGCTAATATTCCTCACAGCTATTTTTGAGTTTACTGTCCTCTCTCCTACTAACATTGCGATCGCCCAGCCAGAAACAGAAGCTCTACCAACTACTCTAGGGAAGCCGAAAAGAACAGTCCAGTCTGGTACTCGCGTGAGATTACGCCTACCACCATCTTTAGGAAGTCCTAATCGAAGAGTACCAGCAGCTACACGCGGGGGAACTTGTATAGCCAAAGATCAAATTCTCACAGCCTTAATTCCTCAGTCAAACCTGGGATTAACCACAGTGGGGAATCCCACCTTATATTTCTTTATTCCCCAAAATGCCGCTACCAATCTAGAATTAGTCATTCAAAATGATAATCGAGATGGACAAACTGTTTACCAACAGAAGTATCAGCCAAATACCACAGCAGGAGTAATAGGAATACATCTACCACCGGACACCATAGCTGTAAATCAAAAATATAGGTGGACTTTCTCAATCAAATGTAATCCCAACGACCCTTCTTTAGATAAACTTGTCCAAGGAACTATCCAACGTTTGGAAAATTCTTTACTTATGAGTAAACTAGCACAAGCCACCCCTCAAGAGCGTGTGCTACTCTACGCAGATGCAGGAATCTGGCATGATGCCCTTGATACTTTAGCAAAATTGAGATACGCGCGTCCTCATGATTTAACACTCAAAGCTGATTGGGAAGCATTGTTAACAGCACCCGGAGTGGAGTTTGATAAACAATTAGCACAAAAACCTTTAATTCCCGAAAAAGAAGCTCCAAAACTGTTGTTAAATAATTGAGCAACATTTCCCCATAGCAGAAATCAAGCAGATGATCTCTCCAAAACTACAAACAATCGGGATAATCTTAGCTACAACTGTTGGTATTACTAGTGTTTTACCCGTAAATACCGCAGTAGCCAGAGAAAAAATTATATTTGTCCCTCCGGTTCTTGGTAGCCCACGGAGATTGATCCCAGCGGGAACACGTGCGTATGAACCACCGTCTGGAGGTGAGATAAATGTAGACATCCTCCAAACACAACCAGCACCACCAGTAGCACCGCCTACTCGTGGTTTTGGTGGTAACGGTGGTAACATTGTTATTCCTCCTATTCAAAGGACAATTCCGCCAAATCAAGACCGTAATGGAGCATCTGTACCAGTTCCTAATCAATGTTTGTCAGGAAAAATACCGTTAACAGCTTTAATTCCCGAATCCCAATTAGGATTAACTACCCTGTCAAATCCTGCCTTATTTTTTTATGTTCCCCAAACTTCTGCACCAGAATTAGAGCTAGTTGTTCAAAATGAAACTGAGCAAGAGGTTTACATACAGAAATATAAACCTAACAACAAAGCTGGCATAATTAGCATACGCCTGCCTGTGAATTCTTTAGCAGTAAACAAACAATACAAATGGAAATTATCTGTAATATGTAATCCTACAGACAAGTCTCAAAATAAGGTTGTAGCTGGTTTGATACAACGCGTGCTGCCAGAGTTACAACTGGTAAAAAAATTACAACAAGCAACTAGACAAGAGCGTACAGGGTTGTATGCAGCAGCAGGTATTTGGCATGATGCTCTTGCTACTGTGGCACAAAGACGCTACTTGTTTCCTCATAATCCCGAAATAGTATCTGATTGGGAAGAATTGTTAACTACACCAGATGTCCGCTTGAATCAGCAAATCGTGCAGCAGCCTTTAATTCCTTCCCCAGAAGTATTACCACCTAAAAACAAGCATAAATTTTAAACTCTAGCCTAGAATTACATCTCATTATGAACAACCTTTTACCAAGAAAATTTTTGTCTACAGCAATCTCTGCAATTGTAGGATTGACCATCTTAAGTTCCATAGTGCCAGTACAAGCAGAAGTCAAGATTAATTTACCAAATTTAGGAAAAGGCCCTGGTAGAAGAGTTCCAGGCGGTTCCCGCGGGATAAATTGTGTCGCCAAGAATCAGTTTCTGACTGCTATTGTGCCGATATCAAATATTGGGTTAACAACTATAGCGAATCCTAGCTTATATTTTTATATCCCTGAAAATAAAGCACCAGAAGTAGAATTAGTGGTGCAAGATGAAAATGAACAAGAAGTTTACAAGCAAAAATACAAACCTAGTGGTAATACTGGTGTAGTTGGAGTTAGTCTACCAGATAACACTCTGGCTAAAGGTCAAAAATATAGATGGAACTTTTCCATTATTTGCAATACTCAAGACCGTTCTTTGGATAAGTTAGTTCAAGGAACTATCCAACGCATTGATAATCCACAATTGATGAGTAAGTTAGCAAACGCTTCTCCTCAAGAACGCTTGAATTTGTATGCTGAGGCTGGTATTTGGCAAGATGCTCTTGATACTTTGGCGCAGTTACGCTATTCTCGCCCTCAAGATTCAGCGCTCAAAGCCGATTGGGTAAGTTTATTAACCACAGACGGCGTAAAATTAGAGACAGAAGTCGCTCAAGCACCATTAATCCAGGGACAAAATGTATTGCAACCAATCAATCACACTTCAGAAGTGACCACACCTCAATAGGGAACCATTATAGCAGGAGACAGGGTCAGAAATAATTATCTAAACCCATGTCTGGCAAAGAGTCTAAATTTTTTAGTGACATTAAATTCAGAACCCTAGTTTCTTCATGAAACCAGGGTTTTTGCTTGATGGCAGAGTGCTGAGTATTTTCCATCAGATGTGCATACTTACAGAATATTCTACCTATTAACAATTGTGGCTGTATGTCAGCATTATTCATCTGAGGAGGATACTATGACAACACAATTGTACTCCAAGTTAATGGCCTCCTCTCTGGCATCTGGACTAATAGCTTTTGGTTACTCTGTACCTGAGCAAAACCTTTATACAGAATCAACTTTAGCCATAAACACTCCAGCCAACCAAATTCATCAAGCAGCCTCAGAAACATCAATGAATCAGATGTCTGCGTATCAGGTGCGAGCAGAATTTATATTAGATGGGGGGCTTCCTGAACGACTAGTTATTGCTGGTAGTCGTTAGTCAGGTTGGGGTATTTGGCAGTGAGTACCAAGATACCCCACATTAGAGTTAGAAATATTAGGGGAGTGAGCAACGAGAGTAACTTTGCCTTGGCGATCGCGTACCCAACCAGTAGCAGGTACAATTGCCAGATGATCCGCAATATTTGACTGTTTCTGTGTTCCAGGAATTGTGGGATTATGTTGTGGTTTAGCCGCGACAGTTAAACGAGTATCAGACCACACCACATCACCACTCAAGCTTTCATCTGGACTGCCAGGTAAACCACCACGTCCAGTCACATTAAATTGACTCCCTGTTTGATTATTACGACAACTTTGTCCGATGGGTTCTGGGGCATCTACAGTTGTAGGTAGATAAGCCAAACTTTGAACCGGGTCGATATTTGGTGTGTTTAAGGTGACAGTTCCCGTTGCTACAATGTCACTCCCTAATGTTAATTGGGGTTGAAACTGCAAACCAAAAATGTTTTGAGCATTGATGATAATATTTCCGCCACTACCGTTAAAAGCATTAGTAATAATGTCGCTATTTTCAGATGGGACAGCGACGATAAAACCAGCATTAGCCAAAAAATTGCCCCCTGTTCCGCCAGCTTCTGGGGTTCCGGAGATGTGGGAGATAAAGCTATTGCGGCGGAGTAATAAAATATCCCTAACTTGTAAGGAGATATTTCCACCTTGGCCTGATAATGAAGTTGCCGTGATTTGTCCTTGATTATCTAACACGATGTTGCCAGCATTAGCTCTAATGTTGCCAGCGTTACCTATACCGCGGTTACTGACAGTTAATTCCGCATTATCTCGGAGTGTTAAATTTTCGGTGTCTAAATTTACATTGCCACCATTGCCCACTGCGCCTACACCAACAAGACTTAAAATGCCGCTATTAGTAGCGTTAGCACTTCGGCCAGTGATAGTAGTTGTATCACTTACATTGATATTGACGTTGCCCGCATTACCCCGACCGCCTGGTAAGCTATCGGTAGCAGAACGTACACTGGCACTAACTTGGCCACCGTTGGTTAAAGTGAGCGATCGCGCGTTAATAGTGACGATACCACCGTTACCTTCTGCGCCGGCATCAATATAACTAATTGCCGAGCTAATTAAACCATTACTCGCCACACCATCAAAGGCGACAGTATCACCCGCTGTAATTGAGATATTTCCACCATCACCTATCCCAAAAGAACTAGCGTTGACTTGTCCACCATTGGTAACTGTCAATGAGCCTGTATTAATTTCGATATTACCACCCCTGCCCACCGCACCGACACCTAAGAGGCTGAGTACACCACTATTAGCATCGTTAATTATGATGGCATCACGCACATTAACATTCACATTACCAGCATTACCCTGACCGCCTGGTAAGGTATTGGTAGCGGAACGTACACTGGCGCTAACTTGACCACCGTTGGTTAAAGTGAGCGATCGCGCGTTAATAGTGACGATACCACCGTTACCTTCTGCTCCAGCATCAATATAACTAATTGCCGAGCTAATTAAGCCATCGCTCGCCACCCCATCAAAGGCGACAGCATCACCCGCTGTAATTGAAATACTTCCACCATCACCTATCCCAAAAGAACTGGCATTGACTTGTGAGCCATCGGCTGCTAGTAGTGAGTTAGTAACGATATTGATATTGCCAGCATTGCCAGTAGCATTTATGGCTACTGCTGTAGAAATCATACTCCGCTGTTGCAGATGTATATTACCTGTAGCATTGACATTTATATCCCCAGTGCGGCTATTAATATCTCCCGATCCTTCGGGTATGGCAACTTGTATATGACTTCCACCCTCTAGATTTAAGTTGTGGGTATTAACGTTAATGCTACCGCCAACCTCTGCGAAAACATTCACCTGAGCGTTATTGCGAAGAGACACATCTGCTCGTACTAAATTTCGAGGAAAATCCAGGTTGAGAATATTTCCCTGAGTAGTGATTCCTACTTTTCCTGGTGCGCCAACAGAGCCGAGTTCTATTTGACCACCAACTGATGAATCTACTTCTAACAAGCTGTTATTTAAGTTAATCTTACCGCCTAGCAATAACAAACTTTGACTTTGATCAACGCTTAGTTCACTACCGTTAACCGCTATGGCTTGTGGTGGTCTATTGAATAAAAACCCACTAGGGTCGCCGACAATTGTCAGTAAGCTATTAACTCCTCCAGGGTTAGTAGCACTAAATTGGCTGTTATTTCCCCAAACAATTGCATCTGCTGTAGTGGCGATAAAAGAACCTCTGGTGCTTCCGCCGACATCCAATCGGGCATTCGGGCCAAACACAATACCACTAGGATTAATCAAGAACAAATTGACATTGTTACTGTCTGTGCGAATTAAACCGTCAATTCTGGATGGTAAACCACCAGTAACACGAGAAAGAATATTTCTGATCTCCCCAGCACTTTGAAAAACTGCGCTTTCACTTGTATTTAAACTAAAACGACCAAAACTGTGAAACAAGTTACTACCAACAGTTTGACCTACTGACTGAGGAATTGTGTAGTTTGGCCCATTGATCGTCTGTGTGCTTCCTAAAGTTCCATCCACGGTGATACTCTGGGCTAGACTACTCTCGATTGAAGTCGTAACGAAAGCTCCACCAACAGCTAAAACTGCTCCCAAATGTAACCGCCAACAGATGTGAGACATCAGCAAGTACCTCTGCTACACATCCCATACCACTTTGGACTTTGGATTGATAATTGTTATCTGCATCTAATTTCTCTCAATCCATCTGCCATAATCTTTTCAATTGGTATGAGTAGTTTTACCTGTGAAAACATTATCACTATTGAGGAGTAATACAACATATCTCACAGGAACTATTTACATTAATTTTGCTAAGGGGATTTTGGCTAAATCCCCCTATACATAACTGCATCAGTGCATTGTTTCTTCTGGATTTGACTTCATCAATCGTTCTGTGAAGGATTTAATCACGATGTACAAAATGGGTACGACAAACAAACTTAAGAATGTGGCAATTAACATCCCACCAAATACTGCTGTCCCCAAAGATTGACGGCTTCCTGCACCTGCACCAGTCGCCACGGCCAAGGGAAAAATCCCCAAAAGCGTGGAAAAAGCAGTCATTAAAATTGGGCGTAAGCGTTCTTGAGAAGCTTCAATGACGGCTTTGGTAATCGATAGTCCTTGTTCTCGCAACTGGTTAGCAAATTCCACAATCAAAATCGCATTTTTACTAGCCAAACCAATCAACATGACTAGACCAATTTGACAGTAAACATCGTTAGCAAAACCCCGCATTGACTGGGCTAACAGTGCGCCAAAAATCGCTAAAGGCACTGAAAGCATGATAATTAAAGGGTCAATGTAATTTTCATATTGGGCTGCTAGAACTAAGAAGACAAAAACTAATCCTAAGCCAAAAATCACGGGTGCTAAACCACCAGATTCTAGTTCTTCTAAGGCTGTACCTGACCATTCGTAACCGTAACTGGCTGGTAGAACTTGTTGAGCTACCTGTTCCATTTTTTGGATAGCGTCTCCCGAACTAGAGCCTGGTGCTGCGGAACCATTGATTTCGATGGAGCGAAATAGATTGTAGTGGTTAATTGTTTGCGCTCCTGTGGTAGGAGTAATTTTCACCAAGTTACTCAAAGGAATTATTTCATTCTTGCGAGAACGAACATATAATTGCCCGATATCTTGGGGGTTAGAGCGAAACTGTTCATCTGCTTGGACATATACCCGATAGTTACGCTGCTGGAGGTTGAAATCGTTGACATATTGTGACCCTAAAGCAGTTTGCAGGGTGGTAAATATATCATCTACATTCACTTGCAGTGCATTGGTTTTGTTGCGGTCTACTTCTACGAGTAATTGGGGTGTGTTAGCTGCAAAGGTAGTAAACACAGCTTGTAATCCGGGGGTTTGATTAGCACGACCTAGCAATTGACCCATTGTTTGAACTAGGTTGTCTAAGCCGCCATTACCTCTGCGGTCTTGGAGTTGAAAGGTAAAACCTCCAAAGTTACCTAGCCCTTGAATCGCAGGAGGATTGACAGCAAAGATTCTCGCTTCGGGAATGGCAAAAAATTTGCCTTGTAATTTACCGATGAGGGCTTTTACTGTCTGATCTGGTTTTTCACGCTCTCCCCAAGGCTTTAATGTGGTAAAGATAATACCGCTATTGGCAGTACTACCACTGAAGCCGAAGCCGCCAACCGCAAAGGTGCCAACAACTTCGGGAATTTGCAGAATTTCTTTTTCCACTTTGGACATAACATCGCTGGTGTATTGCAGCGACACCCCTTGTGGCCCTTGGATAATTGTGATGAAATAGCCTTGATCTTCTTCGGGGAGGAAGGCGGTAGGTACACTAGTATACAACCACGCAGTCATGCCCAAAGAGACGATAAATAGACCAATAATGACACTTTTAATTTTGGTGAGGAAACTGAGCGATCGCTGATATCCCTGCGTTATCCAGTCTAAAAATCTGTTAATCTGGTCAAAAATCCAGCCGATCCAACCTGTCGGTCTTTGCCCTTGTCGCAGAAGCAAAGCACATAACGAAGGTGTGAGGGTCAAAGCTAAAAAAGTCGAAATAACAATAGAGAAGGCGATGGTTAAGGCAAATTGCCGATACAATGCACCTGTGGTTCCTGGAAAAAATGCCACTGGGACAAACACTGCCATCAACACCAAAGAAGTAGCGATGACTGCACCAAATAATTCCGCCATTGATTCACTGGCGGCGCGGCGGGGATTTATGCCTTTATCTTGAATAAAACGGCTGATTTGCTCAACTACAACGATCGCATCATCTACCACCATCCCCGATGCCAAAGTCAAACCAAATAAGGTCAAACTATTAATCGAGAAGTTAAACACTTTGACGAAGGCAAATGTCCCCACCAATGCTAGAGGAATTGTGAGCGCCGGAATCAGCGTCGTTCGCCAGTCTTGCAAGAATAGAAAAATAACGATGACCACCAAAACCACAGCTTCAAATAGAGTCTTGATTACTTCTGCCAAAGACTCTTCCACAAACATAGTTGTGTCAAAAGCTACTTGATATTTCATCCCCGGTGGAAAACTTGGGGCCAGTGCGGCGAGCGCTGCTTTCACTCCCTTGGCGACATCTAAGGCATTACTCCCAGGAACTTGATAAATACCCAAGCCGACAGCATCCTTAGCCCGATATCGCAGAAATGTATTGTAATTTTCTGCTCCTAATTCGGCTCGACCGATATCTTTAAGTTTGACTAAAGTTCCATCATCTTCTGATTTAATGACAATTTCTGCAAATTCTTTTGGTTCTGTCAATCGGCTGGCCGCACGTACATCAATTTGATATTGTTGTCCTTTGGGGGCTGGTTCTTGACCAATTCTCCCCGCACCAATTTGCAAGTTTTGTTGTGCTAGTGCTGTGGTGACATCTTCTGTGGTCAATCCCCTCGTTGCTAATCGACTGGGATCTAACCACAGGCGCATAGCATAGCGGCGTTCACCAAAAATGCGGACATCACCTACGCCTTTGACCCTTTTGAGCGCATCTGCTACGTACAGGTCAGCATAGTTGCTCAAAAATGTGTTGTCATATTCTTTATTGTCGGTATATAAACCAATTCCTAAGAGAATATTGTTAGATTGCTTGCTGACTCTAACTCCTGTACGCTGCACTACATCTGGTAATTGTGCCTGGGCAATGGAAACACGATTTTGTACGTCAACAGCAGACAAATCTTTATTACGTGAGGCATCGAAGGTAACTGTAATACTACTGGTACCATCATTGCTGCTGCTGGAGGTCATATATCTCAGACCTTCAACACCATTAATTTGTCTTTCTAAGATATTAGTAATGCCACTTTCTACTACTTCAGCACTCGCTCCACTGTAGTTGGCAGTAACGTTGATTTGGTTAGGACTAATATCGGGAAACTGGGCGATGGGTAGTGTGGGAATACTAATTAATCCCACCAGTAAGATAATGATCGCGCAGACTGTAGAAAAGACTGGTCGCTTGATGAAGAAATCAACAAACATAAATTAGGAAGTATGAAGTATGAAGTATGAAATTTTCCCCTTTATCCTTCAGATTTTTTTAGGGAGAGGGAATTATCGGTGCGCCGTTAGTTAGGTTGAGAATACCGGAAACTACGATTTTCTCTCCTGCTTTTAGCCCTTCTAATACTTGGTAATTACTACCCTCAATTGCTCCTAACTTGATTGGTTTTTGCAAAGCTACTAATGAAGGCGCTCCTGGTTTGGGATTTTCTGGTGCTTGCGCCACAAAGACAAATGTTTCTCCACCCAAACGTGATACTGCTGTCACCGGCACTAAAATTCCGGGGCGTTCATCCCAAATGATTTTAGTTTGGACTAACTGACGATTGACTAATTGTCTGTTGCCATTACCAAAAACGGCCTTAGCTAAAACAGTTTGCGAATTAGAATTGGCATTGGGCGAAATGAAACTGATTTTACCTGTGGCGGTGGGTTGACCTTGGGCATCCAGCATTTGTACAGGTAAGCCAATACGCAATTGCTGGCTTTCATTGAGTGATACAGAGATGTTCAATTCCAAGGAGTCATTTCTGGTCAAAGTGGTGAGATTATCTGCTTTGCTGACAAATTCTCCAACTCTGACGGGAATATCGCCAACCACTCCCGTAAATGGAGCGCGGACATTAGTATATTGCAGTTGCACTTGGGCGGCTTTGACTTGAGCTGCTGCTTGGGTAACTTGCGATCGCGCTTGGGCGATTTCTTCTTGTCGAGGGCCGTTTTCTAGTTGTCTGACGTTTTGTCTTTGTTGTTCAGCGGCCGCTTCTAATTCATTGATATTGGAATTTCTCCCTTTGCTGAGTTGATCTAAGCGTTTTTGGGCGACAACTAATGCGGCTGCGGCGCTACGTTGTTCTTTCAGATAGCCTTCCATCTGATCTTCCGAAATAGCCCCTTGTTTTTGTAAGTTTCCGTAGCGTACAGCGCGTGACTTAGCTAGTTCTAAGTCAGATTTAGCGGCATCAATTTGGGCTTCGGCTTGCGCCATTTCTTCGGGACTTGAACCTGTTTGAGCATCTCGTAACCGCGCTTGGGCTTGAACTAACTGCGCTCTGGCTTGGGCAATTTCTTCAGAACGTGTACCTGCTTTCAGTTCTGCTAAACGCGCTTGTGCTTGTTCAAGTGAGGCTTTGGCTTGAAGTAATTGCGCTTGAGCATCATCACTTTGCAAACGAATGACTACTTGTCCTTGGGAAATGCGATCGCCTTCTTTATATAAAATCTCTGTAATGCGTCCATCAATCTCTGGTTTGAGTGTGACTGAACGTGGTGCATCTAAAGTCCCAACAAATTCTGAAGTTTGCTGAATAGTTGCATTCTCAACCGTGGCTAACTTTACAGGAATTCCCATCGGTTGTCCAGCTGCTGCTCCAGCCCCAGCGGGTGCATTACTCGCCTGGCTAGTTTGCCACCATCGCCAACCAATACCAATACCTGCAATTAACAAGACTACGCCTAAAATCACTGGCCAAGGCCGCTTTTTATGGAGTATTGAGATGGGTTTTGGGTCTGCTGAAGAATCCTTTGGTTTAGCCTGATTAGAGTCGGTAGCAGCAGGCTGTTCTATTTCAACCGGAAACTGTGAATCAGGGAACTCAGACTGGGACATTTTTGTTTTCTCATTTTATAGACTTAAACTTTAGGCAACTTGGCTGAAATATAGGGATGCTTGGTAAGACACTGATAAACCGAGCTTGTGTAGGAATCTTGATCAGCCAAGGTTTCTACTTTTCAAGCGCCTATTTGATTAAACTCTGGGGCTGGCAATATCAAGTTACCTGATTTACCCCAGTAATACGAGCAAATTTATCGGCGGTAGTTTTTGTTAAACCTGCATTTGCCAATACCTCAGTTGTCGCTTTGATCCACCCTGCACGAGTTTTTCTGTACTTTAATACTAAATTTTAATGATTCATGCAAGTGCTTGCTTGCACTAATTATATATTTGTCAGCCAAAAAAGTGTATAAACTGAGTCCGCCCCAAAGATAGCTGGAATTTAGGCTTTTGTGCCTATAGCTCTAAATTTAGTAATCTGCTTCCTTCTGGCGGTGGAAATATCTTTACCTCGTGGGAAAAATTGCTCAGGCTGCGATTTGGGTTCGCAGTCTTGATTGGTTCATAGATCAAGTACTTTGTCAATTACAAAGCGATCGCATCTGATACATCAAAAGAATTTTAGATGTGTGCGATATTACCCTAAACTGATTTATGAGTATTTAGCTAATTTTTGGAGGCATGGTGGAATTATGGATGTCAGTCTCATTATATCTAACATCTTAAATCCACCCATATTGGCTTTCTTTCTGGGAATGTTAGCGGTGTTCGTCAAAACAGATTTAGAAATCCCAGCGCCTATCCCTAAGCTATTATCTTTATATTTACTGTTTGCGATTGGGTTTAAAGGTGGTGTAGAACTGGTCAAAAGTGGTGTTAATCAAGCAGTTATTCTCACCCTTTTCGCTGCAATATTGATGGCTTGTATTGTCCCGGTTTATACATTTTTTATTCTCAGAATTAAGTTAGATACTTATAATTCTGCGGCGATCGCTGCTACTTATGGCTCCATTAGTGCGGTAACATTTATCACTGCCAGTTCTTTCCTGACTCAACTGGGAATGGCTTTTGATGGGTTTATGGTTGCAGCCTTGGCCTTGATGGAATCACCAGCAATTGTTGTAGGTTTAATATTGGTTAACGTTTTCACTGTCGATGAAAGCGATCGCGAATTCAATTGGCCAGAAGTATTACAAGAAGCTTTCCTTAATAGTTCTGTATTTTTGCTCGTGGGTAGCCTCGTCATGGGTCTTTTGACTGGAGAACATGGCTGGCAAACTTTAAAACCCTTTACCCAAGATTTGTTTTACGGTGTGCTGACGTTCTTTTTGTTAGATATGGGACTGGTGGCGGCGAAAAGAATCAGAGATTTGCAAAAAGCAGGTATTTTCCTGATTCTGTTTGCGATACTAGTACCTATTTTAAATGCCGGCATAGCTTTATTAATTGCGAAAGCGATCGGAATGCCAAAAGGAGATAGTCTATTGTTCTCGGTGCTATGTGCCAGTGCTTCCTACATTGCTGTACCAGCAGCTATGCGTCTAACTGTCCCAGAAGCTAATCCTAGTCTGTACATTTCAACTGCTTTAGCTGTGACTTTCCCTTTTAATATCATTGTAGGTATACCGCTATATCTATACGGCATTAATCTATTTTGGAGATAAGACAATGCAGGCTGTCAAACGGATCGAAATATTTGCTAACTATGTCGAACTCGGTAAAATTTTAGAGTCTTTAGAAAAATCAGGCGTAGCTGGACATTCAGTTGTCAAAGATGTTGCTGGTAAAGGTACAAGAGGCAAAGTCACTCATGATTTAGCTATGACAATGCTCGACAATGTTTATATCATTGCCTTTTTTGCCCCCGAAAAATTGCCATTGGTAGAATCAAATATCCGGAAAACTCTAAATAAGTTTGGCGGAGTTTGTTTTATTTCTGATGCTATGGAAATTGAGACTACCAGATGTGTTGGTTGAAGGATGAAGTGTGAAATCCAGAAATCCTTACAGTTAGCTTGAAAGCAGTTTGTATTTGGTGCTTTATTCACACCTTAGCGTACTAGCATTTTTTACTCAGCACTCTAGCTATTGACATCACTTAAGCGTGAGGTTGTAAATCTATCCATCCATTTTTCCAAATACACTCGATTAGCATTTTGTTCAGATGGATCTTGAGTCTCTAAAGAATAAGGCATCAATCCTAAAATTGCGGCTGTAGTCACGCAAAACATTGACTTTTGGAAACTTATACAAATTTGTACCCGCAAGTCATCTTCACCCCGTAAACCACGCCGATAAATAGCGTGCAAATATTCTGGCAAATAGTGGCGCATATCCTGCATGAGTAATGTAGGCGGAATACCAGCACCGCCAATGGGTAAAGGATCAGCATACAATGCACCATATTGGAATCGACCTTGATCGGGGGAAATTTGATAGGCTTGGGCATTGTAAGAAACTGTGCCATGAAAAGGAGTTCCCCGGAAGAAAACAGCCTCGACATAAGGCACTGCTGTATCTGCTAAAAATGTTAAACCAGTCTTTTTGGGAATAATTTCGTAGACTTTATCTTGGATTTTGACAGAGTAGGTTATCGGCTTCATAGCATCTGCTACTAAGCCTGCTTTAATGTAATCTACAACTTGGGGAATTGATTTGATTTCGCCTTGGTCATAACGGTCTGATAAGGTTAAGAAAATATCAGCCATCACTCGCCAGAATTGACCTAAACCACTGTAATAAGCTGAAACGCGCAATTGTTCAGTTAAAAATTCGGGGAATAATTGGTTTAATCCCAAAATAAAAGGATTATTCTTAAATTTGGCGGTGATAACTGCTTTTGCTCGTTCTTGAAATTCTTTGGTATCTAAATAAGCATCTAAGCCACCGCCACCATGCCACATCATAGCTTTCATGCAATATTCTGCATATTCGTAATTGATGCGATCGTGCCACCAGTGACGGAGTAATTTTTGAAAAGAGAATTCGTCGTTAAAGTATTTAAAAAAAGGAAAAAATCTTAAAAATTGATGGTCAGCAATGTAGATGAGATTTTTGGAGTAGGCATCTAAAACTACACCATAGCTTTTGAGAATACCAACTACTTCTAAAACATTTTCTGGACTATCAGGTAATAATGTTCCACCTGTTTGTAATCGTTCTACGTACTCAGCTAAAGGATGTAAGCCAGGTTTACTTCTAATAGTTACCATTACCAGTTCTCCAAATTGGGAATGAGGAAATAAAAAGGCAAAAGGAAAAAATTTTACTTTTTACTTTGACTTTTCTACAGAGACTGTTGCCACTACTTTATCTACACTCATCATGGCGGTGATTGTTGGTTCAGTCCAACGAGATAACCAAGTAGGTTGAATGCCGAAAATTACAATCAATACAGCTAAGACTACCGACGGCAGGCGATCGCTCCAATAGACTCGTGGTAAATTAACTACTTGTGCAGATAAGCGCCCAAAAAAAGCGCGATTCATCAAAATTAAGAAATAAACCGCAGTTAAGCCAGTTCCTAGCATAGATAGTAGAGTTTGCACCGGAAATACCACAAAACTGCCGCTAAAAATCACAAATTCGGAAATAAAACCTACCATTCCTGGTATACCTGCGCTGGCCATTACTCCCAAGACCATCAAGCTACCAATAACGGGCATTCCGCGTTCGGGATTTAATAATCCGCGAATAACTTCTAAATCCCGGCTACCAGCTTTTTTATATACTACTCCTACCAACAAAAACAGTAAGGCGGAAATTAAGCCGTGGCTAATCATTTGCATCACAGCGCCTAACACACTTAATGGTGTAGCGGCGGCGGCGGCCAATAGTACATAGCCCATGTGTCCAACTGAACTATAGGCTACCATCTTTTTCATGTCAGTTTGCGCGATCGCGCAGGATGCGCCATAAAGCACACTTACTACTGCCCAAGTTGCTAACCAAGGTGCTGCATAACTCCACGCATTGGGTAACAAGTTCATCCCAAACCGCAGTAAGCCGTAAGTCCCCAATTTCAATAGCACACCAGCTAACAATACAGAAATGGGTGTAGAGGCTTCAACGTGGGCATCGGGCAACCAAGTGTGGAAGGGAACCAAGGGTATTTTAATCCCAAAACCAACCAAAATACCGGCTAGTAATAACAGTTGAGTTCCTAATGGCAAGGATGCAGCATTCAAGTTTGCTAAGGCAAAGTTAGAACCGCCACTCAGCCAAACCATACCGAGGAAACTTGCCAACAGCAAAATTCCCGATGTGGCTGTGTAAATCAAAAACTTTGTTGCTGCGTAACCTCGTTTTACACCACCCCAAATAGCAATGAGTAGGTATAGGGGTATTAGTTCTAGTTCATAAAACAGGAAAAATAAGAGTAAATCCTGTGCTAGAAAGGCTCCTGTGACTCCAGTGCTTAACAGGAGGATAAGTGAGTAATATAGTCTCGGACGTTGTAGGGAAATATCACTACTGGAGATGGCAATACAAGTCAATAGTCCATTTAAAACCAGCAAGGGTAAAGATAAACCATCTACTCCGAGGTTATAACTTAAGCCTAGAGCATCTACCCAAGGTATAAACTCACTAAATTGTTGAGTAATTTTTCCTGGGTCGAATTGAATTGCTAGAAAGATTGACCACAAGAAAGTCATACCAGCAAAGACAAAAGCCATACTACGGGATAGTTTCCCATCAATCACAGTAGGCCAAAAACCGATAATAGTTGCGCCTAACAATGGCAGCAAAATCAATGCACTCAACATAGTTTAGAGAGAATTAGGGAGTAGGTACAGAAGAATTTTAGAGTTCGGATTATCAATTTGAGATTACAAGTCTTTCTCATCCAAAACTTGTACTGAGCTTGTCGAAGCACCCCAAATTTAAAATCCAAAATTGATTCAATCAGCACTGTTAAAAATGCAAGTTATTGAGCAGTCCTAATGACCAGCTAATAAAGAAGCCGAAAAGGCTAATAACTACGAGGATGGTCAACATATAGCCTTGGGACTGGCCAGAAATGCTGTACCTTAAACTTTGTCCGCCGAGAATTGTGAAAATTCCCACCAAGTTTACTAGGCCATCAACTAGATAGCGATCGCTCCAAGCCGATATCCTAGACAGCAATGCTACTGCCCCAACTACTGTCAATCGATAGATGCGGTCTATGTAAAAATCGTAGCCCAACAAGTCCTGTAAAAATCGCCACACCAAAATTCTCGATCTTGACCAAGCTTTATGGAGGTACATTGTGGAACCTATACCGACTCCTAATACCGTAGAGGTCAATAACATTCCTACCACGTACCAGTTAATACTATTTTTATCTGGTAGTAAGTACCATTGCTGAAGCATCAGGGGTAACAGTAAGGTCAGTATCGTCAATGTCACCATTGGAAATGCCATTTGCCAGCCAACTTCTGGGGAACGACGGGTTTTTTGTTGCGGTGTACCCCAAAATATTAATCGGAAGACTCTTGTCAAGTTTAAGGCTGTCAAGCCATTAACTATCACTAAAATGCCAATTACCCAAGGGCTAATTGCTACCAAACCATCAGCCCATGACAGCATTGCCCAAAAGCTTCCCAGGGGTAGCAATGTAATCATCCCTGCCGAACCGACAACAAAGGCGGTAGTAGTAGCAGGCATCCGCGACCATAAACCGCCCATTTCTGTTAAATCTTGAGTACTAGTGGTGTAAATAACCGAACCGGAACTCATAAATAATAATGCTTTGGCGATCGCATGAGTCAACAGCAACATTACAGCTACACCCCCTTGCTGCATACCAACTGCCAAAAACACTAGTCCCATATATGCACTTGTAGAATGAGAAAGCGATCGCTTAATATCAATTTGTGCCAATGATACTAAGGTCGCACCCACCGCCGTCACTGAACCCATGACGATTAACGCATTCAATGCCACTGGTGATAAAGCTAAAATCGGTTGCAGTTTGTATAGTAAATAAGCACCACCAGCTACCACCAGCGAATTTCGCATCACTGAAGCGGGGTTAGGCCCTTCCATTGCTTCATCTAACCACAAGTGCAAGGGAAACTGAGCGCACTTACCTGCTGGCCCAGCAATTAAGCCCAAACCAAGTAAAGTTGATGCCATCGGGCTGAGGTTTGCTGTTTGCGCCCACTCATACAAATCAGAAAAATTTAAGCTACCTGCCCAACTGGAAAGCGTCACCACAGACATCAGCAATAACAAGTCGCCCACCCGCTTGGTTAAAAAAGCATCCCGTGCTGCTGTTACTACCAAAGGTTGAGCGTACCAAAACCCTACTAACAAATAGGTAGAAAGGGTGAGAACTTCTAACAAGGCATAACTGAGAAATAAAGAGTCACTAATTGCTAAACCACTCAGTGCCGCTTCAAAAAACCCAAGTAGTGCAAAAAATCTTGCCAGTGACCAGTCTTTCTCTAAATAGCCTAAAGCGTAAATTTGCGCCAACAAACTTAATCCTGTGATTAAAACTGTCGCCCCAAAACTCACAGGTGAGAGTTCTAATGAAAAAGATAAGTTTAAATTCGCGGCTTGAAACCAGCTAACCAGTAAATTTTCTGGTTCTCTGTCCCAAACATCTTTAAAGACAAATAAGCTATGAGCAAAAGCCAAAACAGTGGTCAACAAGTTTAAATATGCCGCTGGTCTGGGGCCTGTCTTTCTGATTATTCCCATCCCCCAGGGCAAAGTTAACAGTGCGCCCATTAAACTATACAAAGGCACACACCAACTTGTTGAAAATAGAAACTCATTCATTTAATTTGCTTACCTTTACAACTCTGCCTTGATTTTTTAGCCCTTTGAAAAACAATTGTTTACTAAATTTTTTTTACTGGAAATATTTGTTAAATTATTCTTCGGCGAGGTTTTACATGAGTATTTGTGACTGGAACACTCTGGAATATTCTGGAATATATTTAAACCAATAAACTTATTTTACATATTCAAATTCTCCACCTTTAATTGAAATCATGCTCAATTTGTAAACTTCTATTTCTACTTCTTAGCAGAGAATTTTATAAGATAGCTTTGAAAAAGCTATAAGCTTTTTATATATTCCTATTAGGTTAATACAAAATAGAGGAAAGATATAAACTGTAAAACATACAGTAATTTTATCTTCCTCACCAGACCGAATTAGTCTTGGCTACGAACAGGGTTTTGTATATGTAATGAAGGAATTATAAAGCATAAGGGTCTGCTCTTGTAATCAGTGGACTTAAAGAGAGCAGAAACCTGGTATGACGAACAATTAAGTTTTTTAAAACTTTTTTATTATAAACTATTATACTAATTTATATTGCCAGGGGAGCCAACCTTTCCTATGCTTATTTTGGAAGTGTCTTTTAGCTCAAGATGAGCTTCCCCGTCAAAATTTTCAAACCACAGTACTGATTGGATTAAATTTTTAGGAGTTTCTGCGATGCCAATTGCAGTTGGAATGATTGAGACTAAGGGCTTTCCAGCAGTAGTAGAAGCTGCTGATGCGATGGTGAAAGCTGCCCGTGTAACTTTGGTAGGATATGAAAAAATTGGTAGCGCTCGTGTCACCGTAATTGTGCGGGGAGATGTTTCCGAAGTGCAAGCCTCAGTTGCAGCTGGAATTGAAGCGGCAAGAAGAGTAAATGGTGGTGAAGTGCTTTCCACTCACATCATTGCGCGTCCCCATGAAAACTTGGAATACGTATTGCCGATTCGTTACACAGAAGCTGTGGAACAGTTTCGCACTTAAAAGCTGAGAAGATAAAGTGACTGACGGGGTTGCTTGCTTGATCTGCGCTTTTGTTTTGTTTGATAAAATTTAATTAGGGATTACAACTAATGTCAATTGCAGTGGGAATGGTAGAAACCCTTGGCTTTCCAGCAGTAGTAGAAGCTGCTGACGCGATGGTGAAAGCCGCTCGTGTAACCTTAGTAGGTTACGAAAAAATCGGTAGTGGTCGTGTCACCGTAATTGTCCGGGGTGACGTTTCCGAAGTCCAAGCTTCTGTAGCAGCAGGTGTTGAATCAGTCAAGCGTGTAAATGGTGGACAAGTACTTTCTACTCACATCATTGCCCGTCCCCATGAAAACTTGGAATACGTGCTGCCAATTCGTTATACGGAAGACGTAGAACAATTCCGGGAAAATGTCAATGCAATTCGTCCTTTCGGCGGCAGAAGACCATAACACATAATGCAAATTGCCAAAGTGCGTGGCACAGTAGTTAGCACTCAAAAAGAACCAAGTCTTAGAGGTGTCAAACTACTGCTGTTGCAATTAGTGGATGAAGAAGGAAACATCTTGCCACAATACGAAGTAGCAGCGGACACGGTGGGAGCAGGAGTAGATGAGTGGGTGCTGGTCAGTTGTGGTAGTGCCGCTCGTCAAATTCTTGGCAACGAACAACGCCCTTTAGATGCAGCGGTGGTGGCGATAATTGATACCATTCATGTTCAAGATCGCCTTATTTACAGTAAAAAAGACCAATATAGATAGTCAACAGTCAACAGTCAAGAGGAGCAAGAGGTTGGGCGTTTTTTCCAGCTTAAAGCAACTGACACTTAAAGGTCAGTAAACTATGGACTATTGACTACAGACTATTGACTATTTACAAAAAGCTTAATTCAGGAGGAATCTCGCGATGGCAGTCAGCAGCACGGCGGCACCCCCAACCCCGTGGTCAAAAGGTTTAGCTGAGCCAGAAATCCACGAAACCTCATTCGTACATTCTTTCTCCAACATTATTGGTGATGTGCGGATAGGTGCAAATGTAATCGTTGCTCCGGGGACTTCGATTAGAGCGGATGAAGGTACACCCTTTTATATCGGTGAAAAGACCAATATACAAGATGGTGTAGTGATTCATGGTTTAGAGCAAGGCCGAGTAGTAGGTGATGATGGCGAAGAATACTCGGTCTGGGTTGGTAATAATGCTTCCCTAACCCACATGGCTCTGATTCATGGCCCAGCTTATGTAGGGGATAATTGCTTTATTGGCTTTCGCTCTACGGTATTTAATGCCAGAGTGGGTAAGGGCTGCATTGTAATGATGCACGCTTTAATTCAAGATGTAGAAATTCCCCCCGGTAAATATGTACCTTCGGGAGCGATAATCACAAGCCAGCAGCAAGCTGACCGTCTGCCAGATGTGCAAGATCAAGATGAGCAATTTGCCCATCATGTAGTGGGGATTAATCAAGCATTGCGGGCTGGTTATCGCTGTGCTGCGGATAGCAAATGTATTGCACCCATCCGGGATGAATTAGCTAAATCTTATACAGGTAATGGTGTTACTGTCTTAGAGTTGGAAAGGAGTAGTGAAGTGGCAAGCAATAGCTTGGGTGCAGAAACAGTAGATCAGGTGCGCTATCTTTTAGAGCAAGGTTATAAGATTGGCACGGAACACGTAGACCAAAGACGGTTCCGCACTGGTTCTTGGACTAGTTGTCAGCCCATTGAAGCAAGATCTGTGAATGAAGCTTTATCAGCGTTAGAAAGCTGTCTAGCAGACCACAGTGGTGAGTACGTGCGTTTATTTGGGATTGATCCTAAAGGTAAACGTCGGGTATTAGAGACAATTATTCAACGCCCAGATGGTGTGGTAAAAGCAGCCACTAGCTTTAAAGCACCTGTGAGTGCAGGTACTAGTAGCTATAACGGTAATGGCAATGGCAATGGTAATAGTAAGGGTGCTGGTATTGGTTCAATTAGCGCTGAAACTGTAGACCAAATCCGCCAATTGTTAGCAGGTGGTTACAAAATTGGGTCTGAACACGTAGATGAGCGCCGTTTTCGGACTGGTTCTTGGGCTAGTTGTCAGCCCATAGAAGCTACTTCGACTAATGAAGTTGTAGCAGCTTTAGAAGAATGTCTTGAAAGCCATCAAGGCGAATATGTCCGCTTAATTGGTATTGACCCAAAAGCCAAACGTCGGGTATTAGAAAGCATTATTCAAAGACCTAATGGCCCCGTAGTGGTCTCTAATGGTCAGAAATCTTATGCTAGTTCAAGTAGTGTTAGCTCGACAACGGCAACGACGATCAGCAATAGGTTAAATACAGAAGTTGTAGACCAGCTACGGCAATTGTTGGCAAGTGGTTATAAAATCAGTGCTGAACACGTAGACCAAAGACGTTTCCGGACTGGTTCTTGGGCAAGCTGTGGACAAATTGAGGCCAGATCGGAAAGAGATGCGATCGCAGCTTTGGAAGCATCTCTGTCTGAATATCCTGGTGAGTACGTGCGGTTGATTGGTATTGACCCGAAAGCCAAGCGTCGAGTGTTGGAAACAATTATTCAACGTCCATAGTAGTGCTGAGTTGAAAGTGCTGTAAAGCCCTGCGGGCATAGCTGTGCTTAGAGTAGTAGCGAGGCGTTGAGCAGCGTGCTAAGTAAAGACATGATTAATTGTGTTTCTACAAGCATGAAATCTTAGTTATCTAAACCTAAACTCAAGTTGGGGAAACAAATTTTTCTTCAGCGATGCTACTTGCTAAAACGCCAAAACAAAGAGCCACTTCCGAGTTGCAGTACTTCTATCTGTACTCAGAACTCAGCAACTCCACTTGCCACAAGTCGGCAAAGCTGCCCAATGCAGTTGCTCCTCAGCACTGCTTTCTTCCGAGGTTTAATTTTCCATGTCTGTGCCGCCACTGCGCCTCCACAATAACTTTGAGCCTTACATTAGTGGCGATGTGACTATTCATCCCAGTGCGGTGTTAGCACCTGGTGTGATACTTCAAGCAGCTACCAACAGTAAAATCATTATTGGCTCTGGTGTCTGTATTGGTATGGGGTCAATTCTCCAAGTCAATGAAGGAACCCTGGAAGTAGAAGCAGGTGCTAACTTGGGGGCTGGTTTTTTGATGGTGGGAGCAGGCAAAATTGGTACTAATGCTTGTATTGGTGCAGCAACAACAGTTTTTAATTGTTCTGTAGAACCAGGAAGAGTAGTACCACCAAGCTCAGTGTTAGGAGATACTAGTCGTCAGATTAGTCTGCCTCAAACACAAGAGCCACCCACGAATAACACTGTTTCTCCTAATATCCAAGAGCAACAACCAGAGGAAAATAATTTTGCGGGAAGTCAGGAAAAACCTATTTCTATTTCCTCAACTAATCTTTCTGCTTCTGCTTTCTTGGAGTTAACCGACCAGTCTATTTCAATTCCCCAACCTTCGCCCACACCCTCTGCTCAACCGCCACCGCCTGAGAAAGATGAAACTGCTGCTGGTTCATCAGAAATTAGTGCGGATAACTCTGAATCTGCGGATATTTTTGGAACTCAAATTTATGGGCAAGGGAGTATTCACAGGCTATTAACGACATTATTTCCCCATAGGCAATCCTTGAACAATCCTAAGTCTGACGAACCACCCGAATAAGTGTTAATTGTAAGTTGTCCTCTAAAGTATGAAGTTATGAATTATGAGGGATGAGAAAAATTATTTCATCCTTTATGCTTTATTCTTCAGCCTTTCGCTTTCGACCTTTAGCCTACCCAAACCTGCGGGTTTTCCTCTGGAGTACGGGAAAGCTGGCAAAAGGGCATCTACATTATTGACTGTGAGTATCCTGGAGAATCCACATGGACACATATAATCAACAGTCCCTTAGCACTGTTCGGACATCGCGTCGCCGAGACAGAGATAACTTCAAGGATACTGCCTTGGGTTTAGTATCTACCCTCAGCTTTCCGGCAATCGTTGGAACTGCTGATATGATGTTGAAATCTGCTGGGGTTCACCTCGTTGGATATGAAAAAATTGGTAGCGGTCACTGTACCGCAATTGTTCGAGGTGGCATCGCTGATGTACGTTTAGCAGTTGAGTCAGGTGTCCAAACTGCTGAACAGTTTGGTCAATTGGTTTCTAGTTTGGTGATTCCTCGCCCTTTTCCTAATCTGGATGTAGTGCTGCCCATTACTAATAGATTAAGTAAATATATGGAAGAAGGCAGTTATAGCCGTTTGAGTAACCTCGCTATTGGACTCGTGGAAACGCGGGGATTTCCAGCGATGGTAGGAGCTTGTGATGCCATGTTGAAATCAGCTGATGTGCAGTTAGCAGCCTATGAAAAAATTGGTGCGGGGTTATGTACAGCCATTATTCGTGGCTCTGTGGCTAATGTCGCAGTAGCAGTGGAAGCTGGAATGTATGAAGCAGAACGGATTGGTGAATTGAATGCTGTAATGGTGATTCCTCGGCCATTAGATGAATTAGAACAAACCTTACCTGTTGCCAGTTGTTGGATAGAAGAACGGCAACCGATTAAGATGCCCGTGAATATTAAGGAGCAAGTCGCTGAGTTAGAGATACTCCAATTGCCTGATTTAGCTAAGTTACCGGCAAAAGTTACAGAAGAATTATGGAATGATGAATGATGAATTACGAATTTTGAGTGATGAATTGTGGGAAAATTATCCTCAGTATTCAGTATTCAGCATTCATCTTTGGTTGGAAGGCATCTTACGCTTCGCTTGTTATTTTGATCATAACTTTTACGGACTATAAATCAAATATCTTTCTTTTAATAGCGAACATAGATTTTTATCTATACTAAAACTCATAACTTCGTATGAGCGATACGCCATGATTTGCAGGTGTTCCGTGATACTAGTTTTATATCTATAAGATCGCTATTAGAGGAGAATCACCTTTGAACCAAGCGACGCTACACCAGTTGAAGGTATTTGAGGCGGCGGCTCGGCATGGTAGCTTTACTCGTGCTGCGGAGGAATTGTTTCTTACCCAACCTACAGTTTCCATGCAAATCAAGCAATTAACAAAATCTGTGGGTTTACCATTATTTGAGCAGGTTGGGAAACGCTTGTATTTGACTGAAGCAGGTAGAGAACTTTTTGCTACTTGTCGGCAAATTTTTGAAACTATCGCCCAGTTTGAGATGAAAGTTGCTGATTTAAAAGGCTTAAAACAAGGGCAATTACGTTTAGCAGTTATTACCACAGCCAAGTATTTCATCCCGCGGTTATTAGGTCCGTTTTGCCAGCGTTACCCAGGAATTGATATTTCCTTGCAAGTAACAAATCACGAGAAAATTATTGAGCGGATGACGCAGAATCTGGATGACTTGTATATTATGAGTCAGGTTCCAGAGCATTTAGATGTTAATTGTGAACCGTTTTTAGATAACCCTTTGGTAGTTTTTGCTCCAGTAAATCATCCCCTAGCAAAGGAGAAAAATATCCCCATTCAAGAGTTAAATAATCAGCCTTTTATTATGCGAGAACCAGGTTCAGGAACTCGCCGCGCTGTGCAGAATCTGTTAGAAGAACACGAGATAAAAGTGAACGTTAAGCTGGAATTGGGGAGTAACGAAGCCATTAAGCAAGCGATCGCTGGAGGTTTAGGGATTTCTGTATTATCTCGTCATACTTTGCTCTCAGATGCCTCAGAGTTCAGCATTTTGGATGTGCAGCACTTCCCGATTAAACGAGCTTGGTACATGGTTTATCCGGCAGGTAAACAGTTATCAATTGTAGCTCGTACTTATTATGAGTATTTGCTGGATGCTGCCAAGACTTTTGTGGAGCAGACTGAAATTCCTGTTTATAGCACTGTTGATTGAGTTTTGAAATCTCAGCTTCAACTTGTTTAGATTGAAGCATCTGAACCATGACAAAATTAACCAGCAGATTCATTTGATATTGGGGAAAGCTGGCAGTGATACACCCGGAAACTCCTTCTATGAGAAAAACAGTTCCCACTCAGGTAGTAGCTGTGACGGTATACAGCGATCAAGCCCTAGTTACACGACGAGGTGTAATTTCTTTAACAGGGGTAGAAAGAGAATTAGTCATTCATTCACTGCCAGTGACTCTAGAAACTGATTCTGTGAGAGTGGGTGGGACAGGTAGTGTTGGAGTAGGCTTGTTGGGAGTTAGTAGCGATCGCATCTACACCACCGAACCGATTGCCGAACGAGTAGCACATTTAAACCGTCAAATTCAACAAATAGAAGCAGAAAAACGCCATCTGCAAGCGCAAATAGATGCTTTAGCTTTACAGGCGAAATTTCTTGAAGGCTTGCGAGAAAAAACAGAAGAACCATTTGCTCAAAGCTTGTCTCGCAAAAATCTCAGCCTCAGCGAAACCTTGGATTTTTTGAACTTTTTGGGTAGCCAATATAGCGAATATGCGATCGCATCTGGAGATTACCATAGCCAACAACAGGAACTAGACAAGCAACTACAGGCACTCCACGCCACATTGCACAATATTCAAACACCCCATCCCCAAGAAAGTTTTAGCTTGGTTGTCGGTATAGAAGTTGCTGGTGCAGGCGAGTTTGAGTTAGAAGTATCCTACATTGTCAATCATGCTAGTTGGACTCCCCTTTATGATTTGCGAGTAGATAGCACAAATCAAACAGTAAAATTAAGCTACCTAGCAGAAATCATCCAAAATACTGGCGAAGACTGGTTAGATGTATCTCTTACTCTCTCAACGGCTAAACCAGGATTGGGTACGCTGCCACCAAAACTAGAACCTTGGTATATTGATACCCTACGTCAACTTACAGTCCGACGACGAGCCTTACCCCGTCCATCACTGCCTAGCATAGCGGCTATGCCTGCGGCTGATTCATTGTTTTCACAAGATGAGGAGGATTTAGCTAGTGATGCTCTTGTTGCAGCAGAAAATATAGGAGGAGCAATCTCCAAAGAAGGAAGCGTAGTTACTTTTAAACTCAATGGCGGTGGGAATGTTCCTAGTGATGGCGCACCCCATAAAACAACAATTTTTCATGATGATTATCCCTGTACTTTTGATTATGTGGTAATGCCACGTTTGGTAAGCTTTGCTTACTTACAAGCTCATGTAAAAAATAGTTCTGATGGTGCAACTTTATTACCAGGGAAAGCCAATATTTTTCGAGATGATGTTTTTGTGGGTGGAACTAAATTAGAAAACATAGCCCCTGGACAAGAATTTATCTTGAACTTAGGCATTGATGAAGGTATCAAAATTGAACGGAATTTAGTTGAGCGCCAAGTAGATAAAAAGATGATTGTGAATCAACGTCGAACTACTTACGCTTATCGATTATTAATTACTAACTTACTGAATCAAGAAATTAATTTAAAGATTACAGAACAATTACCTGTTAGCCGCGACGAACAAATAAAAATTCGCCTTACCCGCATCCAACCGCAAATTCAACTAGGGGAAATGGGAATTTTAGAATGGAAGTTAAGCGTTTTACCTCAAGAGCGACGAGAAATATATTATCAATTTACGCTAGAACATCCGCCTGAATTAACGGTGGTTGGTTTAGATATATAGATATTACCCAAACCCAGATGAGATGGCTTTATACTTGACCTGTATCGGATCTTACTTGTTGAGTGTTACAAATAAAAAATACGACAAGTAGCAAATGTAGCAGGTTGCTGATTGTTACTTGATTTAGGAGTTTTGGTAATGATTCAATTTCGTATTCAGCCAGACAGTGAAATTCCCGCCTCTACTCAGTTATTTAATCAAATCAGGTTTGCGATCGCATCTCGGCAATATCCACCTGCTTACAAATTGCCTAGCACACGGGCATTAGCAATGCAAACTGGATTACACCGTAATACAATTAGCAAAGTTTATCGCCAGCTAGAAGATGAAGGCTTAGTAGAAAGTCTTGCTGGTTCAGGAATTTATGTCCGCGCTCAAGGTCATGAGGGCGGTAGCAAATTGCAATCACCCATTCTCCAAGCACACCCTGAAGCATATAAAGTTGTCCAGCAAGCTCTTGACCAACTCCTTGCCCAAGGCTGTTCCCTCAGCCAAGCGCGTGAGCTATTTTTAGCCGAAATGGATTGGCGTTTGCGTTGTAGCGCCCAGGTACTGGTTGCAGTCCCTTCTCAAGACCTCGGTGCTGGGGAATTGATGGTGTATGAATTAGAGCAATCTCTGAAAATACCCATTCAGTTAATCAGAATGGAAGAATTAGCGGCTGTTTTGGATAAAACTAACTCGGCTACAGTTGTTACCAGCCGCTATTTTATTGGTGAAGTCGAACAAATTGCTGCACCCAAAGCTGTCAGAGTTATCCCTCTCGATATCTATGACTACAGTAAAGAACTGAATCTAGTCAAAAACCTGGCAAAAGATCATTGTATAGGCATAGTCAGCCTGAGTACAGGCATTGCCCGTGCTGCTGAAGTTATCCTCCACGGTTTACGCGGAGATGAACTACTCGTGATGACAGCGCAACCAAAAGATGCTTATAAACTTCAAGCAATTGTGAAGCGGGCTGAATTTATTATCAGTGATGTTGCTAGTTTTCGAGCAGTACAAATGGCGGTACAAGCTGCTGCGGAAGATATTATTCGACCACCTAAATTAATTAAGGTAGAAAATTACATAGGACTAAATTCAATTAACTTACTAAAACGAGAACTAGGTTTAAATTAACCCACAGATAGAAGTGAGATGTTGCAATATCAAAAATCAATTCACTTTCACTTCTGGCGCAGTAATTTGCAAAAACTCTCGTACCCGTTGCAAGTAAGTCGGCACATCTTCCAACATGGGGAAATGTGCTGTATTAGGAATTAGCGCAAATTCAATTTTGTCATTCATTGCTGCGGCTTGTCTTCCCATTACGGCGGGAATAATCTGGTCATATTCACCCGCAACTAACAGCGTTGGCATAGTTAACTTAGCAAATTCTTGTGGCATTAATTCAGATTGTGCCTTGCTAACCGAAGTAAAAATTGTACCTAAAGCAGTATCATAATCTGCTTCGAGAAAATCTTGTAAAAAAGCCTGACGTTCAGATTTGGGGATAGAACGATGTAGGAATCTCGCCATAAACATCCGATCAATAAATGGAATTTTACCTAACCACTTGGGACGGAATTTAACTACATAACCACCAAATTTATGAAAGGCAGTAAAGGCTTTTTCATCGTATTCAAAAATTCCACTACAAGTTAGAATCCCTTTTTCTATCCGTTGAGGATAGCGGTTAAAAAATAAAGTTGCAACAGACGCACCCATTGAATGAGCATTGATATAAACACGCCCAAGATGCAACTTATCTAAAAGTACCGCTAAATCATCAGCGTATTCTTCCAATTCATAAGTTAACTCTTGAATTGCGGCTGATGTTTCTGGACTAGACTCAGAAGTAGCAACAGACTCACTGGCTGGAACTAGAGTCGGTTTCCCAGCAGAACGCCCAAAACCGCGCATATCATAAAGTAAACAATCAAATTGTTCTGATAAAGCATTTGCCGTACTCCTCCAGTACCTAGCTGAACCAGCCCAACCGTGAATGAATACCATCACGGGTTTCGTCAAAGCAGTAGATGATTGTTTCACCCACTCGTAGTAATGGTCAACACCACGCACATTGATGTAAGGCATTTTTTCAAAGTCAAAAGTTAAAAGTTAAAAGTCAATGGACTAATGACGAATGACTAATGACTATTACGCTGATTCAGGTTTGGGTAATGAGGATGGATGTACTATAAGTTCGGCGGTAGAACGTTTTTCTACCATTTCCCTTGTGACTGTACAGCGAGTCACATCTTTGCGGGATGGTAATTCGTACATTACATCTAACATGAGTTCTTCTACAATGCCTCGCAATGCTCTTGCACCCGTTTTGCGGCGGTAGGCTTCTTGAGCGATCGCTCGTAGAGCATCTTGTTTAAAATCTAATTGAACATTATCCATCTTCAGCAGTTTTTGGTACTGTTTCACCAAAGCACTGCGTGGTTGAGTCAGAATCGCCATTAGTGCTTCTTCATCTAGAGGATCAACCACCGCCACCATTGGTATCCGTCCAATAAACTCTGGAATCATCCCAAATTTTACCAAATCATCTGGTTCCAGATTGTGCAACACATCGGCGGCGCGTTTTTCTTTTGATTGGCCTTCCCCTGGTTGTACAAAACCGATTGACTTTTTCCCGGCTCTTTGCTCTACAACTTTTTCTAAGCCAACGAAAGCACCGCCACAGACAAATAGAATATTACTGGTATCGATTTGGATGCAGTCTTGATACGGATGTTTACGTCCCCCTTGTGGTGGTACGTTGGCGATCGTGCCTTCTAGCATTTTCAGTAAAGCTTGCTGCACGCCTTCACCAGAAACATCTCGTGTGATTGATGGGTTTTCACTTTTGCGGGCAATTTTGTCAATCTCGTCGATGTAGATAATCCCACGTTGCGCTTCTTCTACATCTAAATCTGCCACTTGCAACAGTCGCAGCAAAATATTTTCCACATCTTCGCCGACATAACCTGCTTCTGTTAATGTGGTAGCATCAGCTACAGCAAAGGGTACATCCAAAATTTTAGCTAGGGTTTGGGCTAATAGTGTTTTGCCGCAACCAGTCGGGCCAATTAACAAAATGTTTGACTTTTGCAGTTCTACTGAGTCATCTCCCCCGTTTTTGCCATTGCCTTTAGACTGTAAGATTGCCAGCCGTTTATAATGATTGTAAACTGCGACTGATAAAACTTTTTTGGCTTCTTCTTGGCCAATGACATGTTCGTCAAGATACTTTTTAATTTCTCTTGGTTTGGGTATTTGATTAAATGAGAGATTAGCAGAACGATTACGGCGTTTTTGAGGTGCTTCAGACTTAGGTGCTGGTTGTGGCGCTACACCGTTGGTGTCCAGTAACTCCTCATCTAGTATTTCATTACACAAGTCAACGCATTCGTCGCAGATGTATACTCCTGGCCCTGCGATCAACTTACGCACCTGCTCTTGAGACTTGCCACAAAACGAACATTTTAAATGGGAGTCGTACTTAGACATACCAGCCTCTTATTTCAGAATGGTGACGTTTTCCCCAGCTGTGGGAAGATTTTGTCGGGAGATGACCTGATCAATCAAACCGTAGTTTTTGGCTTCTTCTGCCGACATGAAAAAGTCACGGTCTGTATCTGCTTCTAATCTCTCTAGAGGTTGACCCGTATGATGAGCCAATAACTGATTCAACTGACCCTTGATATAAAGAATCTCTCTGGCTTGAATTTCTATATCAATAGCTTGACCTTGAGCGCCACCTAGTGGTTGATGGATCATAATCCGCGAATCAGGTAAAGACATCCGCTTACCTGCGGTTCCTGCTGCTAACAAAAATGCCCCCATACTTGCGGCTAATCCAAAACAGATAGTAACAACATTGGGACGGATTTGTTGGATCGTATCATAAATTGCCATTCCTGCGTAGACGGAGCCACCAGGAGAATTAATGTACAATTGAATGTCTTTTTCTGCGTCTTCTGAGTCTAAGAACAGCAACTGAGCGACAATTGAATTGGCAACGGTATCATCAATGGCAGTTCCCAAAAAGATAATCCGCTCTCGCAGCAGACGGGAGTAGATGTCAAAAGCTCTTTCTCCCATACCAGACTGCTCTACCACAGTTGGCACAATGCTGTTGGGGCCATTTAGATGAGAGTTAATAGCTAAATGGCTGGAACTGATGATGGGGTAATTTCCTGACTGCGATAAAAGCATAGGAGAACATCTAACGATTAGTAGGACTTAGTTTAAGGCAGCGATCGCTGCTTTTTTTAACGGATGAGATTTTAATTTGAGCTATGTGTTAACTATTATGCCTCATCCAGATTTTTCTCGTGTAACACAGTCTTAAGTTCTGGTCATGAGAAAATATAGGATTTTACTTTTAATATTCCAGCAATATTAATGCCTCCATTAAATCTTGATGATTGAGTGCTGAGTAATAATTGTTCATACTCAAACAAGGCACTTCCTACCCTAGCTTAATCCACGAACAGATGTCTGGCGATCGCGCAAAAGTAGAGATTGCCGAAGGAAAGTGCTGAGGAGCCACTGCTTTGCGGTGAATCAGCGCTGCTGGAGGGAAACCCTCCGCAGGCGACTGTGAACCTGAAGGGAGGTTTGCTCCGTTGTCGCAAGTGGCGTTGCTGAGTAATATGTTTCCTATTACTCTTGCAACTCTACACCCCTGCACCCTTATACCCCTAAACCTCTGCTTCTGATTCTGCCGTAGAGTCGCTGCTACTTGCCTCAGTCTCTGGTGCAGTTGCTTCTTCTTCCTTGGCGCTCAAGGTTCCTTCTGGTACTAGCTCAACTGATGAGTTATCTAAAAGCCAATTGATAATTTTTTCACTCAGCAGTTCGTTTTCCACCATAGAACTCAGTTTATCTTCGTCAACCTCTTCCTCAGAATACTGATCTAAAAGTTCTGTGACTCTGGCTTGCAGTTCTTCTGGTGTGACAATGAGAGACTCGCGTTTGCCGATTTCTCGTAAGGCTAGAGAACGTTTTAGGCGTTCAATTGCCTCGCCGCGCGATCGCTCCCGCAATTGTGGCAGAATATCTTGAGTAAACAGCTTTCTCACATCCAAGCCCTGCTGCGATAGGCGCATGGCTGTTTGTGTCAGCATAGCATCGACTTCTTGGTCAACTAAGGTTCCAGGCAAGTCAATTTCTACATACTTGAGTAATTCTGCCAACAATGCTTCTTGTTTGTTGGTTTTAGTTTTGTCGTCAGCTTCTTTTTGATAGCGTTCTTCTAGAGACTTCCGCAGTTCCTCTAAGGTTTCAAAGTCGCTGACTTCTTGGGCAAAGTCATCGTCCAGTTCTGGCAGTTCTTTTTCCTTTAGTTCTTTGAGAGTAACTGTAAAAATTGCTGGTTTGCCAGCCAACTCTTGGTTAACGTAAGGATCTGGAAACTGGGCTGAAATTTCCTTGGTTTCGCCAGGATTCATGCCTATTATGCCTGTAACAAAACCTGGAATAAATTTATCTTCCTCTAACTCCACTTGAAAATCAGCAGCATCACCACCTGGAATTGGTGTTGGTTCGGCATCAGGGTCTTCGCCTTCAGCTTTGGCTATCACACCTTTAAAATCTACAACAGCAACATCACCAATTTGGGCTGCTCTTCCTTCCACAGGAATCAAAGTTGCCATTTGTTGGCGTTCTTTTTCCAAAACGCTATCTACCTGTGTTGGGTCGTATTTAACTTCCTCCGCTTGGGCTTGTAAACCAGTGTATTGGGTGAGATTTATTTCTGGTTCGACATCAACAGCAGCTGAGAAAGTAAAGGGTTTCCCCGGTTCATAATTACTGATCAAGTCCTCAAACGAAGAACGCAATTGCGGCTGACCAATTGCTTGGATATCTTCTTGTTTGACTGCTTGCTCTATACCATTTTGAATTAATTCTTCTAGGGCTGCTGCCTTAATGCGAGTTATGCCTAAGCGCTGAAGCAATATTTGCCGAGGCACTTTACCTTTACGAAACCCAGGAATATTTGCAGTACTGGATAAGTTTTTAATAACTTGATCGTAAGTTTGCTGAGTGATTTCTGGTGCAATCTCTATTTCCAGCCCTATCTGGCTGGCGGGAAGTTTCTCCTGGGTAACTTTCATGCTTCGTCTCTATTTGGTATTTTTAACTCCAAGTACACACAAGCGACTATTGAACGCTTATGTGGTTTGATATCTCTAGGTGGAAATGGCAGGTGCCTTCAGTAGAGATCCAGTTTACTGCCAATGGCCAAAGACTTGGCACTTTACCACAATAAATTTATCTATACACCCTTATTATTTGCGAGGTCTCTTGCCTGACAAGTCCAAGTTTAACTATAATGCTTACCGCATAGCTCGGTGGTTTAATGTCCTGGCTTGATGCTATCTCGGATCATAGTACATTGATTACCTGCCTAAGTCCAAGTCAAGCTTTTGGGCAAAATAATTGTTTCATCATCAATAATGTTTGAGCAGCAGTTGCTGAACGTTTTTCTCTGAGCAGTAATTTGTTGTACAATAATATATACTTTTTTAATTGGTAGAAAACTTACTGAATAATTATAAGAAATTGTAATTGCTAAATTATTTATTAAGATATGTAACTCAAAAATTAACCTACTGTGATTAAAAAGTTGGAATAAAATCAAAAGAATATTCAAAATCTGCTACTGCTATTTGCATAAAATTCCAATTTCAAAACATTACTCATTACCTCTTAAATTATAAGGAGGAGTTCATTTGTCTAATACATATCGTGTAGCTATTTTGGGTGCGACTGGTGCTGTCGGAACAGAGTTGCTGGAATTATTAGAAAGGCGAAATTTTCCGATTTCGGAATTAAAATTACTGGCATCTGAGCGCAGTGTAGGGCGATCTCTTAAATTTAAAGGAGAGAATTTAGTAGTAGAACCAGTTAGCGATCGCGCTTTAGAAAATGTAGATTTGGTATTGGCCAGCGCTGGCGGTTCCACATCAAAAAAATGGGCTCCGGTGGCAGTAGCAAAAGGAGCAGTGGTTATCGATAACTCCAGTGCTTTTCGGATGAATCCAGAAGTTCCGTTAGTTGTACCAGAAGTTAACCCCCAAGCCGCAGCCTCTCATCAAGGTATTATCGCCAATCCCAACTGCACGACAATTTTGCTGGCAGTGGCAATTTGGCCATTGCATCAAGTAAAACCAATCCAACGAATTATTGCTGCCACATACCAATCAGCTAGTGGTGCTGGTGCCAAAGCAATGGCAGAAGTCAAAACTCAAGCTGCTGCTATTCTTCAAGGACAGGAACCAGTAGCGGAAGTATTACCCTACCCATTAGCATTTAATTTATTTCCTCATAACACACCCATGAATGATTTTGGGTATTGTGAGGAAGAAATGAAAATGGTAAATGAAACGCGGAAGATTTTTGGTACACAGGAAATTAGAATTAGTGCAACTTGTGTACGGGTTCCCGTACTCCGAGCCCATTCAGAAGCAATTAACTTAGAATTTGCTAGTCCATTTAGTCCAGATACTGCTAGAGAAATTTTAAGCCACTCTCCTGGGGTGAAATTGGTAGAAGATTGGCGGGCAAATCATTTTCCGATGCCCATAGAAGCAACTGGACGGGATGAAGTTTTGGTGGGTAGGATTCGTCAAGATATTTCTCATCCTTGCGGTTTAGAACTATGGCTTTGTGGTGATCAAATTCGCAAAGGCGCAGCGTTGAATGCAGTCCAAATTGCTGAATTATTAGTGGAAAAAAATCTTCTCAAGTCAGCACAAGCATACATCTCTCAGTAGTTTCGCGTCATCAGCCAAACATTAATGGCAAAAAACAAATGAGCGCATCACTCTTGAAAGTAATTAGCAAATAAGCTATTACATTATAGAAAACCACCAACAGAAAAAACCAAACAGGTAATCAGGAGTAAAAAGAGGGTGGGAGATTTTGGTAGAGTTTTAACCGCTATGATCACGCCGTTCAAAGCAGACGGTAGTGTTAACTATGGTTTAGCGGCAGAACTAGCGGCGCATCTAACTAACAACGGAACGGATACGTTGGTGATATGCGGTACAACAGGAGAATCCCCAACTCTAACTTGGGAAGAGGAATACCAGTTATTTTTAGAAGTCTTGCAGTCCGTGTCCGGCAAAGCCAAAGTGATAGCAGGGTGTGGTTCCAATTCCACCAAAGAAGCGATCGCGGCTACTCAAAAGGCAGCTAAAATAGGAGTACACGGTACATTACAAGTTGTACCCTATTACAATAAACCGCCACAAGCTGGTCTGTATCAGCATTTTCAGGCAATTGCCCAAGCTTGTCCTGATATCCCGGTGTTGTTATACAATGTTCCTGGTCGTACCGGACAGAATCTCAGTCCTGAAACAGTTGCCAAATTAGCAGAAATTGATAATATTGTTGGAATCAAAGAAGCCAGTGGTAATTTAGATCAGGCAAGTGAAATCCGTCGCTTGACATCACAAGAATTTAAGATTTACGCTGGAGATGATTCCCTCACACTGCCCTTGTTAGCGCTGGGGGCAACAGGGATAGTCAGTGTGGCTTCTCATCTGGTAGGCAACCAACTACAGCAGATGATTCAAGCTTTTAGTGCGGGAAAAATTGCAGAGGCCAGAGATATTCATCTTCAACTCTTCCCGTTATTTAAAGCTTTATTTATCACTACAAATCCCATTCCCATTAAACAAGCACTTAAACTTCAAGGTTGGGAGGTTGGTTCAACACGTCTGCCGCTATGTGATGCTGACTCAGAAGTTAGCCAAAAACTAGAGGCGTTGCTTCAGAAACTAAATTTAATTTAGGCAGTGTATGGTTGGCAAATTGCCGTAAATGTGTATACGAATAATGGGCAGATTTTGAAGAGGCACTTTATAAAAGGGTGCTATCGCTGCTAAAAAAATTTTATTGAACAAACAGTTGAAAATCTAAACGAAATTTAACTGCTTTCCGAGAGAAAGCCAGTGTTGTCTTTAATACAAGCTTGCTAACCTTCAATCTATTAACACTAAACAACAATCTAACCAAGGAGAAAATGGCTAAAAACGAAGCTAACTCCGCCCTAAAAATTATTCCTTTGGGCGGTTTACATGAAATTGGCAAAAATACCTGCGTTTTTGAATACGATGATGAAATCATCTTATTAGATGCGGGTTTAGCCTTCCCTACAGAAGCAATGCACGGAGTAAACATTGTTCTTCCCGATACTAGTTATCTTAGGGAAAACCGGCACAAAATTAAAGGAATGGTCGTTACTCACGGTCATGAAGACCATATCGGTGGTATTGCTTTCCACCTCAAGCAATTTGAAATTCCGGTAATTTACGGGCCAAGGCTGGCAATGGCCATGCTGGAAGGAAAATTAGAAGAAGCAGGAGTACGCGATCGCACCGAGTTGCGTTCAGTTCTGCCCCGTGATTTAGTCAGGATTGGCGAACATTTCTTTGTTGAGTACATTCGTAATACCCATTCCATCGCTGATAGTTTTACCGTTGCTATTCATACTCCTCTGGGTGTCGTGATTCACACAGGGGATTTTAAATTTGACCACACCCCAGTTGATGGGGAAAAATTTGACGTGCAGCGTTTAGCAGAACATGGTGAAAAAGGTGTGCTGTGCTTGCTGAGTGATTCCACCAACTCAGAAGTCCCCGGATTCACCCCTTCGGAACGTTCGGTATATCCAAATTTGGATCGGGTATTTAGTCAAGCCACTGGACGATTGTTTGTCACTACCTTCGCCTCTTCGGTGCATCGCATCAACATGATTTTGCAACTGGCGCAGAAACACAATCGTGTGGTAACAGTTGTTGGGCGTTCCATGCTGAATTTGATTGCCCATGCCCGTAATTTGGGTTATGTCAAGTGTGAAGATAACTTACTGCAACCACTGCATACAGTTCGCAATCTGCCGGGCGAAAATGTGTTGATTCTCACCACAGGTTCTCAAGGCGAGACAATGGCGGCAATGACCCGGATTGCTAACCAAGAACACCCCCATATCAAAATCAGGGAAGGCGATACTGTTGTCTTCTCTGCCAACCCTATTCCTGGCAATACGATCGCAGTTGTCAACACCATTGATAAGTTGATGATTCAGGGTGCGAAAGTGGTCTACGGACGAGATAAGGGAATTCACGTTTCTGGTCACGGCTGTCAAGAAGACCAAAAGTTGATGATTGCTTTAACTCGTCCCAAGTTCTTTTTGCCCGTTCACGGTGAACATCGGATGTTAGTTAAACACTCCGAAACTGCCCAAAGCATGGGTATCCCCGCCGAAAATATGGTGATTATCCAGAATGGGGATATTGTCGAACTGACAGAAAATTCCATCCGTGCGGCTGGTAAAGTGCAGGCGGGGATAGAACTGGTGGATACTTCTAGTTCTGGGATGGTCAGTGCCAAGGTGCTGCAAGAACGGCAACGTATGGCAGAAGAAGGGATTGTAACTATTGCTGCGGCGATTGATTGGACTGGTAAACTGATGGCCAAGCCAGAAATTCACTTGCGTGGTGTTGTTACCAGCGTTGAGCGATCGCTGATCCAAAAATGGGTACAGCAGCGCATTGAAGAAATCCTGGGCGTGCGTTGGTCAGAATTTGCCTCTCTAGAAGGTGAACAACCAGAAATCGACTGGGGTGGATTGCAAGGAACTCTAGAACGAGAATTAGCCCGTTCAATTCGTCGGGAATTACAATGTCAACCAACTGTTACCTTGTTGATGCAAATTCCTGATGAACCACCTGTAAAAGTTGCGGATGGTAGAAGGCGGCGAACTCGGACAGCGGCACAAGTTGCATCTTAAGGAGTGCTGAGTAGATAATTTAGAGACGTTGCAGTGTAACGTCTCTAAATTAATGGTCTAATTACCTGGTATAACAACACAATCACAATTGGGATGATAATCGGGATAGTTACGAGCAATCCCCATTTATCAAAGCGAATTTGTTGGCCTTCCGACTTGAATAGGGCGATGATGGCAATTGCGCCCATCGCTACCCAAACAAAGCCAAAAACAATAAAGATAATAAATGCTGAATCTGGCATTCTCTTATTTGGGTTTGATATGGCAATCTATATCTACAGTATCGAAATGCTAAATAAACTGCACTTTGGCGTTTAGTCCTTTGGAGCGTAACATTTTCGTGAGATTTTCAGCAACGGAGCGATCGCTAAATGCCCCAGCATTCACATAATTTCCTGGCATAGACATATCTGGGAAAGCATTGGGGACAAAGCGCCGCACTTTGTCAAGGGTATCGCTATTTTGCATCGGCACTGCTGCTACATAATAACGATTACTCACAGGACGATTTGTAGCCACAGAATTATCAAAGCCTAATACTTGCCAAGTTTGCCCATCTACTTTGCCAGTGGGATTTAAGCGATAATCTTTTTGGAATTCTAAAACGGAATTTTTAGTATATTCACCAAAAATGCCATCCAAAGATCGATTAAAGTAACCTAATTGCGATAAACGCTCTTGAACTGCCTTGACATTATTGCCTTTTGCACCCATTGCGAGAACCGTTCTGGTGGGTTGATTAGAATATCTCGCTTCCCAAGCTTGACGCACGGCTTTCACAAGCTGGGCATCAACAATCCCATCGGCTGGGAGTCCCTTGTCTCGTTGAAATTGGGCGATCGCATCTCGTGTCAGTGTGCCGACAGTACCAGTAGGAGTACCATTGTAGTATCCTAAATCTTGTAGTAATTGTTGTACATCTCTGACTTGCTGACTCGCAGAATTATTGCTACCTGGTACCTGACCAGAATTATAGAGTGCATCCCAAGTTTGGGCATTAGCAACCCCAGTTGCTGGTAAGCCTGCTTGGCGTTGAAATGCAATTACGGCATTTTTCGTGACGCTTCTAAAATTTCCAGTGGGATTCATCTTGAAGTAACCTAAATCCCGCAAACGTTGTTGTAATTTTGTCACCCCTGGGCCATTGCTACCTTCCGAGAGGAGGGGATATTCACCACCTACACTTAAATTACTTTGTAGCGCTTGGGCTGTGCGACTATCAACAACTCCGTTAGTGGGAATTTGAGCAGCTTGCTGAAATCGGATGAGTGCTTGGCGAGTTTGTGAACCAAAATAGCCAGTTTTGGGGCCATTAAAATAGCCCAACTGGCGCAAATTTTGTTGTAATTGGGAAACAGCTTGACCTTTATTACCAAATCGCAATTGGCCATTGCTACTTTCAGGCTTGATTTGACTTTGGCATGATTGTTGTAAAGCTTGTTGAGTTTTAGCACCAACCATTCCATCAACAGCTAGTCCTTTAGCTTTTTGAAAACCAATAACTGCTTGCTGAGTTAAACTTGCAAACCTACCAGTTAGCGGGCCATTAAAATAACCTAAATTTTTTAAACACTTCTGAATATTGGTGACGGCTGTGCCGCGACTACCTGCTTGCTGGAGTGCTAAAGTTTGGTCAGCTAAATTTAAAATACTTATAGTCAGTGCTAAAGATAAAAGACGCATGGCAACTGGGCTAGACAGTTTAGGCCAATGCAAAAATTTAAATTCCCATTTTATCGGTACAATCTCAATGTTTTCTGATGCTTCGTAGGCTGAGGCGACATAAAGATAACCAATGGCTTCCATGATTTTTACCAAGTTGTTGGCTGATGACAATTCCCTGAGTAAAAGAGTTTTTTAACTGACTTGTTATCGACTTTTATGGGTTGTGCTATTTGTTTACATCACAACGGGCAAAAGATTTTTCGGTAAGAGACTAAAATTTTTATCTTAATGAATTTGGGTTAAAAGTAAGTAGAGATTATAATTTTTTTACTGCTAATTACACTAATTAGTGTATATAAAAATATACCACTTTTGGCTGGCAGTAATTGTGGCTTTTGCTAAAAAAATATGAAGTTTAGGGAGAAAGGAATAGGTTGTAGACTTCAGTTGACACGTTCAATATTGCCAATTTTTACCCAACCTTCTTGTTCGCCACCTTCTGGACGAATCTTTACCCAAGTTTTATCTGGGTTTTCTTCTAAAACTGTGATTTTTTGATTGAAAGTCACTCCCCCTAATTTTTCCGCCTCCTGATTTGGTTCTGCACGTAAACTTAATCCTTCAGACCAAGTAACACGTCCTTGATAAGCTCCAGGTGGTAACTGTTTAGTGGGTGTGGGTGTTGGCGTTGGTGTGGGTGTTGGCGTTGACTCAGATTCAGGTGTCAGCGTAGATTCGTCTTTGGCTTCTTTAGTTGCTTGGTTTTTTAAAGAGGGATTGTCGTTGGCAAAAATAGGTTTATTCGGCGGTATCGCAGTTTGGTTAACAAAATAAAGCGCCACTGTCAGACCTGTACCTAATAAAACAGCGATCGCTAAGACGAAACCTAGGATTAACTTTAGTAAACCAGAAAGCATAGTTAGTTTAATAGTCAATAGTCAATAGTCAATGGTCAACGGTCAATGGTCAATAGTCAATAGTGAAGTACGAAGTATAAAGGATGAAGTATGAAATTGTATTGTTTAGGCTTCATCCTTTTGGACAATGGACTATTGACCCTAAACTAATTACTGCAATTGTCGGTGAATGCGGTCGCTTAATGGACTGTGTTTTGAGGCTAGACGCGCTCTCCCGGCCGCAGCCCATTCTTGCAGTTTTTGAATTTGTTCTACAGCAGTTCGCGCCAAGGGGATGATTTGGCTGGCGGCTTCTAAAATATCATCGGTATTAAAATCACGGTTTTGGCTAAATCCAATGTGCATAGCTTCAATCAGAGTTTGCTCTATTTCCGCCCCAGAAAAATCGGGTGTTTCATAAGCTAACCTGTCAATGTCATAGCTTTTCAAATTATGGGGGCGCAATCGGGATAAATGAACGTTAAAAATGGCTTTTCTTTCTTCTTGAGTCGGTAAACCAACAAAGAAAATTTCATCAAATCGCCCTTTACGCAACATTTCTGGCGGTAAGGCTTGAATATCGTTAGCTGTAGCCACCACAAATACAGGTGAGGTTTTCTCTGCTAACCAAGTAATAAAAGTCCCAAACACCCGGCTAGTTGTTCCTGCGTCACCTTTGCTACCCAGCCCCGAAAAGGCTTTGTCTATTTCATCAATCCACAATACGCAGGGGGCGAGGGCTTCGGCTACTTGAATCATTTGGCGTGTGCGTGATTCTGATTCGCCTACCAAGCCGCCAAATAACCGCCCAACATCTAAACGTAACAAAGGTAAATGCCAATGATGAGCGATCGCTTTGGCGGTTAAAGATTTTCCAGTTCCTTGAATCCCTACCAACAATAAGCCGCGAGGATGAGGTAAGCCATACTGACGCGCCCTGTCAGTAAATGAACCACCACGCCTTAATAACCAATCTTTGAGATTATCCAATCCACCGATATCAGAAATTTGCTCCGTGGCGGGGTAAAAATCGAGGATTTGGGTTTGGCGAATAGTTTGACGCTTTTCTTCGAGGATTAAATCAACATCTTCTGGTTGTAATTCGCCGTGAGTAGCGATCGCTCTGGACAAAACTCGGCGAATTCGTTCCATCGAAAGTCCTTGACAAGAACGCACCAAATCATCTAAAACCTTTCCAGAAAGCAAGTTACCAGTAGCTTGAAGCAACCGTTCTATCTCTGTTTTAATTTCCGGCGCAGCAGGTAAAGGAAACTCCACAACCGTTAAAATTTCGGTTAAATCGTCGGGAATGGCGATGCGCGGCGACAACAAAACAATATTTTTCGGTTGTGACTTCAAAAGTCGGGCGAAGTTGCGGAGTTTACGGGCGATCGCCACATCATCTAAAAAACGATGGTAATCTCGTAAAATTACTACGGCTGGGGCTGAAGCGGGTAATTTTTCCAGAAATTCCAACGCTTGTAGGGGATTGCGTCGCCCAAATCCCGCATCGTTGGGGTTTCCTTGATAGCCATCAACAAAATCCCAAGTATAAACTGGGCGATTACCTTGATTGGTGGCTTCTTCGCGGATGGCTGCTTCTACCCGTTCCTCTTCGTAGGTGGGAATGTAAATCAAAGGGTAACGGGCGCGGAGCAGCAATTTAAACTCTTCACGGAAGTTCATATCTAGTTTTTAGTTGTGAGTTGCTCTTGATGGCAATGTACAACTTTCTTTAAGCAATGAGCTATAAGTTCGCCCAGCCGTTATGGAGTTTTTTTAACGCGAGGTTACGCTGAGGTAGGCGCAGCGGTACGCTAAGTAATTCAGGAGTGTGTTTTAGAGTAAAAATTATGAGGTCTAACTGAGATTGGTAGAATTGAGATAGTAGGAATTTGCACAATTGAGCCATTGAAATAATCATGCCCTCTGAAATTGCTGTTGAGAAAAAAAAGTTAAAAAATCCGCCTTTGAAGCTGCACTATTTGGGCGATCGCGCATTGCGTCAACCAGCCAAACGCATTACAAAAATTGATGATGAACTGCGGCAACTGGTACGCGAAATGTTGCAAACTATGTACAGCAGTGATGGCATTGGTTTGGCTGCGCCCCAGGTAGGAATTCATAAACAACTTATTGTCATTGATTGCGAACCAGATAACCCAGACAATCCACCACTAGTATTAATTAATCCCACAATTAAACAGGTAAGCCAAGAAATCTGTGTTGCTCAAGAAGGATGTTTGAGCATTCCTAATGTTTATCTGGATGTGAAGCGTCCTGAAGTTGTAGAAGTTGCTTACAAAGATGAATATGGTCGTCCCCAGACATTAAAAGGGACAGATTTACTCGGACGCTGCATTCAACACGAGATGGATCATCTGAACGGTGTAGTATTTGTTGACCGTGTAGAGAATTCCTTGACTTTGGCACAGGAGTTATCTAAAAATGGCTTCTCGTATCAAGCGGTGAAACCATTAGCATAGGGGGCTAGTAGTGTATTTAACTCCAAAAAGCGGTTTGTTTCTCGGTGCGTCTTGCATAACAGCGATCGCTGCTGTTGGTTCGGTGTTTGAACTCAGTTATGGACAACCAGATTTAGGCTTCCAAACCACTGCAATTATCTTAGGATTAAGTATTCCTCTGACAGGATTATTTTTTATTGCCGCAGTGAGGGACGCAAGGGCTAACATTAAATAAGCATCAGGTATATAAAAAGGTAAAAGGATGACAAAAACCAAAGTTCACCCTTTTACCTTTTATTTTTCGAGATTGCAACTCCCTAGTACAAGTCGGACTAAATCAACAGACCATCTGGAATTGCTAAAAACCTTGTGGTATCACTATTCTTTCTTTTGACTTTTGCCTTGTTGTACTATAGCAGTCCTAAATCATTTGTAAATTTTTTATATCTTTTCCTTCTTTCTTACCTTTGCGTCCTTCTCTACGAGACGCTACGCGAAGGCGTTATTGGTGGTTCGTTTCCATATCTATGTTTTTCACGACTCATTTAGGATTGCTATAGTCTCATGTTCTCAACTTCGGTAACTCAGCACTCAAAACTTTTCAACTAAGCAGGTAAAATTTATCTTGTGGGTAGGAAAACACCCTAATGAGAGAGGAATTGACTGTGGAGCCGAAAATTAACTGTGCGGAAGCCTGCGTTAGAGGTTGCATTTTAGGGGATAAATGTCCCAATATCGAGTTTAGAGAAGCCGCATCACAATTCATCCAAGAGACTTCTTTGGACGAAATGCTGGCAATGGCTGAAGAACGTAGGCGGAAAAAAATGATGGAACCGCCAAAATGGGTACTACCGGAAGATGAGTAGTTGCTAAATAGCATCTGGATCAATATTTAATTCTCGCAGTTTTGCCGCTAGGCGATCGCTACGTTGTTGTGTTTGTTCAGTTGGGTGTATGGGTTTTGAATACCTACACCCTGCTCTAAAACCTTAATTTTCTGTTTTTTTGCGGAAGTCCTATTTACTTTAGTAGTTGATTAATTGCGAGGAATAGCCTAAACATACTGGCATAGTTAGATCAAATCACTGAGGAGCATTAGTAGAAATAACTATGACAGAACTAGCAATAGGCACCTCATGGGTTAAGCTTTTACAAAATAATCTGCAAATATCGGCTTATTTAGCACAACCAGAAGAACCCGGTACTTATCCAGGAATTGTAGTCTTACAGGAAATTTTTGGTGTTAATAGCCATATTCGAGATGTAACAGAGCGAATTGCCAAGCTAGGGTATGTAGCGATCGCACCGGCACTATTTGATCGCTTTTCTCCTGGTTTTGCAACTGGTTACACTCCAGCAGATATTGAGGTTGGCAGAAAATACGCTTGGGAGCAAACTACAGCACCAGAATTACTCAACGATATTCAATCAGCCATTGATTATCTCAAAGCTCTACCCCAAGTCAAACCCAATGCCATTGGTTGTATTGGCTTCTGTTTTGGCGGTCATGTCGCTTATCTTGCTGCCACTTTACCAGATATCAAAGTTACCGCATCTTTCTACGGTGCTAGAATTACGAGCAACACACCCGGCGGAGGTGCTGCTACTTTAACGCTTACTCCCCAAATTCCCGGCACAATTTACGCCTTTTTTGGGATGGAAGATGCAAGTATTCCCGCAGCACAAACAGAGGAAATTGCAGCAGAGTTAGAAAAATACAAAATTCCTCATCGTGTCTTCCGCTACGATGGAGCTGACCACGGATTTTTTTGCGATCGTCGTGCCAGCTATAATCCAAAGGCTGCTGCGGATGCTTGGATTCAGGTAAAACAATTGTTTAGTCAATTGAACTGAAACCTGATTAGTCCTGGGTCATTGGTCATTAGTAATACCCGATGACCAATGACCCAGGACTATCTAAAAAATCCAGTGGTGTTAGTTAAATAACAATTTATTTTCATTAGTCATGAATTCCGAATCGAATCTATCTCAAAAAGCCAATTCGTCTTTTACAATGGACGATTTTGCCCAAGCACTCGAAAAACACGACTACCAGTTTCAAAAAGGCCAGGTGGTTCACGGTAAAGTGTTCCAACTTGACCCCGATGGCGCGTACGTCGATATTGGTGGCAAGGCATCTGCGTATATTCCCCGCGATGAGGCTTCTTTGAGAGCAGTAACCGATTTATCGGAGGTGCTGCCGTTGCAAGAAGAATTAGAGTTTTTGATTATCCGAGAACAGGATGCAGAAGGTCAAGTAACTCTTTCTCGACGGCAGTTAGAAATTCAGCATATCTGGGAAAAATTGGTACAAATGCAGGAGAATTCCCAGACAATCCAAGTCCGGGTAACAGGTGTGAATAAAGGTGGTGTCACTGTAGATTTTCAATCTTTGCGGGGGTTTATTCCGCGATCGCATTTAGCTGAACGTGATAACTTAGAAGCACTTAAAGGTCACACTTTAACCGCTGGTTTTTTGGAAGTAGACCGCAACAGCAAAAAACTCGTACTTTCTCAACGTTTAGCAACTCGTTCTAGTAACTTCAGTTTGTTAGAAATTGGTCAGCTAGTTGAAGGTAAAATAACTGGCATTAAACCATTTGGGGTATTTGTCGATTTAAATGGGATGAGTGCCTTGCTGCATATTAAGCAAGTCAGCCAAAAATTTATCGAATCTCTCGAAAAAGTCTTCCAAGTCGGCCAAACCATTAAAGCTGTAATTATTGACTTGGATGAAGGTAAAGGTAGAGTCGCAATTTCTACCAGAATTTTAGAAAACTTCCCTGGCGAAGTGCTAGAAAATATGGATGAAGTGATGGCTTCTGCTGAAGCACGCGCTCATCGTGCAGCTAATAAGTCAGCTGAATAGCTGCTACGTTAAAGTGCTGATTCTTAAGCAAGTTGCAACAGATAACTAATGTAGCAACGATTTTTCTAAGCGATAGCTCTTTCTCAGTTCCTGCAAAGTTTCTTCGGGGAAAGCAAATTTAATTAAAGCAATTAATTCACCCCAACTTCGCAGCATAGCTTCAGAAAGAGCTTGCCAAAATTCATTCATAAAAAATTCTGCCCACCACTCCGGTGCTTGCTTTCTGTGAGCATATTCATGTTGTTTGCGCCACCGTCTGCGCCATTTGACAAACTCAGCAGGTGTAGGTGGCTCTACTCCCAAAATTGGCGGAAAATCTGCATAACTGACAAATCTGCTAATACCTTTGGCGTGGACATAAACCATGTAGCGCCAGCATTCGATTGTATATATATCACTAAAGCCAATACGAAACATCAAACAAATTGCTTCTTCAGTCACAAATCGCGTAAGTGAGTTAAGAAATGATGATTTATGAACAATTTTCGATGCACGGATGACAAGCTCTCGTGGCTTGAGTGATGATACCATGAAAATACCTGTAACTTCGGTAGAATTTACCCTATCGGTGTTTACGGGATGCTTTTTGTAAACAATGAGATCGCCTTTCAGTTTTGTAGGCCGGAGGGCGATCTTTTTATGTAGTATAATTATTAAAAGACTTATATCAGTCAGTTGTCAAGTAAATTATGGGAATGATTCGGCTGAAGATTAGAGAGTTTGCTGCGGAGAAAGGCTGGACATTGAAAGAAGTATCTGACCGTTCTGGTGTAGTTTACAGCACTCTCAGGACTTACGCGCGATCGCCTGGATTAGCAACTGTAGATTTTACCGCGATTCAGAAGTTAGCCAGGACTTTTGATGTGATGATTGAGGAATTGGTAGAAATTGTCCAAGAATAATTATAGTACTATTACCTATTCCCCACGGCATAATTTTTAGAGATAGCGTGATAAAACTTCAACTGTTGCTTTACCAGTTTTTTCCCAACTAAATAAATTAGCTCTGGCCATACCTTGAGTAGACAGATGCGATCGCAATTGAGCATCTGTAGCAATCAACTGCATCGCCTCGGTAATTTCTGCCGTGTTGTAGGGATTAACGAGAATTGCTGCATCTCCTGCGACTTCCGGTAGAGAAGAAAGGTTAGAGGTGATGACTGGTGTACCACAGGCCATTGCTTCTAAAACAGGGAAACCAAAGCCTTCCCAAAGACTGGGAAACACAAGTGCGATCGCTTGATTAATAGTTATTGGTAATTCTTGATAATCAATATAGTTGAGAAACTTTACTTGATGAGTTATCCCCAATTCTTCAACTTGCACCTGTAAAACTGGCGTGTAACGTGCATCGGTGGGGCCAGCTAACCATAGTTCATAATCACTATTGTTGGGGAGTGCAGCAAAGGCACTGATGAGGCGTTGTAAATTTTTATAAGGGTCTTGTCTACCGATGTAGAGAAAGTAGTTGCGGGTTGGTAAATTGAGATAGCGAAAATGAGTGCGATCGTGCGCTAGGGGAATAGGGGTAATTTTACTAGCTGGAATTCTGTAAAAATCAACAATATCGTCAGCCGTAGCCTGAGAATTACAAACAATGTGTTTTGCTTGCCTAAGCACTTGAGGAACGTAGTAGCGCTGATAGAGCGTTACCGGTGAAAAGCGTTTAGGAAAGCGCAAGGGTATCAAGTCATGAAACATCACAACAGAACTGCATTCGACAGATAAAGGCGCTTCCGGTAAAGGACAAAACAGAACTTGGGATTTCAACTGCTGATAAATTCTTGGCAATTGAAATTGTGTCCATAATAGGCGGTGGAGATGGCCTTTTGCACCTTGTTCTGCGGTTTGTCCACGGGGAACTGCATGGCATTCATAACCAGTAATATTTTCTGCAACTAACAGTATTGGGTGCAGTTTTTGTAAGTAAGGCAGTAAATTGAGGGCGTATGTTGTAGTTCCGGTGGGGCGATTTAACAGAAATGACAGATTAATAAGTAAACGATTATGCACGTTGGTTAATAAATAAAAAATGTTTCGTCTGAACTCCACCAGAGTCAGTGGCGATCAGTTTGGTACGATATTTGTATATTTGGTCATTTATTGCTCAAAAGTCACAGCTAAATTTTCCGCCCAGCGGATTAAATTTACCCAACGCCAAATGCGAAAATCAAATGCTGATTTCCCTGCGAGAACTGCTTGAAAATCTGTTTGCATCTGTTGTACATTCAGAGCGGGAATTTGGGCTGCCATTTCACTATTTAGCACATTTTCTACCCACGGACTTAAGACTTTTAGCCAGCTTTGTTCAGGTGTAGCAAAGCCGATTTTATCTTTACGATTTAATATTATGTCGGGAACAATACCCCGCATTGCTTCACGAAAAATAGCTTTGGAAGTACCATCATTGGCAATAATAAATTCTTCTGGTAAAGAAAAAACAAAATTTACTATAGCTGGTGTAAGAAAAGGAACTCGGCTTTCAATAGAGTGTGCCATAGAGTTGCGGTCTTCATAGCGCAACAACATCGGCAAGCTATTTTCGACTACAGCTTGATGAAGTTCTGCCCGCAATATTTCTTGCGCTTGTTTGCTGTAATAAACTTTAGGCTCAATACCATGTTTGGTAAACCAATGATAATTTAACCAATTAGGGAAAACATCTTTTTTAACTAACTGTCTGGCTGGTGCTTGCAAACTAGGTGGTAAGAGAAGTCCGACAGCACGAAGTAAGATAGTTCGTTGACTAGTTCCCGGTAGCTTTAAGGCTTTTTGTAAAAATTCGCTGGCTTTTCCCCATTGTCCTTGACGTAGTAAAGAAGCAAACCGTGTCGCCAAATAGGCGCGGTAGCCTCCCAAGAGTTCATCTGCTCCTTGTCCATCTAACATCACCTTGATATTGGCTGCTTTTGCCAATTGAAACACTCGATATTGAGCATAGATGCTAGTGCTACCAAAAGGCTCATCTTGTAGTTCAATCAGTTTGTCGAGGTCTGTTATTAGTTCTTCAGGAGATGGTTTGACTTGATGTTCTATGACAGCAGCTGCCTGTGCTACTGTCTCTACCCATTTTGCTTCGCTCAAAGAAGGTTCTGAAGCAATATAACTAAATGTATGCAGTTGTAAGTTGTTGCCTTGTAAATGTCGCATCGCCATAACAATGGCCGAAGAATCTATCCCTCCTGATAGGGCTGCACCTACTGGTACATCACTACGTAAATGTAGCCCAACACTTTCTAAAAATAGGTGGCGTAGGTGTTCTGTAGCTTCGGGGAATGTAATATCTAAAGTCTGATTTAACTCTATTTGCCAGTAACGGGAAATTTGTGGCTTTTGAGGATTTGCTAAAGAGACTTTCAGAAAATGGGACGGTTGTAGTTGCTGAATATCAGCAAACAGAGTTTCACTTCCATAGTCTGTTAATCCAGATTGTAGATAGTCATATACTCGCAGCGGATTAACACTGCGGCTAATACCAGGGAGTTGCAGCAGGGCTTTAATTTCGGAAGCAAAAGCTATTCCATCTTGCCAGTAAGTATAATAAAGCGGTTTAATGCCAAAAAAATCACGGGCTAAAAATAGAGTGCGTTCCCAAGTATCAAGGATGGCAAAGGCAAACATTCCTACAAACTTACTCAAGGCATTGACACCCCATTCAGTATATGCAGCCAGTAAAACTTCTGTATCTGAATGAGATTGAAATTGATGCCCTAAAGTTTGTAACTGAGTTTGTAATTCTAGATAGTTGTAAATCTCCCCGTTAAAAACAATGTAATATCTGCCGTTGGCTGTTCCCATTGGTTGCCAGCCAGCTTCACTCAAGTCAAGAATAGACAAGCGACGGTGTAGTAAGTAAAGTTGGCTATTTTCTAGCGTTTGCGAATTGCGGGAAATAGAGACAGATCTAGTTTCTGACCAACCCAAGAAGCCAAAGTCATCAGGGCCGCGATCGCTCAAACAATGACCGATAGATTTTAAAATACTGGCATCAACCTGTGACTTGCTCCCTAGTAGTATCCCTGCAATCCCACACATATTTTAAAATCAACTCGATTCATACTTTTCTTTTGTTAAACTAGCTACATATTTTGGCTCATGCCACTTATTCACATATTGCAAAGCAGCTACCGAATGTTGTAGCAATATCTTCCTATCTTCGACACATTGTCGGATAACTTCATAAATATTATTTGGATCAGCATTAATAATAGTTTCTAAAACATCAGATGCCATTTGTTCAGGTAAAAAATGTAAATCTTCCTGTGCGATTCTAGCGATTACAGGTTTTCCCATCTGCATTGCTTCCACTGCAAATCCCCCATACCAACCGATAAGAATTTGATCGATGATTAAATCTGCTTGTTGATAAATTTCTATAGCTTGTGCATGAGGTACATTTTCTACTAGACACACCTCTATATATTCTGCATGAGTCTGTTGTAATTTTTCTAAAGCTGCCAAAATATAAGTACTTCCCTTGGCTTCTCTATTCGTTGGTGCATGAACAATTTTGAGTTTTTTATTATTTAATCGTGGAGAAAACAAATCAATTCCTGCAAAACTGAGTGAATAAGGTAAAAACGATGACTTATTTGGTGGGAGGAAATAAAGTAAATCAGGATTTAATGCCCAAATATGTTTAACATGAGGCTCCATTTTTTGTAAGCCTACACGTCTATAATTGTCTAGATGACCAGAATTACATTGCCCTTGATAACAGTTGGAATTATGACAAGCAGCTATTTGTGTTCTCTGCATAGTGGGATATTTTTGTCTAATATCACAACCGTTATAAGTAACAAATAGTTTAGCATTCTCTGGGTAAAATGGCAGTTCAAACTGATTGAGATGACTATTAGGGAAATGAATTAATGATGAGCCAAAATTAAAGTGAAAAACATCATATTTATTTCTGATGTTCATAAAAGCTAAGGCTAACTTTAAAAAACGCCCAGCTTTCGGTTTTATTTTTTGAATATTCAGATTAATATCAGCAGGGTATTCTAACCAATTTTGTTGCGAGATTAAAACTGTACTATCTAATCCTAATGCTTTTTCACCTTGAGCTAAACCCCAAGAATTGCCCCCAACTGATGTAGGTAAATGCAGAACTTTCAAGATAATATTTTACCTCTCACAATGATTAGTTGGATGTAGAGATTGCATAATGGTTTTCTCAATACCAATATTAAAAGGAGTAAAAATTGGGCTTAATGCTTGGTTTAATAATGTTGTATCAGCAATTAAATCAAAATAGCGAATTTTATCTGCTAGTTCAATATTGACTTGTTTTTGAGAGAAAATCGCAATTTTATTAGCAATTTCTCTTAAAGTAAGAACTTCTTGACTTGATATATTAAGTAAATAATGATTAAAAGATTTTCTTAAAAGTTCTGTTAGAATTTCAACAAGGTCATAGATATAAATCATAGATAGTTTTAACCCATCTAAATCATTGATATCATTTTGATTTCTTTCAAGAAAAATTTTATTGCCTTGTAATATAGTGTTAATTAATCGAGGAATTAGCTTATCAGTTTGTCCAGGGCCATAAACACCAAATAACCTAGTTATAGTAATATCCATATCATTACGAAAGAGCGCTAGTGCTTCCTCTGCATGAATTTTGCTCAGAGAATACCAGTTATTTATATTAAGAGAAGACGTTTCGATTAGAGGTTGAAAGCTTGGTGTATAAACATTACCAGTAGAAGTATAAATAAAGCGTGGCACTTTAGCTTTACGTGCTATTTCTACCATTTTTACCGCACTAATTACATTCACATTTAATAAATGAGTAGCCTTTTCTGGAATTTGACGATAGTATGGCGATTGCGCTAAGTAGATAACAGCATCAGTTCCTGGACTAATAGTAAATTGCTCTGATAAAATACCAGTTTCTCCATCAATCCCATTTTTCTCAGAAGAACTAATTCCATACACATCTGCACCCAGTAATTTTAGGTGATTAAATAAATATTTACCAATAAAACCTTTATACCCAACAATTAGTATTTTCATCTGGCTATTCCTAAATCTTGATAAGCTTTCTGTAACCTCTGGGCAAAAGCTTCTAAAGTAAAGTATTTCTCTATATATTGTCTACTTTTTATGCCAATTTCTGGTAATTTTTCCCTATGATTAACTAATTCACGTAAGTCTTTTTCTAAAGTCTGAATATGTGTATTAATAATTGGACATTCTTCTGGATACAATAGATACTCCTGTGGTTTTCTAATAAAACACATCACCGGCTTACCCATTGCCATACCTTCAAGAGCAAAATAGCCATGAAAGCCAATTAAGCACTGATCAAAAATAACATCGGCAGTTCTATATATTTCCAATGCTTGTTCATTAGGCATCTTTTCTACAAGAATTAGTTCTATAGAAACACCTGCAAGCTGAAGATTTTTTACCGCTTCAATCAAGAAGTGAGTTCCTTTAAATTTTCTATGATTTGGTGCATGAACAACACGCAAAGGTTGAGTTTTATTGAGTTCAGGATATGCAGGTTGATATTTTTCAGAGTTGATGCCATGCAAATCAACCGGCCAAAAAAACAAACTGTTGAGACTACCGGGAGTGTATTCAATCATATCTCCCATAGAAAAAATGGCAGTAGCGTATTTTTTAAGCTTATTTACATAGTTTATTCGTCTATTGTCATCACAAATACAAGCTTTACCAACGGCATCACATTCTACACAACAATTCGGTTCTCCCAGCATTTGTGTAGCTTGTTGACTGCGAACATCAGCACCATACGTCCAGAAAAAAATGTGTATACCTAGTAATTTATAAACGAATAATTCTCTAAAATTTATTTGTAAAGGTTTCCAAGATAAAAGTAACCCGCGATCGCAGTATAAATGAAGCCGATCAGCCCAAAAACAAGCCCACACAAAAATAAATAATGAAGTTAATTTACCTACCAACGGAATGCGAGTCAATTGGCTCAAATTGTAGTCAAAACTTTGGGTGATAAAATAGGTTTCGTAAACTAATGACCTAGCTTTTATTCCTAACAGTCGCTCGGCCTTGGCTTTAAAAGCTAAAGTAATAATAGGTGTCCCCAACCACAAGCTTTTAATTTGAGATGAAGTTAACTTTTTATAAATAAATCTTAAGGGTGATAAAAGTATGACTAGAAATATCACCCCGATAGATAAAAAGTCATAAACGAGCCTAAAGATTTTTTTCACAAGACTGGCTTCGTTAAAAGAACAGAAATTCCATTGGGATTTGCAGGATTAAATTGATAATCGTGAACTCCTAATTCTTGCAGCCATTCTTTAACTTCTTCTTCTGTATGTTGCCAAGCATTATGAGGATGATACCAGTCAAAGTTGACCATATTATTGGTCTCGAAGTCAAATGCGTCATTCCAAAAACATTTTACAAAGTTGTAATAAATCAGTCTTTGGACATCATGAGTACCAGCAGGTATACCAAGAATGGGAATAGGTTGATTTAAGGTAATTTTAGCGTTGAGATGATTTAATTCTCGCCCTAACTCAGTTAGTCCTTCACAAGCTTTGTAGCAAGACTCTGGATCAAGGTTTGTAAATGATTCTCTAATATATTGGTCACAAAATTGACGGGCCGCTCCCATTTTTTTATAAACATAAAAAAATAACTGCCCACCGGGCTTGAGTTTGCTATAAATTGCAAATAAAGCTTTTTTAGTATTAGGAGTATGGTGAAGTACGCCATCTGCAATGATAAAATCAAAAAAGTTATCACTAAATGGCATATCCATTAAGTCAGCCTGAACTACATGACAGTTTGGTAAATGTTTTGTATTTTCAAATGTAGTGAAGGCTGCTTCAGAGATATCGACTGCAAAAACTTGTCCTTTGGTATTTTCGGAAATAAATTTTGTGTTAAAGCCAGAACCAGGGCCAACTTCCAAAATCCGATCAAATTGATGATAAAAAGCTTGGAGTTTTTCTAAATTAGGAATCCCAAGTTTTTTGCAATACCATTCGTATAAAAATTCTTGATGGCTAGATTCTAATCCGTAATTGCGAAAACGACTCCATTTATCAGAGAATGTTTCGTTAGTTAACCGTTGATCTTTAGCTGATTCTTGTTCACCTTCATCAGCAATCGCACTTAGGCTGTACTTTTCTTCAAACCATTTTAAATCAGGTTTTAATGTTCCCTGTAAAAAACAAGGTACACCTCTGAATACTGGATACCAAGTCTGATAATTGCTTTTGATAATCCCCTCAATAACTTCTGCTTTCTCTAATTTGAAGGGAATAAATTCAACATCTTGAGATAGTTTATCTAGGTAGGAAATTAATTCTTTTTTCATATAAAATATTTTTTATAACTTTGGTAAAAAACCTCTTTTATTTAAGAAAGCTTCATAGGCAAGTACTTGCGTTTTTAATGTATCCCATGAGCTATGATGTTTATCAATCCAGCTTTTTGATAATGATGATAAATAGATTAACTTGTCTGGATTTTTAATAATATCTTCCATTTTACGAAAAATCTCATCTTCACTTTTACAGTTGATTACAGGTGGTAATTCACTATATTGTTTGAGAATATCATCTTCTTTAATATAAGTACAAACAGGAGCAGCAACTGCCATTGCTTTAAACACAATGCCACCAAAAGAGCCAAGTTTAAACTGATCAACTACCACATGAGAAGCTTTAGCTGTTCTTTCAAATTTTACATTTCCCATTGGCTGGCTCCAAAAAACGAAATCAGCGCAATCTTTTTCAGTTAGTAATTTAATACTATCTTGGACATTGGCTCCCCACATACAACAAACCAATCCAACTTTATAACCAGCTTGACGAAGATTACAAAAGGCATTTAAGAATATTTCATTGCCTTTATCTGCATATCCTGTTCCAGCTACCCAATCATGACGTGTAGGAAAGAAAAACAGAAAATCTGCATCCAATTGTTGACAGAGTTTTTGTCTGAGTTCTTGCCAACCTTTTACTTGCAATCCATGATTTTCATCATAGGGATGATTCATCCCAGAAACATTTTTACCGGCTAATAAAATTGCGTTACTGATGCAGTCTGAGTTCGTGACAAAAACATGTTCAGCTTGACTATATGCAATAGATGTTAGTCTTCCTCGTGCTGTGGTTTCAAAAGGAATGTCTCTTAGTGTTCCGTGTTCAAATGCAAAATAGGGATGTTGTGTTAGTAAGGGTAAAATAGGATCTGTAGAATAGCCTTGGATAATATCATAGTTCTCAAAAAGCTTTTTCCAAAATGGAAAAATATAACGATAGCCTGCTAAATCTTCAGAAACTAATTGGTCTTGACGCTCAGGAAACTTATGTTTAAATATTTCAATTATTTCCTGAACTCTTTCATCAAATTTGCTAATTTCAGAAACTTTATTGAAATTATTTTTTTGTTGAGCTAACTTAATATTTTTTTTGAAAAACTCAAGTATTTTCTTAACAGGTTTTCTGGATAAGAGGCTATGAAATTTTTGATTAATCAAGCTGAGAATGTGATTTTTAATAAAGATAATCTGCTTTGCAAGTTTTAATAATTTTATAATTGGAGAAATAATCGCATATAAAAGCCCATTCATTGAACAGCGATAAAATCTGCCAATTTCTAATATCTGCCACCAAAACCATGCTAATAGTGCTTTATTTTGACGTTTTGCTGTTAAATAAAACAAGCAATACATTATATAGCCTTGAGCAAACCATTTAGGGCGTTGAAATTCTTGTAAAGTTACTGCATTCCAATCAGGAAAAAACTGGTCTTTTATTTCTCCTTCAAAATCTGCGTCTTCCCATTCTGGGCAACCCATAATGTGGTAGTAGTCATAACATATAACATCACAATCAAATCCTATTTTATTTAAAAGTTTGGCGTTATTATAAGCATTATTGGCAATGTTACCTATGTGTAGAATACTTGGTTTACGTCCATGTTTTTGTTGAAATTCTTTAATCCATTGAAAAGAATTATTTAATTCTATGTCAGTCATAATACTTATTTAATTCAATTAATTTTATTAAAAAACACACCTTTTTAGATATAAATCAATTTGTTGATAAGTTAGCCTCTATTTATGCAAAACTTACAATCACATTGCAGAGTGTCTTCCAAGACCTGATTTCAAGGAATTCACTACTAGCTGTTGATCACTGTCGGTCATTCCTGGAAAGATTGGCAAAGTAATTGATAAATCTTCTGCATTAGCAGCGTTGGGATATTGTTCAGCTTTGAGATTGTACTTATTTTGGTAATACCCAAGACGGTGGACAGCGTGGGTTCCTGGTCTAGTTTGAATACCGTCTTCTGCTAGTGCTTCCATAATGATGTTCCGCCGATTTGCACCACCTTCAAGGATACGTATTACATAAGATTGGTAACTGTGTCCAGACATAGGAGGTGTGCTAGGTGTGGCAATGTCGGCTATGCTTTCTAAAAGCACATTGTATTGTTTAGCGCAACTGATGCGATCTAATAAAAGTTGATTAAGCTTTGCCATTTGTGCTAGACCGATCGCAGCTTGGATATCGCTAAAACGAAGATTAAAGCCCAAGTGATCAAATCGCCCCATATAGTATGGTTTGGTCGCCTCAATATCAGGATTGGGCGAAGCACCGTGATTCCGTAAAACTTTCAGCCTTTCTGCTAACTCTGCATTATTAGTTGTGACCATTCCGCCTTCACCTGTGGTAATGACTTTGCGCGGATGAAATGAAAAACAACCAATATCACCAAGTCCACCAACTGGCTGACCATTATATGTAGTACCAACTGCACACGCAGCATCTTCAATGATGGCAATATTATACTTCTGGGCGATCGCTAAAATTTCTTGCATTCGTGCAGCTAGTCCAAATAGATGCACTACAACTACAGCTTTAGTTTTTGGAGTGATAGCTGCTTCCAAAGCTACAGGGTCAATGTTAAATGTATCGATTTCTACATCAGCAAAGACTACCTTAGCACCTACGTATTCAGCACAATGAGCAGATGTCACCCAGGTAAATGCTGGTACAATAACTTCATCTCCTGGCTGTAATTGCAAAGCCATCGCCGCCAGATGTAAAGCAGCTGTACAGGAGGTTGTGGCTAAAGCATATTTTACTTGGTGGCGCTGCTGAAATAACTCTTCAAATTGGCGCGTAATTGGCCCTTGAGTCACCCATCCTGAGTCTAAGCATTGCTTGACCATAAGGATTTCTTGCTCGTCGAAGGCTGGGGAAGTGATCTGCATTTATTTACCAATAAATTTTTCTAAAATTAGGCGATCGCAATAGTTTTGTACTACTAAATATTCCAATACTTTAGTCACACTATCTGTTAAATTCTCTTGGTCTGTGCGACATTCCACTTCTGGATTGAGTGGTTGTTCATAAGGGTCATCAATACCAGTGAAGTTTTTGAGTTCTCCAGAACGTGCTTTTTTGTACAAACCCTTAACATCTCGCATTTCGCAAACTTCTAGAGGCGCATTGACAAATACCTCAACGAAAGACCCGATATGCTGTCTAACTTCTTCCCGGACTTGACGATATGGCGAAATTACTGAAACCAAGACAATTACTTCATTGCGAGTTAACAGGTTAGCAATAAAACCAATGCGGCGAATATTTTCATCGCGGTCAGCTTTGCTAAACCCTAGACCTTTGCTGAGGTGCTGTCGGACTAAATCTCCGTCTAGTAATTCGACCTTGTAGCCTTGCGATCGCAACTCTAGTTCGACTTGGGAGCTAATTGTCGTTTTACCTGCTCCACTCAGACCTGTAAACCAAACTGTCACACCATGCTGTTTCAGTTTTATACAACCTCCAGTCAATGCAGTCAGAGATAAAATTATAGTGACAAGTGCTGGTTTGTCAATCTGAATTACCAAAAAAATTATTGTATGGCTGCATCTTCTAAAGCTTGTCTAAGTTTTAATCTAACTGGATTTTCCTCACCAATCCTTTGTGGAGCCGATAAATTAGCTACTGGATGACCAACTTTTGGGATATCACAGCCGATGTGCGCCATTTTTTTGACGAAACTGTCAATTATGACTTCTGGTGCTTGAACTAACTCTTCATAGCTAATCACCATTTTTCGTTCATTGCTGACTTGTGCTAAATCTCTGGTAATAACATGACGAATTGCTAACAACTGTCCTGCGATTTGTTCTTCAGGCGGTAATTCTTTCAAAAGTGAGTAATTTCTGGTTCTAAAAGACCACCATTTATCCACTGAACCTAATCTTTCTTTACGTACACGCCAAACAGATTCTGCAACATCAACTAAATTTCGTTGTAAATCGATGAAAAAGACGTTGGGAATTTGATTTAATATGGGAATAAAAAAATCACATAATAGGCATTTAAATATAACAGGCTGTGCAAATACATTGGCAATTGCATTTAATTCCTCAGTCAATTTTTCCAGATTTACTTTTTGTAAATCTTGCTCATCTGGCTCATGAACATCATCACAAACTCCCAGATGGCGCGACCAAAAATAACCAAATTCATGGGGTTCTTCTATACGTTTAGTGACTCCATGCTGACTTTTATATTGTCGGCATTTCTGAAAGCGATCGCCTATTAATATTTTTTGCATAAACGCACCCACAGCAGGTGTTTCATAAAATCGCGCCATTAAATTTGATGGATATCCAATATCTAAGCGCGACGCTAATATCTGACTAAGTAGAGTAGAACCCGACCTTTGGGTTCCTAAAATTAAAACAATTGGCTCATTTACTTGCACTACTGCCTGATTTTCAAACTTATTTTGTAGAGGTATCAGCAGTTGATTCAAATTTTGCAGAATTTCTTCTTCAAATTGATTTTTTTTAAAAGCAGTTAATCTTTCTTCTGTATCAAAAGAAGATTTCTCTTTATAATTATTATTCATATTTTATTTTTTTAATAAGTGAAATGGTAAAACATAGAAATATGGATATTCCGCCAATATTTGTTTACTTGTCAGTTGCCGCAAATAGTTGGAATTATCATACTCTTTGATGTAATAAAAGTATTTTTTATCTTGTGTACCCCAACGCGATTTAAAATTATATACTCCCGTTTGCGTTAACCATGTCCCACCCCAATTCCAGTAAAGACAACCACGTTTTGCTGTTTCTAACATCGCTTCATATATAATCAGACTCATCGGCTGATAAATACGATAGCTGGCTAAAGTGGCTGGTGTATAATACTCAACTGTGCGATTGTAGAAAAATACTAATAAGCCTGCAATAATTTGCCCATCTTTTTCTGCTAAATATATGCGGTAATCTTTGTTATAAACAAATGTATCTCGAATCGCCGTAAAAATAGAAAAAGGCTTAGGCATTCCCCCAATCGCTGAAATATTCTCCTCATGTAAATCAACTAAAGCTTGTAAAGTTACCAATGAATCAGAATGATATATGGTGATTTCACTTTTCTGTGCTTTTCTCACACAGTTACGTGTTTTTTGATGAAACAAGTTCATGAGAGAGTCAGTAATTTTTTCCTGGTTGCTAATATCTGTAGGTAAATTAACTAATTGTCCAATGCGTTCATCGCGTAATGTATATAATGAATGAGATTCATAAAAATCCATATCAGATGCTAAAGGATTAGAAATTAATGTCGAAACTACGACAGACTCTTGAACCGCTAAATTGTAAAAAGACTCAATAAGTGCTTGTTTAACTTTTTCTGGATGGGCTGCTTGGGGTGAAATAATTATGCCCCCATTACTTCCATAAAAAGGTAGAGAGTTGAGTACATTTCCATAGGTAGAGTTGCGTTTGATGAATGACGGTAATGCACCAACTAAACATCCAGAATCGTAGGCTAAAAGATAATAATCCTGACTATTAACTAAAATTCGCTGCAAAAAATTTCTATATTTTATCGAGCTATAAAGAAGAGAAGAAGGACAAGAATGCAACAAATCTTCGTAAGTGTCTTCCTTATTTGGTGTTAACAGTTCAACTTCAATACTCATAGTTTGTTGACCATATTATATGACAAGCTAATACTACTTGTTGAACTTCTGAGTTAGATAAGGCAGGATATATAGGCAACGAAACTGTTTCGGCAAATAATCTTTCGGCCGTTAGGAATTGATGTGGTTCTAAACCCAAAAAGCGGTGTAGTAAATTATCTACACCACGTCTCACTTGAATGTTATGTTGATGAAATTGCTGTTGATAAGTCTCAAAATTACCGTTAACTCTGACAGTAAATCTAAAAAAAATGCTTATCTGGTTGATAGCTGCTGGAAGTTGTAGTGAGCAATTCTGGAGATGGTGCAAATAGTAATTAGCAATTTCTTGTCGTCGTTGTAAGAAATGTGAATATCGGGAAAGTTGGCTTAAACCTAAAGCTGCTTGTAAATCTGTGAGAGGTGCGGCTATTCTTCTTCTTATAGAAAAGCTATCTCCATCACGCAGCGATCGCATCTTTTCTAACAGGTTACTACTATTTGATACTGCCATCCCTCCTTCCCCTGTAGTTAAGCACTTGGTAGCATGAAAAGAAAATATGCCAATAGTGCCAATACTTCCGACTTTAGCACCATTAATACTACTGCCAAAAGCCTGACAGCAATCTTCAATAATGGGTATATCAAAACATTTCAAGGCCTGAGTATTAGCCGCAATACCAAAGATATGCACAACAATAATTGCTGCTGTTTTAGATGTTACTTGAGCAGCAATAGTCTCCTGTGTCATATTCCCATCATTGCCAATATCACACAGAACTGGTTTAGCACCTACACTAATTACCGACTCCATGACGCTTTTGCAAACGTAGGTAGGTAAAATTACTTCATCATCACCGTTTATGCCTAATGCTGTTAAAGCTAATACCAAAGCAGATGAACCACTAGCAACTGCAACTCCACCTGCTACACCCAAGTAATCAGCCACTTTTGTTTCTAACTGATGAACTAACTGGCCTTGAGCAATCATCCCACTTGTTAGTACAGTTGCAACAGCTTGTTGATCAGCCTCTGTAATCCAAGGCTTAGAGTGGGTAATCATTCATCTAATTACTAATTGATTGCTTACAAGCAATGTGATAAGCATTTTCTTCTGCACTTACATCATCCCACAATGGGTTAATTAAATCCTGTGGGAGTGCAACTTGATCTGCTGTTAACCGCAATAAAGCCTGCATCAAGGGTACTGTTTTATCTTCGCCATGATTCCGTACTAGCCATTGTCGCAACTCTCTACCTTTTTGTTCTCGTAATTCAGGATTATCTACTAAAACAAGCAATGCTTGAGCAATTTCCGCAGGTGTACTGACATTAACCATAGGTGCAACATCACCCAAATACAAGGGTTCATATTGCTCTGTGCGGAGTTTAATAATTACTGGCTTACCAATTGCGGCTGCTTCTAAGGCAGTTGCACCATAGTAACCATAAACAAATTGATCTAATACAATGTCACAAGAACGGTAGTAATCAATTAAACGTTTTTTACCGACTGGATTAAGAATGATGAATTGATTCTCCATTCTAGATGATTGCAATTTTTGTCTAAATTCTGCCGCAGAATTACCCCAAGCCAGAAATATAAACCGAATTTCTGGTTTTTGTTGAGCAACATTAATTAATGCTTGGAAAAAGGTTTCATCTTGTCCTTTAACTTCTTTATCTAATCTAGATGTAGTTAGTACGTATATACCTTTACCATATTTTGCTTCCCACTCTTTTCTGGCTTGCCCTTCTCCAGGAAAATAGCGAGAATCATCCATTGGATAAGGTAGATATACGCCGTTAGTTAAGCCAAGTCGGCGACAATGCCCTAAAGTATGCGGATTAGAAATCATCAAAAATCTAGCTGCATTAAAAGCTAAATTCATGATTTGTCCAAAATCATTTCCCATACCAGTGGAAAACTGCAAATCTCCACCAGTAGAAGCAACACAGTATGGTTTACCGCTCAGATAAGCAGCTATAGGAATATTTGTGGCGTATACAACATCAAATTGGGAAAGGGCCTTGGCTAACTGATAATATGGATAAACACCTTGATAAGCCATAAATGGCTCATGACGCAAACAAAGTGAGTCTTTTAATAAATGTAGTAAAGGTGAGCGATCGCCTTCACAAAACTTGAGATAAGCTGAATAAAACTGAGAACCTTCTAAAGGTATCCGGTAACAAGGTATTTCTAAAGGAATATCAGGATAAGCATTTAAGAAATTTGTCCCATCTAGTAAATCTGGGAATTCTCCATCAAAATTTTCCCATTCTGGTGCGCCGATCGCACTCACATCTGCAATATTGGGAAATAAAGCTACTTCATAATGATATTTCTGCACTAACATAGCCCATTTGTGCATATTTTGAGCCATATTATCTAAAAATGCACATTTTATTGGCTCTGGATGTTTCCCCAAATAATCTAATGCAAATTGCCAAACAGATTCAGAATAACTACGAAATCGGCTAATATTATTTGCTGTCAAATAAGGATGATTCCAAGGATAATAATCAATGCTGTTATATCTGCTTTTTTGAAAACTCTCTTCCAGTGGAATAAACTTACTATTACTAATTTCTAACTCTAATTGCTCACGCTGTAATTCTGCTTGCTGATTCTCTATTGCTATTGTTTCTTCAATTATTACTAGCTTCGATACAAATTTATAAAATAGATCTTTGATAATAGATTTAGGCATATTAAATGCTATTAAATACAGTTTAGTTAAAGTTAAAAATTAATTTAAATATCTTCTGTGATATATTCTACAGGTACTTGTATATTAACTAAACCAAAACAAACTCCGGGAAGTTCATTATTGACTTTAAATTTTAAACCAGAAACGTTACGCGCTAAAACTTCACTATAAGGAAAATTATTTTCATAATTCCAACCATTAGCGCAGTAAGCAGAAACACTGTATTCTCCTGCGGCTATATAGTTTTCGTTAAATTTAAAGCAAACCTTGACTTTACCACTAATATTATGCAAGTTATGATTTTTTAACCCACTAGATTGCCAAAAAGTATGTACACCATCAGAACGAGTAATTTTAATTCCCACATCAGCAACAGCCACTAGACGATTAGCCAAGATGGTAACTGTAATTTCAAAACTTTGGTGTGCGTCGATGGTATATTTGTCTTCTCCATTAACAGTGAGTTTAATTTCTTCGATTTCAATATCAGGTTTACTTTCGGCTTGTATTTTATTCAATGTCAATTGATACTCTTCATTAGAGACGCATGGGATTTCTAATTTAGCCATACTTGACTCCCATCCATCTTTTAAATTCTGATGTTCAATTGTATCTACCTTCTGCCAAGTTCCTATTTTATAATTAATAAATTCAATATCAATTTTTTCTTTATTGAGAATTGATTGACTTTCCAGTAATAAATTGAAAGTATAGCTATTTTGTTTTAAATTCGGTGGCGGTACTTTAATAAATATATACCCACCAGTTTTTTTACCAGATTTAGCACTCAAAATTCTACAATCATAACCATCTTTAGAATAAAGCCTTCCCCATTCAGATTCTAGTAAATCTAGCCAAACATTAACATTTGGATCTTCTACATTTTGCAGTGTTAATGGAACTGTTAAATCTTCTAAATTTTCGCTCGATAATTCAATATGCCTAATGTAATGTGTATCTGCAAAAATACAATTTTCTTGATTAGAAACTAATCTCAGGATCAAAATATTAGATTCAGGATTCTCTAGCGTACTCACCAGATATGTACTCTGATGCTTTTTCGCCATATTGCCAATTCTTGTGGCTTCATCTTCGCGCTTGCGATAATCCTCTTCATACTTATTCAGTACATATTCTGCTTCACCTATCTCTCGCAGTGAGCCATTATCTAGCCAAATGACTGTATCACATAACATTTGCACTGCACTTGTAGCATGACTGACAAATATTAATCCTTTTCCTTGATCGCATAAATCGATCATTCTCTTGGTGGCTTTACCCATAAAATAAGCATCACCAACACTTAGAATTTCATCAACAACTAATATTTCTGGTTTGATAGCTGTAGTAATAGCAAATGCCAGTTTAGCATTCATTCCTGAGCTATAAGTTTTCACTGGTGCATAAATGAAATGCCCTAATTCTGTAAATTCAATAATTTCTTCTGTAATTATTTCAATTTCTTCTTTTGGGCAACCATTCATGATTAAATTAAAGCGGATATTTTCTAAACCTGTTTCTTCTGGGTTTAAAAATGAAGTTAAACTTAACATGGCAGAAATCTTGCCATTAACTTCTACTTGTCCAGACGTAGGCTTTAAATTACCTGTGATGATTTTTAATAAAGTACTTTTGCCAGAGCCATTTGGCCCAATAATTCCGACTTTTTGTTTAGCTTTAATTTTAAAGCTAACATCTTGAAGCGCCCAAAAAAGATCGTGACGTATCTTGCCAGTTACCATCTCTAGAAACATACTTTTAGGAGATGAATACACTGGATATGCCATTGATAAATTTTTAACTGAAATTATATCTTCAATCATAGTAAGTTTCCAAACATTACCTGTAACTTACAAAATATTTTATAACCGAGAGAGAAAATAAGATGGCTCATAATTATGGCAAAAATCCATGCAAAAGGATGCTGAAATTTGCCGAAATAAAGTGCATCTTGATAGCACCAAATAATATAGCTAAATGGATTAATATATAGTAAAGGTTGAAATATTTGTGGTATTTGCTCTGGCAAATAAAAAATCGGAAGTAAGTATACTCCTATTAGTGTAAAAATTTGGACAAAATCTTTAATATCTTTGAAATAAACGCCTATAGCAGATAGTATATAAGCTATGCCGATCATCATTAAAGATTGAATGAATAGAAGAATTGGCAATAGTAGAAAAGTAAGATTAATCTTTTGAAATGCGATACTGACATAGACAATTAAAATTAATAAGAATATAAGTTGATTGATTAATGAAGAGATAACACTTTTAATTGGTAAGATGGCAATTGGAAATACTAATTGTTTAACTAAATTGGCATGGCTAATAATTACTGTACTCGCTTTACCTAAAATTTCCTGTAAACTTAACCAGGGAATTAGACCTGATAATATGTAGGTTGTATAGTCAAAAGGTAAATTTCTATTCGCACCGATTTTAATTTTAAACACAAAAACAAATATAAAAATATAAACACCCATTAAAGTTAAAGGGTGCAATATTGCCCAAACATTACCTAAAACTTGACCTTTATATCTATCAGTAATTTCACGTTTAGCCATTTCCAAAATTAACTGTCTATGCCTTTGGAAAAGATAGGCTATTTCTCGAAATGGCTGCAAATTATCTTTTAAAGTAAACATTCTGTAGAAAAAGTAATAAATATGAGCTAAGGAAGTTATAAAAAAAGACTACACCATTTTTCTAAATTCAACAGTGACCAGATTAATAAGCGGCGATTAGCCTTTCCTTGCAAATGCTCATCGACTAATTGGCTTACGGCTGATTGATCTAAAAAATTGTAAATCTTAGCATGATTATTTTCAATTGTGCGCCGCACATAATCAATACTTTCTCCCTTAAACCAACTAGCATCAGGCGCAGAGAATCCCTGTTTGACTCGTTCCGTTAAAACTTTAGGAATATAGTTGCTCATGACTTCGCGGAGCAATAATTTACCATCTTTATTTTTTTGAAAATACTTGTCAGTTTTATTTCCTGGTTCATTTTCGTTTAATCTGATTACTTCTGTAAGGTTGCCCAATTTTAACCGCGTGGGGATTTTCATGGCAAAATCCACCAAATCGTTATCCAGAAATGGTACTCTCGTTTCTAAGGAATGCGCCATACTCAATTTATCTTCCACAACTAAAAGCCCATGTAAGAAAGTTTTAGCTTCAAAGTAAAGAGAGTGATTAACATAATCTTCAGGACGAGTTAGCTCAACCGAATGCTGTCTAAACACACTGCTAAAAATATCTTTAGTAGAAATATGCTCTACTTTTGACCAAATCGGTTGAAAAACATTTTTAATTTCTTCTGGAGATAGTAATCGTTGCCAAAAACTATAGTATTTATCAACGTAATGCTCAAAATCATCATTGACAACTGCACGGTAATAGCGCCAAGGATAACCTGCAAATAGTTCATCTCCGCCAGTACCAGCAAGGACAACTTTCACAAATTTACTGGCTAATTGGGCTACATAAAAATTTGGATAACTCTGTCCTACACGTGGTTCTTCCAAATGCCATGCTAAACGCGGCATTACTCGTTCCATATCACCAGCTTTCAAGACCATTTCGTAGTGTTCAGTCTTGAATAAATAAGACATATATTCAGCAGCTTCTCGCTCATCATAACTCACTTCAACACCAGAAGCGGAATTAAGGTCAAAACCACAAGTAAAAGATTTAATATAGGGAAGTTGTTGCGCCGCGATCGCAGTAATTGAGCCACTATCTATTCCCCCGCTTAAATAAGCTCCCAATTCGACATCACTAATTAGTTGGCGATTGATTGCTTGGCGAAATAATCTATCTAATTCTTCTAGATATTCTCTGTCATCTAAAGGATTATCTGGCTCAACAAAATGATAATCCCAATATTGTTGTTGTACTGACTTTTGCGTGTCTAATGATAGACACATATATGTTCCCGCAGGCAACAGTTTTATATCTTTAAATAAAGTTTTTTCAGTTAAGAAATTTTGAAATGTCAAATATTCCAGTAATCCCTCAAAATCTATAGATCGAGGATAATCGGGATGTGCAATGATGGCTTTGACTTCCGAACCAAAGATAAATTTAGTGCCTGTGTTTGTGTAATATAAAGGTTTAATTCCGTAGCGATCGCGTGCTAAAAATAATTCTCTTCGCCGCTTGTCCCAAATTGCAAAGGCAAACATACCATTGAATCGTTCCAGGCATTTTTCTCTCCACTCTGCATAAGCATAAAGTAGCACTTCGCTGTCTGTGCGGGAACGAAATTGATAGCCTAAAGATTCTAATTCAATGCGTAATTCGTTAAAATTATAAATCTCTCCGTTGTAGGTCATAATCAACTGACCATCGATTGTTGACATTGGTTGATGGCCAGCCGGAGATAAATCTATGATAGCTAGACGACGATGACCAAGACCAAGACCATTATCTATATATTGTCCTTCACCATCTGGGCCTCGGTGAGCGATCGCATCTGTCATTTTTTTGAGTATCACTGGGGATACTGGATCGCCATCTAGATTGAGTATACCTGTAATTCCACACATTCAATTTTGGTAAATTTTGTTACTGAAAATCAAAATTTTTATAACTTAAGTTTAATTTCATTAGACATTGGATAAACTTTCTTACCTACAGATTCACCATGAGCATCATAAGGCATCACAGAGACATAATAAGTATTTTGTTTGGGCAATGATAATTCTACCTTGGTATCTGATGTTTTAAGTAAATTGATTTCATGATGCGGCTCTTGATCAAGATATTTATACATTTTTGGTTTCCAACCACCTCTATTACTCCAATATTTTTCTACTTTTTTATCGCTTCTCCATTCGTTATAAGACCATTCTCTTTGATGCTGAGAAATATAAATTTTATAACCTAGTAAATCGTTATCAAAGTCTTTACTCGGCTCCCATTCTAGAATTACTTTGTCTATTTTTTCATCCTGGAAAATTTCTATATTTTTAAATATAATTTCCGTAGGAGCATAATAAATAGGTTGACTCTCCTGAAGAATTCTTTTTTTATCTAAAACACTTTTATAATAATTCCACCCATACAATTTATCTTGTTCTTGTTTTACATTGGCAGTTTTTTTATAGTAATAAGGTAATGTACCTTCATAAGCTTTTTGGTAAAAATAAAAGTAAGATGGATATATGTATCTATATGGCATCTGTTCTATTTCATCTTTTACCTTCTCCTTATCTATCCAACTTTTAAAAAATACCTCTTGATATGCAGCTACTGAGTCTATTGAGTAAGGCGTTTGGCTGAGTTGTGCAAATGAAGGTATGATGCCATTTTTTATAACTGTTTCTCCATCTGTAAAAATATCTGTATCAAAGTAATGGTACTGTTGTTCATAAAATACTTCAGCCAATACATGGTTTCCTGCTTGAACTAAGCGAGCTTTGTATCCACCCGCTTTAAACAAATCTACAGCTAATCTAGCTCCATGACCACATCTCATTTCTCCTAATTCCAGTAATATTAACGGATCAAATACTGGTGTCTTATCTGGGTAAGTTGGTTGTAAATACGCATTATGCAAACTACTTCTACGCAAAAATTTTAACAAAGTAATGTGTTTCTCTGTATTCGTTTGAGCATTTTTGGTGACTTCTAAAAATATATATTTTAGGGCTTTTTTCCGATTGACACCTTTTAATTTTTGTTCAACCTTCAACAGACGATTAAAATCATAATCATAAGTTATATCTATTTTTTCTAATGGTTTTCCTAATCTTAAAGGTGAATATTTAGGGTTATAAAAATCTGTACCTTGTCGTTCATATTTAGCGATTTGAAAGTTTTTAATGTAATTTTCTGTCTTTTGGTAGTTGACGTAATTAGGCCAGAGAAACACTGCTAGTAAACCTAAAATAAAAAAAATGAATAGGTTTTTAAGATGACGAAGAACTAATTTAATACTCATTACATCAGCCAATGTATATTACACCTAATTATTAATTAGATTAGATGTAATACACATTCACCTTATGAATGATTTGATCAGGATTTAATCAGCTATTCCCACTGCGCGGCGACGACTAGCGACTTCTTCTTTGTGACTATTGCGCCATTCAATAAGTTTCGCTAGTCCTTCTTTAAGTTGTAATTTGGCTGCAAAATCAATTTCCGCAGATGCTTTTTGAGGACAACCTACACGGTTGGTTACAAAGGTTTGACCACCTGGTTCATATTGAATTTTCAAGTCAGAACCGGTAACTTCTAAAATCAACTCTGCTAATTCTTGAATAGTAGTTTTCACACCAGTACCAACATTATAAAAAGCATCTGTAGCAGTTGATTTCATTGCACAAACGTTAGCTCTAGCACAATCTCCGACGTAGATAAAATCATAGGCTTGTGAGCCATCACCATAAACTACTGGGGGTAATCCTTTATCTAGTCTGTCCAAAATTTTCATAATTACGGCAATATAAGTACCCTGATAATCTTGGCGTGGCCCATACACATTCATATACCGCAGTCCCACATAATCAAAATGTTTTTCTGTACCTTTGTAGCGATGATACAGAGAACGACATATATGTTCGCCTGCTATTTTAGTTGCCCCATAGAAAGTGGTATTGTTATATGGATGGTCTTCTCTCATTGGCTCTTCAATTGCATCACCATACACAGAAGCCGAGGAAGAATAAACTAGCTTTTGTACTCCATTATTAATACAAGCTTCTAAAACATTAAAGGTACCCCCAATATTAACTTCAAAAGCAGAACGGGGATAATCGTAACAATGCAATAACCACAGGGCGGCAAAATGAAAAACTCCATCAATGCCTTTCATCGCCTGATCTAAAATATCTCTGTGGAGGAGTTCACCACCTAAAGGAAAAACATTAACTCGTGGGTCTTTAAAAGCTTCAGTTAAGTTTTCTTGTCTGCCGCGAGTGAAATTATCATAAATGCGGATTTCTGCGACATCTTCTTTTAGTAGTTGATCAACTGTGTGAGATCCAATTAATCCAGCGCCACCAATCACTAAAAGCCGCTTGCCTTGTAAATCCATGATTTTTCTCCAGTTTGCACCTAGGCAGATTCATCAACAAAAAGTTAGTTTACCCTAAATAGGATGCTATGAATCAAGAACTATTGCTTCCTTGATTGTTTTAACCACTCGGTTAATTTCAGTGTCGGCTAATTCTGGCCAGATGGGTAGACTCAGAACTTCATCAGATAGCAGATCACTCACGGGATTTGCGGGATACTGACCTTTATATACAGGCAATTTATCTTGAGGAATGGGATAGTAAATCATACTACCGATGCCTTGGGCGGCTAAATTTTGCTGCACGCGATCGCGCTTACCATCTAAAATCCGAATGGTGTATTGGTGAAACACATGACCATCGGCGAGGTTTGGTGTAATTACACCTGCAACATCAGCCAATAATTCGTTGTAAGTTTTTGCAACTCTGCGTCTGCCTTCATTCCATTGGTCAATATGGGGCAACTTCACACGTAAAATTGCTGCCTGCAATGTATCTAAGCGGGAGTTATAACCTAAAACTTCATTATGATACTTCTTCTTGGCCCCATGTACGCGCAACATCCGGGCAGTTTCAGCAAATTGGTCATTATCAGTAGCGATTAATCCGCCATCACCGAAAGCACCTAAGTTTTTAGAAGGGAAGAAGGAATAAGCGCCAACATCGCCGATTGTACCTGTTTGTTTGCCAGTAATGCGGGTACGTATACTTTCTTGACACTCCTCATTGCATCCAGCACAAGTGCCATGATAACGTGCGCCGAAAGACTGGGCGCAGTCTTCAATGACTTTGAGATTGTGGGCTTGGGCAATGTCTAAAATGGCTGCCATCGCTGCGGGATTACCATAGAGGTGAACTGGCATGATAGCTGTGGTGCGTGGTGTAATTTTCTCAACAATGGCGGCTGGGTCAATATTAAAGCTATCGGCACTAATATCAGCAAATATTGGTGTTGCGCCTACGTTACTAATTGATTCAGCTGTAGCAAAAAAGCTAAAGGGTGTAGTAATTACCTCATCACCTTGATTAATGCCTAACGCTTTCAACCCAATAACTAAAGCATCAGTTCCAGAGTTTACCGCGATCGCGTGTTTCACGCCCAGATACTCTGCTGCTTCTTGCTCAAATAATTTGACATCTGGCCCCATAATAAATTGACCAGATTCCAACACCCGTGTGATAGCTTCCTGAATTTCAGCTTTGAGAGATTCGTATTGCGGTTTAAGGTCGAGAACAGGAATTTTATCTTGGCTCATGAAACCCTTATCACTTCTTTCTCTGATACTTGTTGATATTTGGTGCCTGTAGAATCTACAGCATAGCCATCAGCATCAAACTGTAGCACATCTCCGTAGGCACTCATCCACCCAATTATGTTTGCGGGTACTCCAGCCACCATTGCATAAGCTGGTACATCTTTTGTCACCACTGCGCCGGCGGCGACAAAAGCACATTCATGTAAGGTAACACCACAAACGATTGTGGCATTTGCGCCAATACTGCTACCGCGCTTGACCAAAGTTTTTAGGTAATCATTACTGGTATTGCGCGGAAATTCACAACGCGGTGTTTTGACGTTGGTGAAGACCATACTGGGGCCGCAAAAAACATAGTCTTCTAAAATTACGCCTTCGTACAGCGAGACGTTATTTTGAATTTTGCAATAATCACCAACAACTACGTTATTAGAAACTAAAACATTCTGCCCGAAGATGCAGTTCCGTCCAATTTTCGCTTTGGCGAAGATGTGGCAAAAATGCCAAATTTTTGTACCTTCGCCAATGTCTGCGCCTTCATCCACATAACTGGATTCATGTACAAAATAATTAGCCATGTAGGGATTTCTGCGCCTCCTCTAAAATTTCCACGACGGCTACACCATTCCACCCATCAGAACGGGGGGTTTGACGGGTTTGCAAACAATCTAGAAAGTGTTGACACTCGATTTTCAGGGGTTCTGATGCGGCTACTTCCACAATTTCACTACCTTGGTCGTAGTGTTTTAAATCTTGGTCAATATGTTTGTGGTGGATAGTCACAGTTTGAGCGACTTCATCGTAAACCAACATCTGCGCTTCGGCAATCACTACGGTGCTGCGTTCTGTTAACGGCCAGTACCAAGAACAATGAATCTGGGCTGATTGACCACTGCCAAAACGCAGGTCAACTTGTACAGAATCTTCAATACTGGGTTGTAAGATAGCATGACCTTGAGCTTGGACGCTTTGCAATTTTGGGTTGCCCAATAAGTCTAAGACTACAGAAACATCATGGGGTGCAAATGACCACCAGACATTTTCTTCGCTGCGGACTTTGCCGAGTTTCAATCTTCTGGCGGCGACGTGGATAACTTTCCCCGCTTGACCACTAGTGAGATAATTCCGCATCCAAGCGATCGCCGGCTGGTATAACAATAAATGTCCTACCATTAAAATTCGCCCGTGTTTGTCGGCGTATTCCGCTAGTTGTCTAGCTTCCTCTGTCCGCAGTGTCATTGGCTTTTCCACAAACACATCTTTGCCTGCTTGTAAAGCTGCCATTGCCAATTCATAATGGCCAGGTGCTGGTGTGGCTAAGACTAATGCTGGGACATCCGTTGCTAAGGCTGCGGCAAAATCACTGTATGTAGTAATATCTGGGTAAGTTGTGGCGATCGCTTCTCGTAAACCAGGATGAGCTTCGGCTACTCCTGCCAACGCCCCTAAAGTGTGGAAATTCCGCACCAAGTTTTTACCCCAGTTTCCCGCCCCAACTACAATTACTTGTGCTTGCCTTGAATTTGTCACCACTTCACCTATCCCTACAGCAAAGTTACTTTATCGTGCAGGCAATCCAGATGTCGAGTGATTCCTCTGGTATCTAAAACTGCTTTGGCTTTGGCGACTAACTTGACATAATCTACTTGACTGTGGTCGGTGGCAATAATTACCAAGTCAGCCGCCGCAATATTCGCATCAGTTAAGGGCAAACTAGTGAAATTTTGACCTTTGACTTCAATTTCCGGCACAAAAGGATCATGGTAAGCCACGGTCATTTTATCTTCTAGTAAATAATTAATTACCATGATTGATGGTGATTCTCGCCAATCACCGAGGTCTTTTTTGTAAGCTGTACCGATTACCAAAATTTTTGATTTCGCTGGGGCTAAACCCAAATCATTCAAGACTCTACGAGCTTTTTCCCTGACAAACAACGGCATGGAGCGATTGATTTCTCCTGCCAAGGCGATAAAGTGGGTATTAAAATTAACTTCCTTGGCTTTCCATTCTAAATAATGGGGGTCGATGGGGATGCAGTGACCACCGACACCAGGTCCAGGATAAAAGGGCATAATGCCGAAAGGTTTGGTATTGGCAGCGTCTAAAACTTCCCAAACATTTAAATCGATGCGATCGCACAATAACGCCAACTCATTCACCAAGGCAATATTCACAGCCCGAAAGGTATTTTCAAACACCTTGACTAATTCCGCTGCCTTAGCGCTACTGACTGGTACTACATGGTCAATAGTCTGCTGATAGAATAAAGTCGCTACTTCCAGGGAATGAGTATCCGAAGCACCAACTACCTTATTAGTATTTTTGGTTGTGTAGCGCTGATTACCAGGGTCTACCCGTTCTGGTGAATGGGCGAGAAAGAAATCTTCTCCCTGCTTTAAACCACTGGTTTGTTCCAATACCGGACGCATCACCTCATCCGTAGTGCCTGGATAGGTGGTAGATTCTAAAGTCACTAACTGTCCTGGTCGTAAGCGTTTGGCAATCGAATGAGTCACACTTTCTATGTAACTCAAATTTGGTGTTAAATTTTTTGTTAATGGGGTGGGAACGCAAATTACAATTACGTCCATCTCGGCAACACGATCAAAATTCAAAACTGCTTGTAAATTCCCACTAGTCACAACTTGTTTCAAATCTTCATCTTTAATATCGGTGATGTAATTGTCAGCCATGTTGACTTTTTCAGCCCTTTGGGGATTTTGCTCAATTCCCAACACCCGATAACCAACTTTGGCTTTTTCGACAGCAAACGGGAGTCCTACATATCCTAACCCCACAACACCAACGATCGCTGTATGTGTTCTAATCTTTTCTTGTAAAGCTAATAAAACAGAAGGCTTTTCCAACATGGCTCTATGGATAATCATTACACCTATAAAATTGGAAATTTTACTGCTGTAATGCAGATTATTTCCAATATTTCACAAGATGGATAATAGCAAAATAAATCTTATAAAATTATTGTGAAAGTTTTCACAATACTGGATTAAAATTATTTTTAATCTGTCAAAGTTACTCTACACTAGGCGCAGCAGGCGAAGACAGAGTTATCCTATCATTGAGTTGATTTATTATTACCATATTAATCACTCAATAGGTAAAAAAAGATATTGGTAACTAGAGGGGAACACAGTACTGACTTCGGCTTTCATTTGATTGCCATAGCTGTATTAGTTTAGCAGTTTGAGGACAATATTTATGATGATATGCAGTAAGTTATGAAGCGTGTAGTTTTAGTGACTGGACACTATTGGAATTCTAAACGCAAAGCAGGTTTTCACTGGCTGGCTGAGGCTTTTTGGCATCAGGGTTGGGAAGTTATTTTTGTCACATCTGCCTTAAGTTGGTTGTCTGTAATTCGGAGAGACTACCGCCTAGCTTATCCTGTATTGCAAGAAGCAAACCAACTTCAGCTAATACGGAAAAATTTCTGGAGTTATGTCTGGTTTACACCTTGGCATCCGGCTAATCTGCGCTCTAATTTACTCAATTATCTTAGCCGTGGTTTGTTTAATTTGTACGGCCAACTTCCTCTAGGAACCGTAGAACCTCTACTAAAAGAGACTGACTTATTTATCTTTGAGAGTACACCAGCTTTACTACTATTTGACCGATGTAAACAACTTAATCCCCAAGCTCAGTTTATCTATAGAGTGTCCGATGACTTGCGCCTTTTACGCAATCACTCAGTTGTATTAGACACTGAGGAACGAGTCGCCCCCAAGTTTGATTTAGTCAGTGTACCCAGCCAATATATTTACCGTTTATTTGCAGGTTTACTTAATCTAGAATTAGAGTTACATGGCATTCGCAAAGATATATTTAACCAGGATTATGCCAATCCTTACCCAGTTTCAGATACACCTAACGTCGTTTTTGTCGGTAACGCTCATTTTGATTACGACTTTTTAGAACAAGCTAGTCAATTATTGCCAAATTGGCAATTTCATATAATTGGGCCAATGAATAATTTACCTCAAAGAAATAATATTATTGCTTATCAAGAGTTACCATTTGAGTCCACAATACCCTATATTAAATATGCAGATATTGCACTTCAGACACTAGCATATACTCCTGGGGCTGAATGTTTTACTGATAGTCTCAAAATTATTCAATATAGTTATTGTCAACTACCAATTGTTGCTCCTGCTTATCTTGTATCGTCAAGAACAAATGTATTTTACTATCAACCAGGAGATGCTGGTAGTATTTATCAAGCTTTAATTGCCGCGCAGATATATGATCGGTCTCAAATTCTCACTGATAAAATCTACTCATGGGATGAATTAGTCTCACGGTGGCTAGAAATTCTAAATAAGAAATCAGCTTGATAGTCTAACTCAAATTATCTGGGTCAATTCCTTGCGATCGCAAATATTCTGCCAACCGTTGCGATCGCTCCTGTTCGTTTTGTAATCTTAATTCAGTGTCAGATAACTGTTGCTGTGCCTCAACTGCTTGTTGTTTTGCCTCAACTGCTTGTTGTTGTAAGTTTAACGCCGCCTCTTCTGGTGTTGGTACTAACTCTCCTTCATGTGTAAAGTAACGAAGTTTCCATTTCCGGCTCATCACTTAACAACCGAGTTGCATCGGGCATTTGTTGTTCTAGCTGTTGCGCTGTGACAAACATGGTTTTATACCTGATTGCGTGTTGATTTAATTTTAATTTGGAGTGGGGCGAAGCGATAGATGAGTCCCAGATTCCGCTAAACTGAGACTTGGTTTATTGCATTGTAATCAGGCAGCATGGAAATCGGACAAAAAGTTAAGGTGTATCGTCTACGCGATCGCGTACCCAGTTTAGTTGCTCAAAAACTAGGTAAAGTCGGCGTGATTGAAGGCTACAAAATGACTGATGGTAGCGGCGTTGGCATAGTGGTGAAGTTTGAAGATAATAGCGCCACTTGGTTTTTTGAGGACGAAATCAAACCAGTTTAGTCAGGCTAACTCAAGGTGGAAGCTAAGAGTATTTGCCTAGTGCTAAGTTGGAGTGGAAAAGACAGGCGGTAATTGGAAATCACAAAATGTCCCTAATATTGACATTTTTAGGCAATAGCGGCATCGCTCGTAGCAAAATTGCGATCGCCGCAGCTAAACTATTTGCAAGCCAAGGTAAGCGTGTACTATTGGCAGGACTGGCAGAACCAGTGTTACCTATCCTCTTAGAGCAAACACTCTCTGCCGACCCTCAACAAATCGCTCCTAATTTGCAAGCAGTACAGTTGCCAGCATCTGTACTTCTAGAACGCAACTGGGAAGAATTAAAAAAACTTGAGGCGCAATACCTGCGTACACCCATTTTTAAAGAGGTTTATGGTCAAGAACTGGTAGCCTTACCAGGAATGGACAGCGCCCTCGCTTTAAATGCTATCCGCGAATATGATGCCAGTGGTAAATATGATGTAATTATTTACGATGGCACGGGTGATTCTTTTACATTGCGGCTGTTGGGTTTGCCAGAATCTCTCAGTTGGTATGTTCGGCGATTTCGACAGTTATTTGTCAACTCCGATTTAGGCAAGACAATTACCGAATCGCCCTTAATTCAACCTTTGATTAGCAGTTTTTTTAACGTCAACTGGACAGCAGATAACTTTGCTCAACCCACAAACCAAGCCAACGATTTCTTGGATAAGGGGAAGGCTGCTTTAGCTGACCCCAACCGAGTTGCCGCATTTTTGGTAACAACCAATGACCCTATTGAAGTCGCAGTTGCTCGTTATTTGTGGGGTAGCGCTCAACAAGTTGGTCTGACAGTTGGTGGTGTGGTGCAGATTTCTGACCAAACAACAGCAAACTTAGGCACAGAATTTACACCTTTGGCTGTAAGTGTTGTCCCTGATGTTACCCCAGGGGAATGGCAACCGCTAATTGATGCCTTACCCAACTTTGTCGAGCAAGCAAACCAAGTACCAAGACCAATAGAAATTGATGTCCATAATCGTCAGGTACGCTTATTTTTGCCTGGATTTGACAAAAAACAGGTAAAACTCACCCAAGTAGGGCCAGAAGTAACAGTAGAAGCAGGCGACCAACGCCGTAATATCTTCCTCCCGCCAGCTTTAACTGGTAGGCCTGTGACTGGAGCGAAATTCCAAAATAACTATTTGATTATTTCTTTTTAAACCGTAGAGATTAGGGACTAGTAACGAAAAAGTAAAAAGGCAAAAGTAAAAAGAAATTAATCTTTTACCTTTTGATTTTTGACTTTATTAATTCCTAATCTTTTATTCCCAATACATAATCTTATGTCTGAATCAACTCCTATACCCCCCAATTCCAACCCTGCTGAGGCACTAGACTCAGTAACAGATAATTCTAGTGAAGCAGGAATAGTCGCCCAGAGCGAACGCACCGCCAAAACTCGCCAGCTACTAGGGATGAAAGGTGCAGCACCCGGAGAAACTTCCATTTGGAAAATCCGCCTGCAATTGATGAAGCCCATCACCTGGATTCCCCTGATTTGGGGTGTAGTTTGTGGTGCGGCTTCTTCGGGTAACTATACCTGGACTCTAGAAAATGTCTTGAAAGCCGCAGCTTGTATGTTACTTTCTGGGCCGCTGCTGGCTGGTTACACCCAAACCATGAATGATTTTTACGATCGCGAAATTGATGCCATCAATGAACCCTATCGCCCCATTCCCTCTGGCGCAATTTCTGTACCCCAAGTTGTGACCCAAATTTTAGTATTATTAGTATCAGGAATTGGTTTAGCATACCTCCTAGATGTCTGGGCTGGTCATGAATTTCCCACCGTTGTAGCCCTAGCAATTTTCGGCTCATTGGTTTCTTATATTTACTCTGCCCCTCCCCTGAAACTGAAGCAAAACGGCTGGCTGGGGAATTATGCTTTAGGTGCAAGTTATATCGCCTTACCTTGGTGGGCTGGTCATGCTTTATTTGGTGAACTGACTTGGCAAGTTTTGATTCTCACATTAATTTACAGCTGGGCAGGGTTGGGGATTGCCATTGTTAACGACTTTAAAAGTGTCGAAGGCGATCGCCAGTTAGGGTTAAAATCACTACCAGTCATGTTTGGTGTTACTACCGCCGCCTGGATTTGTGTATTGATGATTGACATATTTCAAGGCTTTATGGCTGCTTATCTTGTCAGCATCCATGAAAATTTATACGCGGCCATACTAGTACTGTTAATCATTCCCCAAATCACCTTCCAGGATATGTATTTCCTGCGTGACCCCTTAAAGAACGATGTGAAATACCAAGCCAGCGCCCAACCATTTCTTGTTCTCGGTATGTTGGTTGTTGGTTTGGCGTTAGGCCATGCAGGAGTTTAAAAAATTGCTGAGTGCTAAGAAAGAAGAAAGATTCTCAGGACTTACGCAAAAATAACGTAACTCCGTCATTACGACCGATAGGGAAGTAATCTCCCCTGACGCTGAGATTGCTTCCCTACACTTCGTTCCGGTCGCAATGACATTATTAGCGTTGCGTAAGTCCTAATTATATTTCGTTAAGCACTCAGCACTTTTTTCAATTTGAATATTACCTAAGACTCAGAAATTAGCCCTTCACACTGCGATAACATAACTTCTAACTGTTATTTTGATCAGGACTGGCAGTGTTACAAGCAATTATATTTATTATTCACGGCATTCAAAAATTTTTAGTACCGATTTGTTTTATTGGTGCATGGAGTTTGATTATTCTCGTCGTCTGGAGTCTGTGGACAGCAGCGCGGGATAGCGTAGCTACAGCCAAACAAATGCACCAAGTCCCCTGTCCTGGGTGCCAATTTTTCACCGACGACTACCGTCTGAAATGTACTGTACACCCGTCCCTCGCTAACACAGAAGATGCAATTAACTGTATGGACTACCAACCTAAGACAAATCCTTATTTGTATTAAGGGTTTAGGGTTTTAGGGAAATCCATCAAGTATAAATTTCATACTTCATACTTCCCCAACGTCCAATAATACTTTTAAAACGCCCCGACGTTGCGCCTCTTCAAAAGCTGCAATAGCTTCTGTGAGGGGATAATGAGCATAAATCAAGGGTTTTACGTCTACTTTTTCTGCTGCTAATAATTCCAAAGCCGCAGGGAAAGGGCCACAACGAGAACCAATAAGGGTGATTTCGTCCACAACCAAAGACGAAGCATCTAAACTTAAATTGCCTGCGTATGTACTTTTCATCACTAACGTACCACGAGGTCGTAAAGCGCGACGAGCGATCGCAAATCCTTCAGGATTACCAGTACAATCTACGGAGATATCAAAAGCTTTATCGGTAACTGCATCAATTAAACCCGTTTTAATTCCTCTGGCTGCTAAATTCGCCAGTTTTTCGGGATGACGACCCAACGCCAATAAGTCGCAGCCAGTTAAAGCCAGGGTTTGGGCTACAAGTTGACCAAGTTTCCCATCTCCCACCACTAACACCCGGTCATCTGCACACAAAACAACCTGCTGCTGAATTTCCAACGCTGCTGCTAGTGGTTCGGTAAAAGTTGCAATGTCTGTAGACACATTATCCGGTACAGGATGTAAGTTTTTTACGGGTAAACACAGATAATCTGCAAAAGCCCCGTGACGGTTCACAATACCCAATACTGTGCGATTTTCGCAGTGAGTCGGCTGTCCTCGGCGACAAAAACGACAATAACCACAGGCTGCATTAATTTCGCCTACTACCCGTTTATTGATTAAGTTCTCCGGCCCTTGTTCCACAATACCAACAAACTCATGCCCCAAAATACCAGTATATGGATAGTAACCCCGCTTCAACTCCAGGTCAGTATTACAAATTCCCGCCCGTAAAACACGCACCAAAGCTTCCCCTGGTTCAGGTTTGGGAACTGGAATATCTGTGCGTAGTTCCAGTTGTTGGTTTTCGAGCCACAGTCCTTTCATCGCTATTCCACTAGTAGATACTGCACCAACAGGTGAATGTATAACAACATTACTCTACTCCGCGTGACTCTGCGCTTAACTCTGCGCCCCTCTGCGTTTGTGAAATCACTCCAAGCCTAGGCAAATTCCCCCGTATCCTGATGGCAATTAACGCCTATTTTATTTAACCAAATGATCAAATCTTCGGAATGAACGGCGATTTCACTTCCTAAAGTTTTGATATATAGCAATCCATCACTAATAATTAAATCTCTGATAGGATACCAAGCATCACGATTTTGAATCAAAAGATCCAAAGGAATACCACCTTTTAAAACATTCTTGCGATATCTCCACCAAGCACGCCATAGCAAAACAGATTTAGTACAGTGCATCTGATAGCCTTTTGGCACTTGGCAATATTTATATCGATAGAAACCTCGATTGTCTATCTCGCCTTTTAAGAGATAACTGTATTCTACTAATACCTGATTGATCGATTCCCAATGAGAGGAATTTGCCTGAACGAGAAACTCCGAGAATGTGCTATTTAACTGGGATGTAGAAATTACACCTTGAGATTTGGCGGTAAGTTGGTTAGTTTTATATACAGTTTGCGCGGTCAAAGCAGAGTTAGATAACAAAATATCTGTGTTGTGGATAGTTTTGTCTACAAACTCACGAATTAACTCCAGATTGGATAACATAAAATTTATACCAAGTACAAGGTTATGTAACTTAGTAGTTTCGCCAGACTTATAATCCAATCAGGATAAGTAGAAATCGATTTACACTAAAAACATTGTTGGTTCAACTTTTCGTTAAACTGCGTATAAAAGCCTACGCCATAAAGATTGGTGTAGGCTTTTTATATCAACTATCTGATAGACATTAAATTTTCAAATCTTGGAGAAATGGCGCAAACACAGGAGCCAAGTCTGAACTACTAAGAACTAAGGTAGGATAAGAGCTATCGCTATAATCTTCTCCAGATATCAAAGGAAATGGCTCAGATTTGAGAGACTTCCAACTCCCACCAGCCGCTTGCACAATTACCCAAGCACCAGCTATATCCCAAACTTTCGGTGTCGCTTCAATTCCTCCTAACACCGCCCCAGTCGCCACTGTCAGAAAGTTATAACTAGCCACACCCAACATCCGAATTTTGCAGGGAAATCCTGGCTGAATAACAGAGGTACTGCGAGAACAAAGGTTAAAAAAGTGATTACTGCTGGGAGCATCAACACTAGTGTGGATGGGATGATTGTTGAGAAATGCGCCCGTGGGTGTGGCTAAACCTGACGTACCTGGCCAAAAACCGTGAAAACTCTGACCCAATAGCGGTACGTGAACATACCCAAATACAGGCGTACCTTGATACAGCAAACCCAGAGAAATCGACCAGATAGGAATACCACGGGTAAAATTTGTTGTCCCATCTAAAGGGTCAATGACCCAACACCATTCTGTCCCCGGAAATGTCTTGTCGGCTTCTTCGCTGAGAATACCATAACCAGAAAAATTAGAGGCGATCGCATCCCGAATTTCCTGATCTGCCCATTTATCTGCGCGTGTTACTAAAGTACCATCAGCTTTTTGTAAAGCCTGTACTTGCCCAAAATCTTGTATTAGTTGTTTACCCACTCTGCTAGTTGTAGTGTGGGCAAAATCGAGAACCGTTAACCAAAAATCATTCATGTGATTATTAAGGAGTGAATTAATTAAGGAAAAAGTTAAAAGTAAAAAGTAAAAGATTAGTTTTTTTACTTTTGCCTTTTTCCTTTTGCCTTACCTTAATACCCATACACCAAATTTTAATTAGTCTAGATCGCTTTCTAAGACAGATGCGATCGCCTGTTTGGTACTAGTTTGAAATTCTGTGATGTTGACGCGGTTGAGAAAGCCAATTGACAGCACCATTCCCACGGCTTCTAAAGCAAATACCAACCCATAAGCTAGTTCCAAACTGGGTAACACTCTCCGCCCGATATCCAAGAGTGTACCGCCGATAACAACTGCTAAACCCCTAGATATAGACTGTGCTAGTCCCCATGCACCAATAAATGTCCCAGCGGCTTCCGCTGCTGTCAAATCAAGCATCAAGCTAATTGCGGCCGTTGTCAAGAACCCAGTCGCTAAACCAAATAACACCAAAGCCAGCTTCAGGAACGCTGCATTGGCGGTAAATCCCGAAATACCCAGCAATAATGCACACAAAGCCACCAACATACAGCCTAAGCGGGCGCTTCTGCGCTTACCTAAACGCGGGACAATCAAAAATCCAGCCACAGCGTAAGCAACCAGCAAACCCATACCATAATAAATATTCAATTTGGTGCTTTCCGCCAAAGGCATTTTAAACACCTGACCAGCATAAGGCTCTAAAATTGGGTCTTGCATAAACAAGCACAATGTCATCACCACCAAAAAGGTGAAAAATAAACCTGTTTGGGGACTGGCTGTTAAGATTTTCCAAGCTGCGTCTAGGGTAATGCTGTCTTCGCGGTTTACCAATGTGGAACGGTTGGCATATTGGGAGTATTTTTTTTCAACACCAAAAGTTGCAGCGATCGCCAATCCAAATACAATAGCTGGGACAATGATAAATAATTGGTTGATCGATGCCTGTAATGTCTCTACACTTGCTTCTGGTGTTAATTGTTTGAGCAAGCTAGAACTAATGATTGCACCGACGATAATTCCCACCATTAGCATCGACCAAACTACACCGACAACTTTAGAACGGTTATCTTCTTCCGACACATCTACTAATAAAGCCGCGAAAGCCGTACCACTAGCACAAATTGCTAAACCGTACACAGCAAAAACTAAAGATAGCAGTGCTGTCCAGCCGATAGTTTGAGTTGTCCAAACCCAATCACCAGAAACACTCGCAGCATTATTCAGTTGCCACATTACTTGTACAGCTAAAAAAGCCGCGATCGCAAATATCGCCGCCCCGACCCACACATAAGCTGTCCGGTGATAACCCCATAACGGTTTAGCATCAGACATCTGACCAAACCATATCCGCGAAGGCGACACAAACGCAGGTAAAGCCAGCACCAGCGCCACCAACGTCGCCGGAATCGCTATTTCTTGAATCATGACCCTGTTGAGTACGCCCAGAGTCAAAATCGACATCATACTCAGCCCCATTTGAAATAAGCCAAGCCGAAACATAGTCGGTAAATTGACCCTTGGCGCAACTGGGTATTTTGTTTCTGTATCAAACACTTCACCGCTTGCCATAGTTAGTTTTTTGGATGGTTTATCAAAATAGTCTCTCTTTAATTAAAGATAAACTGTTCGATATTCCAAAAACCCAGCTATTTCGGGTGATGAATTTTGAGTTTTGGCGATAGAGATGCTTTCAAGTTATAGAATTTCATCCACCAGAACCGTACCGCCTTCACAAAAATCTATACCAAGAGAGTATCACTGTGCCATCCTGAGCAATGTACCACCAACGGCATAAACGGCATCATAACCAATTCTTTCTCCCCAAAGTGCTGCATTGGGTTGCTTGGATTTTAATCGCAGACTCGTTTCGACTAAATCATCACCGATTTCGTAATCCCCCGTTTCAACATTAATCGAGATAATTTTGCCAATATTTTCTTGTGTCTCAACTGTGGCACGGATACTTTTTTCGTAGAGTTCCTTTCCACGTCGAGAGACTTCTTGGTTACTAAGTGTTGGGTGGGACATAAATCAATCCCTTGTTTAAGCGGTTAGATTCTTCACTTTATTGTAGAGCAAAAGCTACAGAGGTTAGATGGTAATGCCGGATTACACGAATGTTTCTAAAGAATTGAAGGTTCTCTTTGTAAGTAACTTGCGAAAAGCTGAAGAACTTAACTAAAATTATTTACATAATACGCAATAACTAAAAAAGTAAAGCATGAACACTGTTATTAGAGTAAGTGCTTTTTGGGATTCTGAAGCTGAGGTGTGGGTAGCTAGTAGTGATGATTTGCCTGGATTGATTACAGAAGCTTCTACTATTGAATTATTAACAGAAAAACTCAAATTGATGATTCCAGAACTTTGTGAGTTAAATCAAGTAGAAGCTTGCCAGAAAGATTACATTGATTTAGAATTAACGACACATTGACGTGAAGCAATTAAAGTGGCTGGCTAATGAGTATTTCCTTTACTCCTGAAGTTAAAAAACTTTTGCTAAAAGCTGGATGTTATTTCATAAGACAGGGTAAAGGAGATCATGAAATTTGGTACAGCCCAATTACAAATATTAACTTTGTAGTTGATAGCAAAATTAAATCACGCCATACTGCAAACGGAGTTTTGAAGCAAGGTTGCTTAAACAAATATTTTTGAGTTTAGTTGAGAATTCAAAAGTGCGATCGCACTCCGGCTATGACAATCAAACGTAAATTTTTTGTTATCGGCAGTAGCTAAATTCAACTGGTGGTAAACTGCGGTAGTTGCAATCAAGCGATCGCCTGGGCTTGATGTGGTAGCTGAATCTGACGGCTTAAAATAGCGATGTAGCAGTGCCTTAGAGCTTCATATACAGCTAACTCGATAAAACACGCGATTAATCGTCAAGAATAGCTGAGTTAATGAAAAGACTAACATCTTTTTATACATTTTTTGAGGTAGTATAGAGTGCTGCATACTTAACTATATTGTGGTCAAGCAAGATTTAATTTTAACAGGTTTGGCAATGGCAGAAGCAGCACTAAATATTACCTTGGAAACTGAGGAAATTCTGATTCAGAATTTAGGGTTAGTAGAGCAGAATCACCCACAAACTTGGAAGAATAAGCTGATTCTAGGTGATTGTTTAGAGGTACTCCAAAAGTTGCCTTCTGCAAGCATTGATTTAATTATCACCTCGCCTCCCTATGCTGATAGTCGGAAAAAAACCTATGGAGGAATTTCTCCAGATGAATATACAGATTGGTTTCTAGCAAGAGCTTTAGAACTAAAAAGAGTCCTCAAACCAGAAGGTTCCTTCATTCTTAATATTAAAGAGAAAGTTGTTGATGGGCAAAGACATCCATACGTATTGAATTTAATTTTAGGAATGCAGCAGCAAGGATGGCTATGGACTGAAGAATATATATGGCATAAAAAAAATAGTTATCCTGGCAAATGGTCTAATCGTTTTCGAGATTCTTGGGAGCGTTGTTTACACTTTAACAAGCAAAAGAAATTCAAGATGTATCAGGAATCTGTCATGGTTCCTATGGGAGATTGGGCAAAGTCACGTCTCAAGAATTTGAGCGAAACAGATAAAAGACGTGATAATTCTAAAGTAGAGAGTGGATTTGGTAAAAATATTTCTAATTGGGTAGAGCGGAAAATGGCCTATCCAACAAATGTTTTACATTTAGCAACTGAATGTGGAAATAAAAATCATAGTGCAGCTTTTCCGAAAACTATTCCTTCATGGTTTATCAAGCTATTCACTGATGTAGATGATGTAGTCCTCGACCCATTTGCAGGTTCAGGAACATCTTGTGTAGCTGCTAAAGAACTAGGCAGAAATTATGTAGGAATTGAAATTAAAAGAGAATATTGTGAATTAGCAGAACTGAATATTAAAACCGCAGTTTCTCATACTCAAATTTTAAATAACAGTAATCAAAATTATGAGGAATTAAATGTGGCTGGCGCAAACTCGGAAATTTATCATGATTATTTGATTAAATATGTTCTTACACCTTTTTATGACAAAAGATTTGAGAAGTTGAGCAAATTAAAGCTCAAAGATGTTCTGAAACGAAAAAACCCTTATTTATTTAAGGCAAAAAATATTGAACGCGCCCAAGATTTTGTTGATAGTATAATTACTGCATTTCTTTCTTCGCAGGAAGAAACCATCTTTGGTAATTTATTAGAAGGCTTTGCCATACATATATCTGAAACTTTGTACGGTGGTTTTAAGTCAAAGCTCAATAGTATTGATCTAGAGTTTAAGCGGGATGAAAATTATTATATTGTAGGAATTAAATCTGGTACTAATTGGGGTAACTCTGACCAAATTAGTAAGATGAAAGATAATTTTAAAAAAGCTAGGCAGTTTTTAATTAAACAAGGTGTCACAAATAATATCATTGCTGTTAATGGCTGTATGTATGGCAAAGATAGTAATCCTTTGAAAAAAGATGTAGATGCTGATAAAACATATTTTAAATATGTAGGGCAAGAGTTTTGGGAATTTATCTCAGAAAATCCTAACCTTTATCAAGAGATGATTGTGCCTATCGGAGAAGAGGCAAAGAAAAAGGATGAACTTTTTAAGTCTACTCTGGATGCAAAGGTTAATGAAATGACTTTTGAATTTATGCAGTATTTTACTAACAAGGGTCGTATTGATTGGATTAAGCTTGTTGATTATGTGTCTAAGAAAGGGGATGTCAAATTAGAACCCGTATCTCAACAGTTGACATTGGAATTAGAAGGAAGAGATTCAGATTTAGAAGAACCTCTAGATTTAGCAGATGCGCTGGATTTTGAAGAGTAGTTAGCTACAGATGAACGGTTATAGACTGATTTAAAGAAAAGACTGGCATAATAAATCGCGATCACACCAAAATCACATAGTACTGACCAACGCTACACTAAAAAAGTAAAGAAATGTAAATCTATAGATATTGCGATCGTGGAAACAATCACATTAGGCAAAAACGGCCCGACGGTTCCACCCCTGTGTATTGGTACTTGGGCTTGGGGTGATAAACTCTTTTGGAATTATGGCAGCGATTACGGCCCAGAACAACTACAAGCAGCCTTTACAGCAGCTTTAGAAGCGGGTGTTACCTTTTTTGACACCGCCGAAATTTACGGAATGGGGCTGTCAGAAAAGTTTTTAGGGCAATTTATCAAACAGACACAACAACCTGTACAAGTTGCTACTAAATTTGGCCCTGTCCCTTGGCGATTTACCGGACAATCTGTGAGTGATGCTTTAACAGAAAGTCTCAAACGCTTGCAACTACAGAGAATTGAACTGTATCAAGTGCATTGGCCGTTTGCTTTCTTTTTGAGTCAAGAAACACTGATGAACACCTTAGCCGATGAAGTGAAGCGGGGAAGAATTGGCGCAGTCGGTGTCAGTAATTACTCAGCAGCGCAAATGCGAGAAGCACATCAAATATTAGCAGCTAGAGGAGTTCCATTAGCAGTCAATCAAGTACGTTATTCTCTACTCACGCGCCAAGTAGAAAGTAGTGGTATTATCGCCACAGCCCGTGAACTAGGGGTAACAATTTTAGCTTATAGTCCTTTAGCTCAAGGATTACTCACAGGCAAATATACTGCTGAAAATCTTGAATCACTAAGTGGTGCTAGAAAGATAGATCCAAAATTTGGAAAAGAAGGCTTGCAAAAAATCGCACCAGTGATATCTCTATTACGTAGTATAGGAGAAAAACGCAATCGGACTCCGGCTCAAGTCGCACTCAACTGGTTAATTGCTCAAGGTAATGTAATTCCCATCGCTGGGGTAAAAACATCTGAACAAGTGAGACAAAATACTGGCGCTTTAGGCTGGCAATTAAATAAGGATGAAATTGAAGAACTAGAAAAAATTACTCGTCCTTGGTTAAATTAACTCTTAAATTGTAAATATTCAGCTTGTAGCTGCTCTAAATCTGCAATTGTGAACATAAGACTATGGAAAAGACATCTTTATCTATGTTCCTACAAGCTGATAGAAACTGTTAGCAGTCAAAGTTAAATAATCAACAGCCAGTAACTAATCACTATTGACCATTGACTATTAATTCTTGACTAAGAAGCTGATTCTCGAGCTGAAGATGAGCCTAGCTTTTGATTGGCAGAAACGGGAGCTTCACGACGGCCGCCTGTCCGCAGTTTAGGCTTGGGAGTAGAGCGTCTGTCATCGTCACCGTTGTTAGAATCTGATTTGTTCCAAGAACGGTTTCTGTCGCCAGAAAATTCCCGACGTTGCTTGACAATTTTGGGTTTAGCCACAGGAAGTTCCTCTTGGGGAATTTCTACATCTGAGCTTAACCAAGCGGGACGGGTTTCATCGTAAGCAAGTTGCAGTGCAGCAGCAGCGATCGCATGAGCATCATACTGTTCAATCAATTCGCTGACAATGGGCAAGAATGAAGCTAAGCGTTCTCCAGTCAGAGCTTCTCTTACTTGTTCTTGCAATTTATTGATATGTCGTGCTTCAATTTGCGCCCGTGTAGGAATGGAAAGTAATTGCCAGCTTTGACGGTTATGGCGCTCAAATATTTGTTGTTTGCGACGCTCAAAAGGCTGCACCAAGGTAATTGCTGTACCTTCTTTACCAGCACGACCAGTCCGACCAATCCGATGCACGTAGGTTTCTACGCTATCAGGTAAGTCGTAGTTAATTACGTGAGATAGTTGGTCAACATCTAAACCGCGTGCAGCAATGTCAGTAGCTACTACCCAGCGCACTTGGCGATTACGGAAGCGAGTTAATAACCGTTCTCTGGCTTGTTGGGACAAATCACCGTGATATTCGTCCACACTGTGACCAGCGGCTTGCAGTTGGTTGGTTAATTCTGCCGCCGTTCTTCTGGTACGGACAAAGATTAAGGCTGTTTCTGGATCTTCCATTTCCAGAATTGGCTGTAAAGCTTTGGCTTTTGTCCAGTGACGGGGAATTAAATAAGCTACTTGATTGATTTTGTTGGGTGCAGCTTTAGGTTGTTCAACGGTGACTGTGACTGGCGAGTGTAAAAACTTGTTCACCAACATTCTAATTGAGGGTGGCATTGTCGCTGAGAACAAGGCTGTTTGACGATCTTGAGGTGCTTGAGAAAGAATTTTCTCAACATCATCGATAAAGCCCATGCTCAACATTTCATCGGCTTCATCCAACACAAACCACTTCACTTGATCTAATTTCAAGCAACCGCGTTCTAACAAGTCAATCACCCGTCCAGGAGTCCCGACAACGACGTGAACACCCCGCTTGAGTTGCATAATTTGGCGGTCAATTGATTGACCACCGTAAATTGCTAAAGCCCGTAAGCTACTGTTGCCAATAAATTGGCTGATAGCATCATGAACTTGAATCGCTAATTCACGGGTTGGTGTTAAAACTATAGCTTGCACGGCTCTTTGGTTGACATCCAGCCGTTCTAAAATTGGTAGGGAAAAGGCTGCTGTTTTGCCTGTTCCTGTTTGAGACTGTCCTACTACATCTCTGCCTGACAATAGTTGAGGAATGGCTTGAATTTGAATGTTAGTAGGCGCAGTAAAGCCCATTTTTTCTAATAGTTCTGCGCGGTCTTGGGAAATTCCTAGTTCAAGAAACGAAAGATTCATCAATTCTCCTAGATTTTGTTTTTAGATTTTTAGATTTTTAGATTGGGAAATCGAAATCTATTTGTAACTCTCAACAACTTGACCGTAGAGGTCATAAGTATCAGCACTGCGAATTGCTACCGGCACAATGGTTCCTAATTTCGCTGCGCCTGTAACATACACCTGACCATCGACTTCTGGCGAACTTCTGCCTGAACGACCAATTAATTCACCACTTTCAGGATTTTCTTGCTCAATCAGGACATCAACGACTTTGCCGATTTCCTGTTGATTTTTGCGCCAAGAAATTGGTTGCTGAAGTTCCATGAGTCTTTGCCGCCGTTCGTCCATCAGTTCTTGGGGTAACTGATTGGGCAAACTATAAGCAGGGGTTCCTTCTTCTGGTGAAAAGGTAAAGACACCAACATGATCAAATTCATGCTGCTGCACGAAGTTTAGTAGATGCTCAAAATGCTCTGGCGTTTCTCCCGGAAAACCAACAATAAATGTTGTTCGCAACACTGCTGTTGGTAGTGCAGTTTTGATGCGCTCGATAATTTCATTATTTACCTGCCCTTGCCAAGGACGGTTCATGGAGCGCAAAATTTCAGGATGAGAATGTTGCAAAGGCAAATCCAAGTAAGGTAAAACGTTCGGTGTTTCTTGGATTGCCGCAATTACATCTGGGGTCAATCCTGTGGGATAGGCATAGTGCATTCTAATCCAAGGTAGATTCACTTTGCCCAAGGCTCGGAGTAATTCGGCTAGTTTGGGCTTGCCGTAAATGTCCAATCCGTAATTGGTCGTGATCTGGGAAATCAGAATGATTTCTTTTACACCTTGGTTCGCCAACTGCTCGGCTTCAGCGACAATCGATTCAATAGTCCGCGATCGCTGATTTCCTCGCAGATAAGGAATAATACAAAACGCACACCGATAATCGCATCCTTCAGCTACTCTCAGGTAGGCAACACCCTCTGTGGTCGTGCGGTAACGCGGTGTGGTTTCATCGGCGATATAAGTTGGTTCGGCGCTAATTTGTTTAACACGCTCTCCTTGTTCGGCCCGCTCAATGACATTGACGATTTTGTGATAGTCGCCTGTACCCACCACTGCTACTGCTTCTGGCAACTCTTCCAATAATTGCTCTTGGAAATGCTGCGCCATGCAGCCTGTTATAACGATTTTTTTATTAGCCTCTGCTAATTCTACTAAAGTTCTGACAGATTCTTCTCTTGCTGCTTCAATAAAACTACAAGTATTAACGATAACGTAATCTGCTAACTCTTCATTTGTATCTACGCCATAACCTGCTTCTACCAGCAGCCCTAGCATATGTTCTGTATCAATTCGATTTTTCTCGCAGCCCAAATGAGATATTGCTATTGTTGGCTTTTCACCCATACTCTAATTTCTGAGGTTTGTTCTTCTAGGTCACACAAAGAACGGTAACTCCGCTCTTTGTTATGCACACCTTTGTTGCTGACAACGCCCAGGTAGATTTTGCCACTATCAACAACTGGAGAGTGGATTTATGACCTGGATAATTTGCGGTCATGCTATGATTATGTCTACTATTAGTCTGTTTCCCAGGGTAAATAGGAGTGTCTTTGAATATTTGAGACACTTGTAATATTTTTTAACAAATCGCTTGTTGTTAGTATTTTACACTACCGCAGCGTATACGTTGCTAATTTACCCGTCGGGAAGCCGCCCAAAAGGCTGGTTGTGAGAAGTCGCTACCCTAGGGAAATCGCACTTGCGACTACGCCTAATCAAGCAGTAATGCTGCCCAATGCTCAGACAAGATGCCTAAACTACGGGAAGCTGCCTTGCGTCTTGTGAGTGGCAAACTCCTCTTGTAGACAGGTTTTATCTTAACATATCTTATGGAACGTTTTACGCCAAATTCCATCCACAGATGGAGGTAGTGAAACTAGTACCAGAGAACATATCAATGCTAATCAAGGAACTAGGGACGTGAGACGAGAAAATGGGAGCTAGGTGAATTTTAATCCGAAAACCCCATCCCTAATCCCTAATCCCTGAATAATATTTGAAGACGTGGACTTATATCAGATCTTTAAAACTCGTACACCAATTATTGGCGTAGTTCATCTACTGCCATTACCCACCTCACCCCGCTGGGGAGGTAGCCTAAAAGCTGTGATTGACCGCGCCGAACAAGAAGCAACGGCTCTTGCCAGTGGCGGAGTTGATGGCATTATTGTGGAAAATTTTTTCGACGCACCATTTACGAAAAACCAGGTTGATCCAGCAGTTGTGAGTGCTATGACTGTAGTGGTGCAAAGGATACAAAATTTAGTAACCTTGCCGCTGGGCTTAAATGTGTTGCGGAATGATGCCAAAAGTGCGATCGCGATCGCCAGTTGTGTGCGGGCAGAATTTATCCGTGTGAATGTATTGACAGGAGTAATGGCGACGGATCAAGGATTAATTGAAGGCGAAGCCCATCAATTACTCCGCTATCGTCGAGAATTGGGCTGCGATGTCAAAATTTTGGCAGATGTTTTAGTTAAGCACGCCCGGCCTTTAAGTTCACCCAATCTCACTGTTGCGGTCAAAGACACTATCGAAAGAGGTTTAGCTGATGCAGTAATTTTATCTGGTTGGGCTACAGGTAGTCCGCCTAATCAGGAAGATTTAGAACTCGCTTGTGGTGCAGCCAACAGTACACCAGTATTTGTCGGTAGTGGAGCCAATTGGGAAAATATTGGCACACTGTTGCAGGCAGCAGATGGAGTCATTGTTTCCAGTTCCTTAAAACGTCATGGTCGGATTGAGCAACCAATTGATCCCATTCGCGTCAGTCAATTTGTGGAAGCTGCACGTCGCAGTTGGAACTCCAAAAATACAAGCAAATCTTCAGAACAAGTCAAGTTACATTCATAGTCAGTAGGAAGTAAGGAGTCAGAAGGGCTTGTGTACTTCACACTTCAGACTTCACACTTCAGACTTCACACTTCAGACTTCACACTTTGTACTTCATACTTCGCAGTTATGATTCGCCGCCGTTCTACTCCTTGGATTCATAAATGGTCGCGCCCAATAATTGCCGCGATCGCCGGATGTGGTGCCTTAGTCACAGGCTATCTCACAATCGAAAAGTTAACCGGAGGTAGTGCAGCTTGTGTAGCACAAGCTGGGACTAAAGGCTGTAACGATGTACTTTCTAGTGCTTGGGGTACAGTTTTTGGTCAACCACTAGCTTTGTTTGGATTTTTGGCATACATCGGTATGGTGATTTTGGCTTTGGCTCCCTTGGTATTGAAATCTGAAGACAACAACCAGCGCCAACAAATCGAAAACTGGACATGGTTGCTGTTGTTGGTGGGAGCGATCGCCATGTCTGTTTTCAGCGGCTATTTAATGTATGTGCTGGCTTTCCAAATCAAAGCATTGTGTCCTTACTGTCTAGCATCTGCTTTGTTCTCCCTCAGTTTGTTAGTTCTGACAATTCTTGGCCGCACCTGGGAAGATATTGGACAGATTTTATTTATTGCCCTAATTGTGGGTATGGTTACATTGCTCGGCACTTTAGGTGTTTATGCTGGTGTGAATCAATCAGGTACAATATCTGGCTCAACTGGTGGACAAGAAAAAATTAGTTTTATACCGTCACCCACACAAACCCCTAACCCAGAATTTGGTTGGGAAATTACTACAACCTCTGGTGAAGCAGAAATCGCCTTAGCCAAACATCTGTTGAAGGTAGAGGCTAAAGAATATGTTGCCTATTGGTGTCCTCATTGCCACGAACAAAAGCTCATCTTTGGCAAAGAAGCTTACCAGATCCTCAAGGATAATAACATTCCCATAGAATGTGCTGGCGACAGTCCTCAAGGTAAACCAGAATTATGCCAAGCTGCTAAAGTCCAAGCTTTCCCCACTTGGATTATCAATGGTCAAACTTATAGTGGTGTTCAAAACCTCACAGAATTAGCCAAGATTACTGGTTATACAGGCCCGACCAACTTTAAGTATTTTAAGTAATTACTGTCAGTACGACTGTTTTTTAAATTGGATTTCACCTGTGGCGGTCAATTGGATTCATGTAACAAAATGTTCCCAGTTGACCTATTTTTTTTGCAAATCTGCTTTCCAGCGTTAGTATAAGTTACAACAAAATTGTTGAAATTTTTGATTTCTGATACCAAATTGAAAAATGATTGTGACAGATAGATTGCTGAAAACTTTACTAGTCAACACCTCCAAAATCTAAAATCCAAAATGGTATTAGCTCTCATTGACCAAATAAAATATTTGTCCCTTTTTGGTCAATGAAAATATACTTTTGTTATTAGTAGTCAATATTTTTACTGAACCTGTTCCTCATCCATACGGAAATACTGTTAAACCTTTGCTTAATCATCACTCATCATGAATTCTTCTTTGTTAACACTATTTCAAATTATTTGCTGGAGCATAATTATACGGATTAGTTTTTTTTGCTACATTTGTAGTAAATTTTAAGTTTATTTACTGAATTATTTATAACTAGTTTATAACTGTACCAATTAAAAGTATTTCTCCCTACTAGGTAATGGGAATGAGTAAGCAGCTAGGTAAGAGTTTTGTCAGTTCAAATTTGAATTTGAACCTGAAACAGTTACTTGATCGAAAATATAGACAATTAGTTGTTGCTTTTAGCGTTGCGGTCTGCATTATACTGTTGCGTTCTGTAGGAATGTTTCAATCCTTAGAGTTAGCAGGGTTAGATCATTTCTTTCGCTTACGTCCAACCGAACAACCAGAAGAACGCATGACGATTGTAGCTATCGATGAAGATTCTTTGCGTCGAGTGGGTTCTTGGCCAATTCCTGATGGTGTCATTGCTCAGTTATTGAAAAAATTACAAGTTTATCAACCTCGTGCCATTGGCTTAGATATTTATCGGGACTTAGCAGTAAATCCAGGACACCAGGAATTGCTTAATGTTTATAGTTCAATGCCTAATTTAATAGGTATTCAACTATTAACTGAGAGAACAAACACGCGGGTTTTAGCACCACTAAAATTGAATCCTCAACAAGTTGGTTTTAATAATTTACTATATGACATTGATGGCAAAGTCCGGCGAAATTTGTTGTATTTGCACATGAATAATCAACACTACGAAAGTTTCGCCCTGAAGTTAGCATTACGGTATTTACAAGCAGAAAATATTTCACCGAAAAAAGCTACTGAAAACCCTGATTATTTAAGCTTGGGTAAGGCTGTATTTATCCCATTTCGAGGCAATGATGGTGGTTATGTGAGGACTGATGATAAAGGATATCAAATTTTAGCTAACTTTCCTAAACCATCATGTTATAAAAAATCTGGCGAGTTCTGTAGTTTCCGCCAGATATCGATGAGTGATGTACTTGATGGCAAAGTACCAATAAGTTGGATACGCGATCGCATTGTCTTGATTGGTTCAACTGCTCCCAGTTTGCAAGATTTTGCATTTATTCCTTATTCTGGTCAAATGTTGGGTACCTCCAAACCTGTGGCTGGTATTGAACTGCAAGCTTATTTTATTAGTGAGTTAATCTCATCTGCCCTTGAAGGAAGACCTTTATTAAAGGTTTGGCCAAAATTCTGGGAGTACTTATGGATTTTGGGGTGGTCTTATTTGGGTTCAGCAATTATTTGGCAGATTAAATCTTTCAGTAAAAGTATTCCTAGAGTTTTACTATCTTTATTAATACTGTCTTTGAGCAGTTATCTAGCTTTCTTAGCTGGTTGGTGGTTTCCCTTAATTCCTGGAATACTCACCTTTAGTAGCGCATCTATATGGATGATTTTTCATATTGCGTATATGCAGGAGGAATTGAAGCGTTCTAAAGAGTTTCTGCATCAAGTCATCAATTCTATTCCTGATCCAATTTTTGTCAAAAATGAAAAGCATCAGTGGATTGTCTTAAATGAAGCTTATTGTCAATTCATTGGTTATCCTGATAGTTTACTCCTGGAAAAATCATATTATGAATTTTTTCCTCGCCATGAAGCTGATGTTTTTCGTCAACAAGATGATTTAGTTTTTTCGTTGAAAAAACCGCGAGAAAATGAAGAGGAATTTACTGATGCAACTGGTCAAACTCATTTAATTGCGACTAAGCGATCGCTACACAAAGATGCGGCTGGAAATTTTTTTTTAGTGGGGGTGATTCGAGATATTACTCAGCGCAAGTTAATGGAAGAAGAACTGCGGCGCACTGCGGATGAGTTATTTCGCTCTAATACTGAATTAAAACTCAAAGAAGATCATTTAAGATATCTGGCTTATCATGATCCCCTGACAGGTTTATCTAATCGGAAATTTTTTGTAGAACAATTTTATGAGTCGTTGCTGTGGTCGCAAAATAACGACTTGTTACTAGGACTTTTATTTATCGACTTAGATGGGTTTAAACAAATCAATGATACTTTAGGGCATGATATGGGCGATCGCTTGCTGGTGATCGTCGCCCAGAGACTCAACAACTGTTTGCGAGGAAGTGATACCGTTTCCCGCCTGGGCGGTGATGAATTTACAGTAATTCTACGGGCAATTCCTGATGTACAAATAGCCGCTAGAGTCGCAGAAAAAATTCTCGCCAGTATCATGGAACCAATTGTTTTATCAGGATACGCTACTAAAATTTCTGCCAGTATTGGGATCAGTATCTATCCCATTAACAGCCAAGATGCGGAAATTTTAATCCAACAAGCCGATGCGGCTATGTACCGTGCTAAACACTTAGGTAAAAATCGGTATGAGTTGACTTAATTAGTCAATAGATATACAGACAGCAGAATCCAGAAGTAAAACACCTTCATATCTGGCTTGTCTGCAATTGTTTACTCTAATAGCTTAAAACACGCTGTCAGCAATAAAATTACGAAATAAAGCACTTTAGCGGAAGACAGCAGTTATAGCCACTCTTCAAAATGGCTAAATTTTTTTCCAGTATTTTTATAGTACAATTATACTATTAAGTGACAAGGTTTAATTTTAACTACGGTTATTATTTGGGCTGTAAATTTATACATGAGTAACACCACTTAAAGTAAGTTTGAATTATACTTACTTTTGGAAATTAAGATTTAATAAAGAAATCGCCTTATGAGCAACTTTTGTAGTTGACATTCCTGATATTTACTGAGATGTAGCCAATTTACCTCTAAAATATTGAGTAGTTTTGTATAATTTTTTACACATCACAAAGTATTTTGACATACAAATATAAATTTTTTATTAAGATTTCATATCGTAGACTATTATTTTAGAGGTAATTATTTAACTTTTAGGATTTTCGCTGTGATGAGTTCTAACTTTAGACTGATGTTTATAAATACTATTTAGGTATATTTCTTAAGTGTTAAGGCAATTGTTTGCCTAAAGTGTTTTACTCAAACAATTTTGATTAGAAACAAAAAATTTTATTAGAGTTTAATTTTTTCAGAAACCCAGACCGAATCAGATGTATGTAAAAAAAGTACTCAATAAAATCAGAATAAAAAAACGGATAAAAGCTTTATGGTTATGAACTTAAGAATCACAAGTATTTTAATTTTGTGTGTGAGCGCCTGTTTAGTGATTCCTAAAATTGCTGATGCGAGAGGAACCCTCAGTGATTTAGTCGCTAATAGTTTGACTCATTCAGACGGTAATCATGTTAATTCTCAGGAATTAACAGATGTATATGTTCCACCCAATTACGGTGTTCCCAACAGTCAGCACGGTAGTGGTACACGCTAAGATAAAAAGGTCGAAGTCTAAAATAAAGCAACACGTATAGTGAGCTTTTCGTTAATTGATCATAGGTGCTTTATTGAGTCCATTCTGTAATTAGTGACCCATCAACCGAACTTAATTAATGCTGCAATAGCAAGACAAACAGCTAAGAATTTTACAGATCAGCGATTAGGTTAAAGGGACGGATTTACTCCAGTGACGTTCTTGTACAAGTGTGTGAATTTGCCAATGGGGATCGGGCTCAGGATAATCGATGCGGTAGTGTCCGCCCCGGCTTTCTGTTCTAAAACCAGCACTTCTAAGAATTAAATCAGCCACATCAAGTAAGTTGCGAGTTTCTGCCCAAAGTCTTAATTGGCGTTCAATATTTGGTATTTTGAAATTGACAGTTTCGTTGGCATGTAAAGCAAGTAAGAATTGAGTCAAAGGTAAAATAGCAAAGTCTTGTTGCCAAGATTCAACAGTTGCGATCGCCTCATCCAATCGTGATTGTTCCCGACAAATACCAGCACTTTGCCAAACTAAACGCGGTAATTTATCTCGCAATGCTTCTAACTGTGCTTGCTGGGTTTGCCAATCCTTTTCATCTAAACTAAATTCTCGCAAGCGTAACTCGGAAATATCAGAGTTCAGTTCAATGTCTGCCAACTGAATATTTGCCATCTGTGCGCCAAACACAATACATTCCAGTAAAGAGTTACTCGCCAGACGATTTGCCCCGTGTACTCCTGTACTAGCGGTTTCTCCTACCGCATATAAACCAGGAATGTTCGTCTGATTTTGTAAATCTGCCACAATTCCACCCATCCAGTAATGAGCCGCAGGTGCTACCGGAATTGGCTCATGGAACACATCTATTCCCCAACGCTGACAAACCTTAACAATATTAGGAAAGCGATGCTGAATTTTCTCAGGAGGGATGGGGCGCATATCTAACCAGACATGGGCAGTCGCCGGATCAACCGCAGTACTTTGCAGGTGGCTAAAAATGGCTCTACTAACTACATCTCTCGGCGCAAGTTCCCCGGCTGGGTGATAGTCAAAAGCAAATCGCCGTCCAGTATCATCAACCAGATGTGCGCCTTCACCTCTAACAGCTTCACTAATTAAAAAGCGATCAGCCCCTGGTTTAGTCAAGGCTGTGGGGTGAAACTGCACAAACTCTAAATCTCGGAGAATCGCCCCAGCCCGCCAAGCGATCGCCACACCATCACCTGTACTCACTGCTGGGTTAGTGGTTTGGGCAAATACTTGGCCACCGCCGCCAGTGGCTAAAACTACCGCTTTGGCTTTCACCCAGGTAATCTCACCTTGATAAAATAAACTAATTCCCTGACAGCGCCCTGTTTGGGGTTCTAACCACAAACTCAAAGCCAAAGCTTGCTGAATAACTTGAATATTTTGGCGATGTAATACTTGCGCTGTTAAGGTAGTTGTGACTTCTCTACCTGTGGTGTCAGCAGCATGGAGAACACGGTTACGAGAATGGGCAGCTTCTAAAGTCAAAGCTAAAGCTTGACCGTGACGGTCAAAAGCTACGCCTAAATTTACCAAAGATTGAATACAACTAGGGGCTTCTTGGGCGAGGAATTCTACTGCTTGCCGATCGCACAAACCAGCACCAGCTTGAATTGTATCTTCAATGTGCAACCGTGGCGAATCTTCGGGGGCGATCGCCGCAGCAATCCCGCCTTGCGCCCAATCACTAGCAGACAAAGTAACAGTTTCTTTAGTAATCAAGCCGACTTGCAAAGACTCTGGCAAACACAGTGCTGTGTATAGTCCAGCGGCTCCAGCACCGACTACAATCACATCAAATTGGCGAGGAATTTCTATTTCAGGCAAAGTTAGAGACAGGGGAAATTTTTACGATATTTTCTCAAACACTCAGAACTCAGCGAAAAGTTGCGTGCGGAGAGAACTTGTGTGCGGAGAGAACTTGCGTTGAGCAAACTTGGGTGACTCAGCACTTTACAATCAGAGAACCACTCCCAAAAATCGGGAGTGGACTACTATTTTCTACATTAACGATAATTGGGCTTATCTGTAGATACCGTTGTTAAAGCGATCGTCTCCTTCATTGAAAGCAGGCTCTAAGTCTGTCACAGTGAAGTTATCGAAATTAGATTGGAGAAGTTGTTTTTGGCGATCGCTCAATCCTTCAATATTCAGCACATCCTCTACACTTTTGTAAGGAGCATTTGTGATGATTTTCTTGGCCAGGGTAGGATACAAACCAGGATAATTTTGAAAAGCCCGGACGTTGGTATTGTTCAAATCAATTTTTTTACCAAATTCCGTTGCTAGTTTAGCATCTGCCTTGTTTTGTAACTCCACGGCTAAAACAGGTACCTGTGGTAGCGTTAGACCGTTGATACCAACAGCTTGGGCTACTCCAGTTGTACCTAGCCATCCCCAGCAACCAAGCAACAAACTAAATACTGTTAATAAACGCACCAATTTTTTCACGACTTTTTTACCTCTTTCCATCAAACTGAATAATGGCTTTAAGCTGACAGCTGTCAACAGTTTATAATCTTTGAGGCACAGTTATGACTCTTGACTATTGAAAGCCAGTTGCGACAAGTCGGCACAGCCAACCACTGCACTGGCTACTGTTAACTAAAAACTGGTAACTCAATCAACACACAGCAGTCATCAGAAACTAATATACAGCGTATTAATATCCACAATATTTACTGTTACTGGGTTTGATTCAATTTACTTTTTGTTACAAAGTTTTGTCTTTGGCAATTTTATAACTGTTACAATACAGGTGTATTTTTTTACTTGTACTTGGCTGTGCATTTAGTATCAGCCGTAGCATGAATTCGGGATTTAAGAGTGTCGATTTCAATCAAAATTCTTCTGCTAGTGGCTACAACAATTTATCAAGCGATCGCCATCTGCTGGGAAGATAGACAACCACCGCCGGGTAAATTGATTGATATTGGTGGATATTGCTTACATCTTTACGTTTTAGGAGAAGCTAGACCAACAATTGTCCTAGAACATAGCTTAGGGGGAATAGAAGGCTATTTTCTGATTGAGGAATTAGCCAAATTAGGACGAGTATGTATATACGATCGCGCAGGTTATGGATGGAGTGATCACAGCCCATATCCTCGAACTAGTCGTCAAATTGTCCAGGAATTAGACTTACTACTGACTAAAGCCGAAATCGAACCACCGTATATTTTAGTAGGCAATTCCTTTGGTAGCTACAATGTGAGACTATATGCCCATCTGTTTCCCGAAAAAGTTGGAGGAATTGTACTCACAGATGGATTACATGAGACAGGAATGTTGCAGATGTCCCTCCAATTACAAGCCTTAAAGCTATTTTTTATTTCTGGCTTTTTGATTTCTATTCCAGGCTCAATACTGGGGATTATCAGATTACTGAAAGTATGTAAAGTATTTGAATTAATCAAGCCTGAGTTAGGCAACTTTTCTCAAAATTCTCTTAATTGGGTTAAACGTTCTTTTTGTCGTCCTAAACACTGGATAACAATGAGCCGAGAGATGATCAATCTAGATAAAAGTGCGCGTCAGGTGAGTATTGCTAAGGATTTCGCTCAACTTCCTCTAGTTAGCATTAAGGCTAATTCCTTCTTTAAACCATCTTTTTGGAGTATTTTTATCCCTTTACAAGGTGCTAACAAGTTGCGGGATAAAATGCACATCCAGTTAGGTGATTTATCAACAGATTTTCTGCAAGTTGAGGCAAATAAAAGTAGTCATTTTGTCTGGTTAGATCAACCAGATGTAATTGTCGATGCAGTGAAAACTGTGCTGACTAAAATCTCGTCTTCTCTCTAAAAAAATATCTTTTAAATCACTCGATATCTGGATGTTTAATATACAGCGGTAGCCAGATAGGTTAGGATATCTTCAAACGCCATAAGCAATTTACTGCAAGCATTTGACTTTTGCTATGTAGCGGTAGTTCAGATATGTTAAGACAATTTGAAAGCTTGAATGTCAGGAATAGTAAGACTTTTTCTCCTGCCTCCCGCTATACCTGTAAATTAATTGTTGAAATCTAAATCTTCAAGCACAATTGGCTGCTAACAAAAATAAGCCGTCTACCAAAATAGTACTTAAAACTGCTCCCCCAAATGCAAACCAATGGCGTTGCTGATTACGTAAAGGTAAAATTCCGGCTGCTAATAATATTAATGCCAATGCTACAGCCCAAGCTTGACCCCAAGGTGTTTGGACTTGAGCAACAGCAGCTTGTAAAATCGGTGACACGCTGTCAGGTTCCACCTGCATAATTTGTCGCCAATAAGGCATGAGGTCAACTATATAGAAATATACATCGGTTAAAACTGTGCCGAACAAGGAGCCTAAATAAAACCAGTTACCAACCTTGCACCAGTTTCTCACCAGACACCAGCAAGCAAATGGTAAGCCGATAGATTCTAATGGTAAATGCCATACAGGTTCCCAACGTAACCAACCCCAATAAATTGCCCCTGCTAACCAACTCCAGCTAAAGCCTAAGAGTAAATCCCCCCACAGGTATGTTGCAGGGCGTGACATTAAGCGAAAACTGAGCCAAACCCAAAATCCAGTCATTGCTAAACTAAGACTGGGGAGCGATCGCACTAGTGGTGCTTCAATAAATACTGGGACTGATACTAAAAACACCGCTGCCACCAACACTAACCAAGTTTGTCGGGACGATATTAACAATGGTAAAGATGGGGACGCAGAAAGTGTAGATTCTAATTCTTCTATACCTAGGTTCCCCGCATTCTTTACGGGCAAGTCCTTATCTATAGCTGTTGTAGAAGCGTTGTAAGTAAACAAAGTATTATTAATCAAAGTTTTAATAATTGTAACTAAACTTTATCTTATTTAAGATAACATACCTAAAAATCCCCCCCTAGGGCATTTTTATTTTACCTAGATTTTGCGTAATTTTAAATGTCTGAGAGAAATAAATCATGAAAAAGGGGCGTGAGGTTAATATTTTCCCTAAACCCTGCAACCCCATCTCAACAAACAAAATTTTTGCCAGCAAAACATAGTTGAGAGCATCATAAAAATGATAAAACTTAGACACCGCAAAGCTTTTCACTCTATCAGCTATTACTTGTCACCTGTCACCTGTCGTCTATTACCTCTCATCTCTTACCTGTCCCCTGCTATAAGTATCCTGTAAGCTTCTCAAAAAGATGTTTGTGTAATTGGTTGTAATCGGAGCGATCGCAGGTAAAGTATGGCCTTATCAAAACGTCTATGGTTCGTGCTTATAAGTGCCGCATCGGCAATTTTTGCAGTGGCCGCATTCCCCCTAAAAGTTATGAGTACTCCACCTAACCCAGAGGTTAGTGGGGTACAACAAATGAATATTTTGCAAGCAATTGTTTTAGGCTTTGTGCAAGGAATGACGGAATTCCTACCTATTAGTAGTACAGCCCATTTAAAAGTTGTGCCGATAGCTTTGGGCTGGGGTGATCCTGGCGTAGCGTTTACAGCGGTAATTCAGCTGGGGAGTATTGCAGCTGTGCTGTGGTACTTTTGGGAAGATTTAACGCGAATTGCCAAAGGAGCATTTAGAGCGATCGCCCAAAAAGATTATGCTGATTATGACTTACGCCTATCTATAGGAATTGCCTTGGGAACCTTGCCAATTGTCTTTTTTGGCTTATTAATCAAAAGATTTATTCCAGACTATGATAATTCGCCCATTAGAAGTATCGGCGCGATAGCGATCGCTTCGATTGTCATGTCTATATTGTTGGGCATAGCCGAAAAACTTGGCAAGCGACAACGAGACTTTGAACAACTGACCATGAATGATGGGCTATTAATGGGTTTAGCACAATCTTTAGCCTTAATTCCCGGAGTATCCCGTTCTGGTTCCACCTTGACAGCCGGGTTATTTATGACATTACAACGGGAAACAGCCGCGAGATTTTCCTTTTTACTCGGCATTCCCGCCATTACCCTAGCGGGGTTAGTGGAGTTAAAAAGTGTTTTGGGCGAAGTTAGTGGTACAGGAATATTACCCTTAATCGCTGGAGTAATTTCGGCGGCAATTTTTTCTTATATATCTATTGCTGGTTTACTGCGTTTCCTCAAAACCCAAAGCACTTGGGTATTTATTTGGTATCGCCTCGCATTTGGCGTAGCTATTTTAGGTGCGATTAGTGCCGGAATTTTGAAAAATAGTTAATCGGTCAGGATGAAGGATAAATTATGAAGAGTGAAGAATGAAAAAATAATACTTCACACTTCATACTAGCCTGCGGCAAGCCGCTACGCGTCTACATACTTCATACTTCCAATGACTAACCTTCATCCTGCCAAAATTACCAAGGTTTTACCCGACTCCATCGCCGCTGAGATTGGCTTTGAAGTGGGGGATGCGATCGTGGCGATTAATGGTACACATCCCCGCGATTTAATTGATTATCAATTTCTCTGTGCAGATGAATTTTTAGAATTAGAAGTTTTAGATACCACTGGCAAAACTCATCACGTCGAAATTGAAAAAGACTATGACGATGATTTAGGGCTGGAATTTGAAACTGCCTTATTTGATGCGTTAATTCAGTGTAATAATCGCTGTCCCTTTTGCTTTATTGACCAGCAACCCCCAGGTAAGCGCTCAAGCTTGTATTTTAAAGATGATGATTATCGTTTGAGCTTTTTGTATGGTTCTTACCTAACCTTAACCAACTTACCGGAACGGGAATGGCAGCGAATTGAACAAATGCGCTTGTCTCCCTTGTTTGTGTCTGTTCACGCGACCGAACCTGATGTGAGAATTCGTCTGTTGAAAAATCAGCGGGCGGGACAAATAATGGAACAATTGCGCTGGTTTCAAAAAAGAAGATTGCAAATTCACGCTCAAGTTGTAGTTTGTCCTGGGATAAATGATGGGCAACATCTGGAACAAACCCTCAAAGATTTAGCGTCTTTTTATACTGGTGATGTACCTGCTGTAGCATCGGTGGCAGTCGTGCCGGTAGGTTTGACGCGGTTTCGTCCCCAAGAAGACGAACTGATACCTGTAACTAGAGAAAAAGCCCAAGAAGTTATTTTACAAGTGCGATCGCTCGCTAAACAATTTCGCCAGAAATGCGGCTCAAATGTTGTCTGGTTAGCCGATGAATGGTTTTTAATTGCCGGGGAAGAACTACCCACAGAAGCTGAATACGAAGACTATCCGCAAATTGATAACGGTGTTGGTTCGATTCAGTTATTTATTAAACAATTTGCATCCGCCGCGGCAAAATTACTCCCAAACAAAATTTCTCCGCCCAGAAAATTTACTTGGGTAGTGGGTAACGCCGTCGAAAAAGCATTTCAACCGATATTGCAAAGCCTAAATTCTGTTGAGGGGTTAGAAGTAAATATGATGGCTTTAGCTAGTGATTACTGGGGACAAACTATTAGTGTCACTGGATTACTCACAGGTCATGATTTACTTTTATACCTCAAAGATAAAGATTTAGGTGAAGGAATTTTGTTGCCTAATGTCATGCTTAAACATGGCGAATTAGTATTTTTAGATGATGTCAAAGTTGAAGATTTAGCTAGACAATTAAATACAAAAATATTACCAGTAGCCGGAGTCGAAGAACTAATTACTACCTGTATTACTGAACAAGTCTTAGCTTAAATATAAAAACATCAGTTGTTTTTCGGAGGTAATTTATTGTTATGCTGAATGATAAATAATAAACACTATCTAATAATAAAAAAGTGAGGGTTAAAAGTGAAGAATCAGGGAACTGCAATCAAAGTCACAAAAAAAGTCAGATTCTTCATTTTTAGTTTTAACTTTTTAATTGTTAATTGTTTAACTAGTTTTAATATTTTAGCAGTTAGGGCAGCAAGTGAAGAACCTGTATTAAGCGTAGTCCAGAGTACAGAAAACAGGCAGCAATGGACAGGAATTACTAAACGCTTGCAAGCGATTGGGGTGAATTATTGTGTGATTCCCTTATCAGCAGTTAGAAGTAGTGGTGATTGGGGCGATCGCCGCGTCTTATTTTTGCCCAACGTTGAGACATTAACCCCCGCCCAAGCGATCGCCTTAGAATCATGGGTGAGCAAAGGCGGCAAAATCATCGCCAGTGGCCCTGTTGGCAGTTTATCAGCGCCTGGAGTCAGGCAGTTATTGCGATCACTCCTCGGTAGTTATTGGGGCTTTGGTTTAGATGAAACACAAAAACTTAAACCAGCCAAAACGCAGCCACAGAGATGGGCTAACCAAAGCGAACTATTTGGGCAAGTCCGCGGTGGCGTAATTATTCCCGAAGGCGGAACTAGTCAAGCCACCGCCGTTTGGAATGCCCCAGATAATCCCGCCGCTGTCGTCAGTACAGAATGGTCTACCTTATTAGGCTGGCGCTGGGGAACAGATGCTGCCTCTAGTTTTGAGTTAGATAACGCTTGGTTAAAAGCTGCCCTGAATCATCATTTAACAGCACCATCCCCAGGACAGCAGAAAATAGCCGGGGCGGACTCCAAGTGTTCCACTACAATTGCTACGGCTTCCCTGAATTCTCCATCTCCCATCACCCCTGTTATTCCCCAAGCACCATTAGTTCCCCTCACCCCTCGTCCATCCTCCCCAGAAGCCATTGATCAACTAGAACAAACAGTGCGCTGGAATGTGGAACCCAATTCCAATCAGCCAATTGACGAAAAAGAAGCGATCGCCCTCCAACAAGAATTAGAAAATTTAATTAGTCGGATAGAAAGCGCCCATTTAGCTGCCTCAGTTCATGCAGCTAACCTGGATGAAGCCATCACCAGCAATCCCCAATCTCTCAAAGAAGAAGAAACCCGCGTCGCCTCCACCAGACCAGGATTTGCGAGTCAAAGTAAAGAACAAGCCATTACCCAAGCGCGGCTAGTTGCCAAAAACATTCCCCAACTCATCGCCAATAAAAACTATGCCCTAGCGCGTCAGCAATGGTTAGCGACGAGAACAAATTTGTGGAAACATTTTCCTACCAATCGTCGATTAGCCCCCGCAGAAATTCGCGCAGTTTGGTTAGATAGAGGCACCATTGTGCGGGCTGGGGGCGAAAAAAAATTAGCTGAAGTTTTTGACCGTTTGGCACAGTCTGGCATTAACACAGTTTTTTTTGAAACTCTCAACGCCAGTTATCCAATTTACCCCAGTAAAGTTGCACCCCAGCAAAACCCCCTAATTCGTGGCTGGAACCCTTTAGCTGTGGCGGTGAAATTAGCCCATGAACGAGATATGGAGTTACACGCCTGGGTGTGGACTTTTGCCGCAGGGAATCAGCGCCACAACCAAGTCATTAATGTTCACCCTGATTATCCAGGGCCAGTACTGGCAGCCCATCCAGATTGGGCAAACTACGACAATAAAGGTAATACCATTCCTCCTGGTCAAACTAAACCATTTTTTGATCCAGCTAACCCAGAACTGCGCCAATATCTCTTGAAGCTATTTGCAGAAATTGTCACCGAATATCAAGTAGATGGTTTACAGCTAGATTACATTCGCTATCCCTTCCAAGATCCCTTTGCTGGCAGAAGTTACGGTTATGGTCAAGCGGCGAGAGCGCAATTTCAAAAGTTGACTGGTGTTGACCCATTGACGATTTCGCCCACCCAAGGGGAATTATGGCAAAAGTGGACAGAATTTCGTACCCAACAAGTTGATAGCTTTGTTGCCGAAGTCTCTCAAATGGTGAGGCAAAAGCGTGAGGATTTAATTTTGTCTGTGGCAGTATTTCCCCTGCCAGAACGAGAACGGATTCAGAAACTCCAACAACATTGGGAAGTTTGGGCAAGACGAGGAGATATAGATGTAATTGTTCCCATGACTTATGCTCAAGATACTGCCCGGTTTCAACGCCTCGCCCAACCGTGGATAGCTTCTAGTCAGTTGGGTTCAACTTTGTTAGTCCCAGGAATTCGGTTGCTGTCTTTACCGAATTTGGCAGCATTTGACCAATTACAACTAATTCGAGACTTACCAGCGAGTGGTTATGCCCTATTTGCCGCTGAAAATTTTAACAACGATTTGCTGAAAATCTTTACCAACACTCAAGGTAAAGTGTCATCTGTGGCTGATGAACCGATTCCCCTACGTCAGCCTTTTCAAACCGCCGTTGTGCGTTATGGGTTGCTAAAGCGAGAATGGCAGTATGTTCTGCAAAACGAGTTAGTGCAGATACCAGCGATTAAAGTTGCTGATTTTAACAACCAAATAGAAGTGGTAGAAAAAGCTTTAAATCAATTAGCGGCTGCCCCTTCTCCGGCGAAATTACTCACAGCTAGAGCTTCTTTAACTCGATTTCAGGCGCAATTTCGCATTTGGATGCGCGAAGCTGCCACAAATAACCCTTATCAAGTCAAAGTTTGGGAAAATCGCCTAGCCACTATTGAAAGACTATTACGCTATGGCGAAAGGCGATCGCAATTACGTTAGGAGATAGAGGCAAGGGAAAATAACCATTAACCCTTGACTCTTCACACAAAATTTACATTATACTTACAGTATTTTTCATTAGGATAATATTATTAATTTACCCGCCAGATCCCAGAACATACTGGTAAAACATAAGTTGAGATAACTATTGATTGATGATAGCTATCGTGATTATCTATGTATACTCGACAACAACATCTCTGGCTACAAAGCTTAGAGGCCGTAATTGACTTTTCGCCACTAACCGTTCAGCCGGAAGCAACAGTGTCAGAGGTAATCTCACTGATGGCCAAGTGTGATGTCCCTGTTTTGGTAGTATCAGTTTCGCAGGTATTAGGATGGTTGACCGCACAAGATATACTCAAGCTCTTAGCTTCAGGTATTGATGGCAAAGCTACCAAAGTTACTGAAGTGATGCAAACTCCAGTAATTATGTTGAGAAGATCAGAATTTTTTAATATCAAGGCAGTATTATCACTGTTACGTCAGCATAAGTTAAATATTTTGCCAATTCTTGATGAAGCAGATCAACTAATTGGCACAGTTACTCCAGAAAGTATTTGTCAAGCATTGGAGCAGTCAGATGAAAATTCACAAGAAAAAGAGAGACTACGTTTATTAGAGTCCGCAGTAGTAAATGCCAACGACTCAATTTTAATCACCGAAGCCCATATTTCCAACGGTCAAATAGAACCGCGGATAGTCTATGCTAATCAGGCATTTACTCAGATGACTGGTTACACACTAGAGGAAGTCATCGGCCAAACACCCCGATTCTCTCACGGGGAAAAAACTTGTCGTGTCGAAATGAAAAGACTGTTTGCGGCTGTGCAAGCTGGCTTACCTATTAGAACAGAGTTACTCAGCTATCGCAAAGACGGCTCAACTTACTGGGTAGATATGAACCTAGTACCAATTAAAAATGCTCAAGAACATATCACTCACTTTGTCGCTATACACCGCAATATTACAGAGCGAAAACTGACAGAAGCAGCCTTACAGTGGAACGAAGAATTATTTCGCCAATTGACCGAAAATCTGCACCAAGTTTTTTATGTCTGGGATGGGAATCAACAGAGACTGCATTATGTTAGCCCAGCTTATGAAAGAATTTGGGGGAGAAGTTGCGATCGCCTGATGCAAAATCCCCAATTATATTTTGCGGCAATTCATCCTCCAGACCGCGATCGCGTAGTAGCAGCGTTTCAAAATTTATTAACAGGTCAATCTTTCGATGAAAGATATCAAATTGTGCGCCCTGATGGTGCAATTCGCTGGATTTCTAGCAAAATATTGCCGATTAAAAATGATCATGGACAAATTTATCGCTTCGTCGCTATAGATGTAGATGTGACTGAACGCATCCAAGCAGAAGCCGCCATGCACGAAAGCGAAAGACGATTCCGCGCAATTTTCAACGGCACGTTTCAATATTCTGGCTTACTCACCCCAGAAGGCAACTTACTAGAAGCGAACCAGACATTACTAGACTTTGGTGGACTGCAACCACAAGATGTAGTCGGTAGATTATTCTGGGAAACCCAATGGTGGATGATTTCCCCAGCAATCCAAAATCAATTAAAACAAGCAATTGCGATCGCCTCTAGAGGAGAATTTATTCGTTACGAAGTTGATATTCTGGGCGCTCACCAAACATTCCACACCATAGATTTTTCCCTCAAACCCCTCAAGGACGAAACAGGCAAAATCGTCCTCCTGATTAGCGAAGGGCGAGATATCACCGAACTCAAGCAAACACAAATAGCACTTAAGCAGGCCAACCAAGCATTAGAACAACGCGTCGCCCAGCGAACCATAGCCCTACAGCAAACAAATCAGCAATTATTAACAGAAATTGCCGAACGCCAAATCGTCGAAGAACAACTAAGGCAATCTCAAAAAATCTTGCAATTAGTCATGGATACTATTCCCCAAGGTATTCTCTGGAAAGATCGTAATTCTGTAGTTTTAGGTTGTAATCGTAACTTTGCTAAATTTGTTGGTGTCGAAAAGCCAGAAGATATTATTGGGAAAACAGGTCATGATTTCCTAGCACATAAGTCAGAAGCAGACTTTCACCAAGATTGCGATGCGAGAGTTATCGAGACAAATCAACCTGAATATCATCTAATTGCACCCCTGCGGCTAATCAATGGCAAACAAAGTTGGTTGGAAATTAGTAAAATACCACTACATGATGTTGCAGGTAATGTAGTAGGTCTCCTGGGTACAGTTGCAGATATTACTGAACGCCAACAAGTACAGGCAGATTTAGAAAAAAGTGAGGAACGCTTGCGCTTTTTAGCAGAATCCATTCCTCAACAAGTATGGATAGCGGAGGCAAATGGTAACATCGAATACATTAACCAAAAAACTCTTGACTATCATAGCTGCACTCCAGAGCAGATTTTTGGTTCAGCATGGCAGCAATGGCTACATCCCGATGATTTACCTCAATGTTTAGCAGGATGGGAGGCATCTTTAGCTACAGGTCAACCATTTGAAAGTGAGTTACGCTTACTGAGAGGGACTGATCGCACCTATCGCTGGCATTTAGTCCGTGCCGTACCTTGGCGTGATCAAACAGGTGAAATTCACACTTGGTTCGGCACAAATACTGACATTGACGATCGCGTTACAGCCGAACTAGCCTTGAAACATAGTGAACAACGCTTCCGTAACTTGGTTGAATCTAGTTACGATTTGATCTGGGAAGTTGATCAAAACTGTGCTTATACTTATGTCAGTCCGAAAATTCGGGCCATTTTAGGTTACGAACCAGAAGCAGTTTTAGGCAAAACACCGCTTGATTTCATGCCACCAGAATTACATGAAACCCTATCGCCCAGTTTTGCGGCAATTTTGGCAGTACCCCAACCATTTCAATGTTTAGAAAATATTCAAGTTCATCAAGATGGGCATTTAGTTCTGTTGGAAACCAGTGGAGTGCCAATCTTTGATCAAGACGGAAAATTTGTTGGTTATCGTGGTACAAATCGAGATATTACCGCACGCAAACAAGCAGAGACCGTATTCAAAGAAACTCAACAGCAACTACAGGCAATTTTAGATCACTCCGCAGTGGCGATTTATGTAGTTGATACAGATAACAAATTTCTTTTAATTAACCGTTATATTGCTCAACTACTCAACATAACCCAAGAGCAAATAATCGGTAAAAGCATTTACGATCTATGGACGCAAGAGATTGCTGATGGGTTTGCTGTGAATAACCATCGGGTAATTACTCATGGGGTACCAATCAAAGTTGAGGAATTTGTACCTCTTGAGGACAGTTTACACACCTACTTTTCTGTCAAGTTTCCCTTAAAAGATGCCCAAGGCGTAACCTACGCTGTCTGCGGTCTGTCTACCGATATTACTGATCGCAAATTGGCAGAAGAATCCTTAACTCGCTTTCATAAAGCGATTGAAAGTACCAGTGATGCTATTTGCATGACAGATGGAACAGGTAAAGTGACTTATGTTAATTCTGGGTTTACTGAGATATATGGATACAGTTTAGAAGAATATCAGGCGGCTGGGGGAGCAGTTAGTATCTTCCAGTATCACGCAGAGCTAAAGAGAGTATTAGCCGCAATTGAAAATGGTAACTCATGGCGTGGTGAAGTGACGATGAAAGCCCGCAATGGGCGAATGTTACAAGTTTATTTGCGTGCTAACGCTATGAAAGATGCTACTGGTAAAATTATGGGGTTAGTTGCCATCCATACTGATATTACACCCCGGAGACAAGCAGAAGAAGGTTTAAGACTACGCGATCGCGCGATCGCTGCCAGCAGTAATGGCATTATCATTGCCGATGCCAGCATTCCCAACGGCCCAATTATTTATGTGAATCCTGCTTTTGAAAAAATGACAGGCTATAGTGCAGCCGAAGTTATCGGCACCAGCTTTCGGTTATTCCAACGCGCAGACATTGAACAATCTGGTTTACAAGAACTGAATACAGCAATGCAAGTAGGCAGAGATTGTACCGTAACTCTGCGAAACTATCGGAAAAATGGCAGCCTATGGTGGAATGAACTGAATATTTCTCCAGTATATGATACTGAAGGCATACTCACTCATTACATCGGCATTCAAACCGATATTACTGAGCGTAAACAAACAGAAACTGCCTTACTCGTCAGTCAACAGCGATTGCAATACTTACTTTCATCCAGCCCAGCTGTTATCTATACCAGTAAAGTTGGCGAAGACTTTGGCGCTACCTTTGTGAGTAAAAATATTAGCACCATCACTGGTTATCAACCACAAGATTTTACCGAGGATACCAGCTTTTGGGCGCATCATATCCACCCAGAAGATGTACTTAATGTTTTTGCCGAACTCAGCCAAATATTGCAGCAAGAATATTACAGTTTAGAATACCGCTTTCTCCACAAAAACGGGACTTACCGCTGGGTATCTGACCAAGGTACACTAGTCCGAGATGATACTGGCAACCCAGTGGAAATGGTAGGTTACTTAGCAGATATCACACAGCGTAAGCAATTAGAACAAGAACTCAGAATAGCGCTAGAGAAAGAAAAAGAACTGAATGAACTAAAATCTCGGTTTGTTTCCATGACTTCTCATGAATTTCGTACACCGCTGAGTACGATTCTTTCTTCTTCAGAATTACTAGAACATTATCGTTACAAATGGACAGAAGAAAAACAAATTACCCACCTGCATCGGATTCAAGCAGCAGTGAAACGCATCAATGAAATGCTGAATGATGTTTTAGTCATTGGTAAAGCCGAAGCGGGAAAACTTGACTACCAACCCACTGCTTTTGATTTGGTTGCCTACTGTACTCACATCATCGAAGAAGCGCAACTAAATCAAAATAATCGCTGCTGCATTTATTTTAGTAGTCAATATTCATCCATATCATGCTGTATGGATGATAAATTGCTTGGACATATTCTCCATAATTTACTCTCGAATGCAATTAAATATTCGCCAGAAGGAAGTACTGTTAAATTAACCCTTGCTTGTGAACATGGACAAGCGATATTAGAAATTCAAGACCGAGGTATTGGTATTCCACCAGAAGATTTGCCACATTTGTTTGAGTCTTTTCATCGTGCTAAAAATGTGGGAAATATTTTAGGAACTGGATTAGGACTGGCAATTGTAAAAAAGTGTATAGATATACACAAAGGAAAAATTGCTGTCACCAGTTCATTAGGAGTTGGCACTACCTTTACCGTAACTCTGCCATTAAATAGCACAATGGAAATCGAGGGAAATGATGATTAAAATTCTAGTAATTGAAGACGAAGAATCTGTGCGGGAAAACCTTTTAGATTTGTTAGAAGCAGAGGATTTTGAGACCATTGCTGCTGCTAACGGTAGAACAGGTGTAGATTTAGCATTTGCCGAATCTCCAGACTTAATTTTATGCGACATGATGATGCCAGAAGTTGATGGTTATGGAGTTTTAACAGCATTACGACAAGACCCATTAACAGCCACAATTCCCTTTATTTTTCTGACAGCTAAATCAGCTAAATCAGACTTTCGCCAAGGCATGGATATGGGTGCAGATGACTATCTAACTAAGCCATTTACACGGGCGGAATTATTAAGTGCAATTATGAATCGCTTAGAAAGGCAGGCTACTTTAAAAAAATATTTATCTAGTCCAATAACAGTAGCTAAAACTGTATCACCCAAAATTCAGTTATTAGAAATGAATTTGCAACGGGTAGTTCAGCAAAAACAATTTCAAGAATTTGAAATTTATTATCAACCAATAGTTGATATTGCTTCTGGTCAAATCATTGCAGCTGAAAGTTTATTACGTTGGCAAAGTCCAGAATTAGGTTTAGTTACTCCCTCAGAATTTATCCCCATTGCTGAATCTACAGGTTTAATTGTGCTTATTGATCAATGGGTATTACAAAATGTTTGCCAACAAATTAAAATTTGGCATGATGTGGGAATTGCTTATTTAACAATGACTGTAAATTTATCAGTGATGGAATTTCATCAGCCAGATTTACCCAACAAAATTAATGATTTTTTAAAAATAAATAAACTCGAACCACAATTTTTAGAAATAGAACTAACTGAAAGCATAATTATGCAAGATATCAATAGTGCGATCGCCACTATGAATAAATTAAAATCTTTAGGTTTAAAAATCGCTATTGATGATTTTGGTACAGGTTATTCTTCGCTCATTTATCTCAAAAATTTACCAATTAATACTTTAAAAATTGACCGTTATTTTATTCATAACGTAGCTGTTGATCATCAGAAATCTGCTATTACTAAAGCTCTAATTGAAATGGCTCATAACCTAAATATGCGAGTAGTAGCTGAAGGCGTAGAAACAGAAGAAGAATTGAACTTTTTACGGGAATATCGCTGTGATTCTATGCAAGGTTTTTTATTTAGTCGTCCATTACCAGCAGCAGAATTTGAGAACTTTTTGTGGAGTAATAGACATTTATATATATAAATTTATGCAAAGTTTATAATAGGAATTTTTACTACATAAAACTTTTGTATTTATCAGAGAAAGATAAATATATAATTCTATTGGTAAATCAGGAGTTGGTAATGCAAATATTATTCATAAAGTCTTTTTAGAAGATATTTTTAAAATTTTATATTTACTGAACTTTAATCAAGTATATGAATAAAATCTTAGTGATTGAAGATGATCTAAATGTGCGCCAAAACCTCATAGATTTACTATATGCCGAAAATTTTAATGTCATCACTGCCGAGAATGGTTACTTTGGTTTGCAGTTAGCGCAAACAGAAATTCCTGACTTGATAATTTGTGATGTGATGATGCCAGAATTAGATGGTTATGAAGTCCTCAAAGAATTACGCCAAAACCCTAAAACGGCAATTATTCCCTTCATTTTTTTAACCGCTAAATCTGAAAAAACTGACTTTCGTAAAGGTATGGATTTAGGTGCTGATGACTATATTGTCAAACCTTTTTCTCGGTCAGAATTATTAGCTGCAATTACCTGTCGGTTAGAAAAACAAACTGTAATTTATCAACAAACTCAAGAAAAACTAGAGAAATTGCGTACTAGCATTACTCTGTCATTGCCTCACGAATTACGCACACCGCTAAATGGCATTTTAGGTTTCTCGCAAATTCTTATGGAAGAAAGTGCATTGCTAGATGCAGAATCCATCAAAGAAATGGCAGAATTCATCCATCAATCAAGTCAGCGTTTATTTCATTTAATTCAAAAGTTTTTACTATATGCAGAACTAGAAATTATTGCCACAGATCCGCAGCGTGTCCAAGAAATTCAAAATCAATCAACGGAATTTCCCACACCAGATCTAACTAATTTGATGATGAAAAAAGCTAAAAATGCTGACAGAGAAGATGATATCCAGCTAGACTTATCACCATGCAATATCAAGATTGCTGCTAAAAAAATTACGAAAATAGCTGAAGAATTACTAGATAATGCTTTGAAATTCTCTCCCAGCGGTACACCGATTAAAATTACAGCTAGGGCTACCAATAATACTTTTAGTTTATCTTTTAGCGATCGCGGTCGAGGTATGAGCCGAGAGCAAATTGCCGAATTAGGTGCTTATCGGCAATTTGAACGCAAACTCCATGAACAACAAGGCTCAGGCTTAGGCTTAATTATCGCTAAAAAATTAGTAGAATTACACGGCGGTACCCTCAAAATTGAAAGTAGGCCCCAAGACAAAACTGTTGTGACTGTGACACTTCCCTGTAGCACTCAAGAAACATCACCAGATAATTACTCAGTACTGGCTGAATGCCCCGCTACCGCTAACAGCACTCCATAACTCAGCACTTAAATAAAAGCTTGGACATTGCTCAAACAGCGTTAGCTTGTTTGGATAATGCCCAAGCTAGTTGGGTATGTAGATTTGGCTGACTCGAATACTATTATGTCTAGCCGATGTATGAATTGATGTTGGGGTTTTTGCCGAAGTTAGCGTATAACTTGTATAAGTTGTATACAAATAAGCAACTTTATACAGATTATGGTGGTAGAGTATGGCAAAGCGATCGCTCCAAGCATCGGCTGAAGGTATCAGAAAAGCAAAACAAGCCTTTAAACGGAAAGGTTGGACACAAGAATATTTAGCAGCTGAGGTAGGCTTAGAGACTCGCCAAGCCATTTGGAAGTTTTTTACTGGGAAGTGCATAGACCGCCATGTATTCAACGATATTTGCTTTGCGCTGGAACTTGAAATTTCAGAAATCGCTCAACCATTGAGTGCTGATGAATTAGGTTTTTTAGATATTCCGGCTAATCTTTCCCTAGACATTGAGATAGTAGTCAAGAAACTACGGTCTGTCTATCAAGAAAGTATTCAAGCCCAGTGCGGTACTGTGCAAATATTAGATATTGCTCAACCGATACAACTGAACGATATTTATGTTGATGTAGAGATATTAGAAGAAATTAACAGTCGTAGATGGCTAGAAATTAAAAAATTTCCCCAGGTATGGATGAAAGAAAATAACTGCTTGGGTGTGGCTGACTGGCCTCAAACTAGAGGTTCGGGAATGGAAGCAGTCAGCAAATATAGCAAGCTGATGGTGCTAGGTAAGCCAGGTTCTGGCAAAACTACATTTTTGCAAGCGATCGCAAATAGTTGTAACCTAGGTCAGTTTCAGCCTGATTATTTACCTATCTTTGTGCAGTTGAAAGACTTTGCTGAAGATACTTGCAGGCAGACTCAAATTAGTTTATCCCAATATATATATGAATCCTTTGTCAATTTGGGTATTCATAAACAAGAATTAAATGCAGTCTTTGCTCATGGACGAGCCTTAATTTTATTAGATGGCTTAGATGAAGTGATTCAGTCAGATACCAAAATAATTTGCAATCTAATTCGCCAATTTACGACAAAATTTTACAAAAATAAAATAATTATTACTTGTCGACTGGGCGCACAAGATTATCAATTTCATGGCTTTACTGAAGTAGAAATCGCAGATTTCCATAAACCACAAATCACTAATTTTGCCGAAAAATGGTTTCTCGCAGTTACCAAACAACCCCCAGCCGCTGCCAAAGACTTAGCCAGTCGGTTTATGCAGAAGATCGAATTAAGCGAAAATTTACCAATTCTAGATTTAGCAAATACACCACTTTTATTAAACTTTATTTGCTTTGTATTTCAGTTTACCGAAAACTTTCCGCCAAATCGATCTGAAATTTATAAACAAATCTTAGATTTACTACTAACACGTTGGGATGAAGCCAGAGGTATTAAAAGAGATGAAATTTATCCTGGCTTTTCGTTGTTACACAAAATTAAATTATTGAGCCATATAGCAGCAATTACCTTGACTCAAAACAATTACTTTCAAGATGAAGCTAATTTCTGTCAACTGATTACTACTTATTTGATTCACTATCTTCCTACCTCTAATGATACTGCCGCTTTAGAACTAGAAAGTACATCTGTGTTAAAAGCTATTGAAACCCAACATGGATTATTAGTCCAAAGAGCGCGAGGAATTTATGCTTTTTCTCATTTAAGTTTGCAACAATATCTCACCGCTAGAGAAATAGTTGCTAACATCAATCACCAAACACTCACAGAATTATTAGATCACCAGAGTAAAAAACATTGGCGAGAGGTTTTTTTACTCAGCGCAGGGATGTTAAAACCTGCTGATAAATTATTAAAATCAATGAAGAATAAAATTGACAATTTATCTAGAAAAAATTCTAATCTACATAGTTTTTTAACTTGGTTAGCCCAAAAATCAGCCACCGTAAACACATTTTATCATGTAGCTAGTGTACGGGCTTTTTACATGACTATTGCTCTACCTTCAAAATGTGCTTTAGCCTGTAATCAAGAATTAGCAATACTTTTGGATAATCGACTCGCAGGTAATCTTGCCGGAGATTTAGCATTAGACTTAGCTCTGATTCATGGATTAACTGTCAGTTTGGGCATAAATGCTGAGATTTTTTTAGCAAGATTTTCGGCTTTGAGTTTAGCTCTTGACCTCAAGCATTTGTTAACAACTCAACCAGATTTGCAAACATCACTACAGGAAATAAAAAATCAGCTACCTTCCCCCAGCCAAGGTGGAGATGTGTTAAAAAATTGGTGGCAAGCAAATGGAGAAATTTGGACATCATCATTACGTAACTGGATGATTACTACTCGACAAATTGGGCATAATTGGCAGTTCAATCAACAAGATTTAGATGATATACAGCAGTATTGGGATGCTAATAAATTACTTTTAGATTGCCTCCACAGTGCAAATGATATTTCTCCTAACTTACGGAATTATCTAGAGATAAATTTATTTTTACCTAAAGAAATCAAACTTGAGACAGGCGACAAAAATTAAGCTCTAGTATAAATTACAAAGGTCGGGTATAAATTCACACTGCTATGAAATTCTCTGGGCGTTTCTTATGGTTCATCTTGTTGTTCGTTACAGCAGGTTGTAACCAAACTCGCGCTGTTTCCGAAACTGCTACAACGGAAGTAGCACAAAATCCTCCACAGGCGAAAAATAGCATCCGCACAGAACCGCTTTCGCCTCAACCTATTCGCATCAACTTACAAAAATTACCACCACCTTTCGCTACCGAAAGTGCATCGAAGCGACCGGACGTTGTATCAATTCCGCAAAATCCGGTGCTGCGTGTACCACCAGGATTTCAGGTGAATGTCTTTGCTGAAGGTTTAGAAGCGCCGCGTTGGTTGTCCTTAACACCCAGTGGTGATGTGCTGGTGACGGAAACGAGAGAAAACCGCATTCGCCTATTGCGAGATAGTAATGGCGATGGTGTGGCTGATTTGAGTAAGACATTCGCTAGTGCAGACAACGGCTTAAATATTCCTTTTGGAATGGCCTTTGCGGGGAATTATTTCTTTTTGGGTAATACTGATGCAGTTTTACGGTTTCCCTACAGCAAAGGTCAAAAGCAACTATCAGGGACTGGGAAAAAAATTGCTGATCTTCCTGGCGGTGGTTACAACCAACATTGGACAAGAAATGTGGTAGCTGCGCCAGATGGCAAAAAGTTGTATGTTTCGGTGGGTTCTCGTTCTAATGTGGATGAGGAAGCATTACCAAGGGCTTCTGTACAGGTGATGAATATTGATGGTTCCCAGCAGCAGACTTTCGCCTACGGTTTGCGAAATCCTGTGGGTTTGGATTTTCATCCGGTAACGCAGGAGTTGTACACCACTGTAAATGAACGGGATGGCATTGGTGATGATTTGGTTCCTGATTATTTCACCCGCATTCGGTCAGGAGAATTTTATGGCTGGCCTTATACTTACTTAACATCAAATAATCTCGATCCGCGTCAAACAGCGAATGGTAAAAGTAAACGCCCAGATTTAGCCACCCGAACTCGTACGCCTGATGTGTTGTTTCAAGCCCATTCAGCGGCGCTAGGTGTGCAATTTTACGACGGTAAGAGTTTCCCTGAAAAATACAAAAATGGCGCTTTTGTGGCGTTTCGAGGTTCTTGGAACCGCGATCGCGGGACTGGTTATAAAGTAGTATTTGTCCCCTTTGATACTAAGGGAAGACCACAAGGCAATTACGAAGATTTTCTCACAGGATTTTTATTAAATCCCAATACCCCAACTACTTGGGGGCGACCTGTTGGTTTATTAGTGTTACCTGATGGTAGTTTGTTAGTAACAGAAGAGGCTAATAATCGGATTTATAGAATTCAGTATACGGGTGGTAAGAAATAACCTGATTATTTATTCAAAATAGCAATCGCCGATACACGCCGATGTAAACTGATGATTTTAAATAAATATCAGTGTTAATTTGCGGTTGATGTCTATCCCAAATAGCAGTCATTCTATAGAAAAATTGCCAAATTTCCCTTTATCACCCAACGGTGCTGAGGTAATTTTAGGTAACACTCTTGAACCGCAACAATTAGCTATCCCCATAGCACCAAGTTCTATAACAATGTTTGGCCCTCGTGGTGCTTGTTTAGTATCCGAAACGGGGTCGTTATGGGTGTCAGATACGGGACATCATCGCTTATTAGGATGGCGCAATTTACCCACAAAAGATAATCAACCTGCTGACTGGATAATTGGACAACCAGACTTTTTTCATGAAGGTCAAAATGCTAAAGGTACACCAGGAAGAAACACGGTTAGTGTACCGACGGGGATTTGTGTTTGTGGTACAGGTTTAGTGGTTGCTGATGCTTGGAATCACCGAGTTTTGATTTGGCAAAATGTCCCAGAAGATAGCAATGTTCCCGCAGATTTGGTATTAGGACAAAGGAATTTTGTTGATAATGAACCAAATCGCGGTACTCAGCAAGCAACGGCAAATACAATGCACTGGCCTTATGGTGTTTTTTATCATCAAGGTCAGCTATTTGTTGCGGACACAGGAAATCGCAGGTTATTAATTTGGCGAGAATTTCCTACAGAAAATGGTCAACCTGCTGATTTAGTTCTGGGACAACCAGACATGGTTTCTCGTAATGAAAATGGCGGCGCTTCTGCAACGGCGGCGAGTATGCGTTGGTGTCATGATATTGCGATTTGGCATGATAATTTAGTTGTCACTGATGCGGGTAATCATCGAGTGATGATTTGGCAAGGTATACCCACAGAAAATAATGCGCCTTGTGCGGTGGTATTAGGGCAAAATAGCTTTGATTTTGTGGAGATGAATCAAGGAATTTATTTGCCAAGTGCAAGTAGTTTAAGTATGCCTTACGGGGTGGCGACGACTGAGGAATGGTTGCTAGTGGCGGATACGGCGAACTCGCGCTTGTTAGGATGGCAGCAGCCGGAGTCTATATTATCATTGCAGAGTGCGATCGCTTCGGCAATTATTGGGCAAAATACCTCTCAAAGTAAAAGTGAAAACCGCAATTATGGACTCCCGACGCGCCATAGTTTGAATTGGCCTTATGGGGTAAAAATTTGCGGGAATACGGCGGTAATTGCTGATTCTGGAAATAACCGAATTTTGCTGTGGCGGTTTAACTATGGCGAGTGAAGAAATTAGAGTTAGAGGTACTGTTCAAGGGGTGGGTTTTCGTCCGACTGTCTACCGTCTGGCTAAAGCTTGTGGGTTACGGGGAGATGTTTGTAATGACGGACAAGGTGTATTAATTCGCGTCTCTGGAAGTGAGGAAGCATTAGCTGAGTTTGTGGCGAGGTTACAGCAAGAATGTCCACCACTGGCAAAAATTCAAGAGTTAATCAGAACCCCATGTACAAGAGAGTATAACTTTGATGATTTTGTGATTTCCCAGAGTGTCACCAACAAAATCAAAACCGAAATTACCCCAGATGCGGCGACTTGTCCGCAATGTCAAAAAGAAATCTTCGATCCTTTTAGTCGGTTTTATCGATACCCTTTTACTAACTGTACTCATTGCGGCCCTCGTCTGAGTATTATTCGCGCTATTCCCTATGACAGATGCAATACCAGTATGTCTGCGTTTGTGATGTGTGGTGAATGTGCCAAGGAATACCAGGATGTCGAAAATCGCAGATTTCACGCTCAACCTATAGCTTGCCATGTTTGCGGCCCCTCTGCTTGGTTAGAACGTGCTGATGGTAAACCTGTTACTGCTTCTATGTTCTCGATGATGGATGATGTGGATGCAGTTTGTACTTTGTTGCAAAGGGGTGAAATTGTTGCAATTAAGGGGTTAGGGGGTATTCATTTAGCTTGTGATGCGACAAATGAAGTTGCTGTACAAAAGCTACGTCAGCGTAAGCAACGTTATGATAAGCCTTTTGCGTTGATGGCGCGAGATTTGGCAGTAATTGAAGAGTATTGTATGGTCAGTGGTAAAGAGAAGGAGTTATTAATTAGTTCTGCTGCGCCAATTGTTTTGTTGGGGAAGAAAGAAGAAACGAACCGCCAAGAACGCAGAGGGCGCGGAGAAAGAAGAATTAAAGAGGATTGTGGTATTAATAATAGTAATTTTCAGAATATAGCAGAATCTGTTGCACCTGGGCAAAATACCCTGGGATTCATGTTACCTTATACGCCTTTGCATCATTTAATTTTGCGGCGGATGAATCGACCAATTGTGTTAACAAGTGGGAATATTTCTGATGAACCGCAATGTATTGAGAATGATGAAGTACGGGGAAAATTAGGGAAGATTGCTGATTATTTTCTCTTACATAATCGAGATATTGTTAACCGAGTAGATGATTCTGTTGTAAGGGTTGTTGGTGATAAATTACAAATACTTCGTCGTGCGAGAGGATACGCACCAGCAACAATTAAGTTACCATCAGGCTTTGATAAAATACCGCTTATTTTAGCAATGGGTAGTGAGTTAAAAAATACCTTTTGTTTGTTGCGTGATGGTGAGGCAATTTTATCACAACATTTGGGTGATTTAGAAAACGCGGCGGCGTTTAATGCCTATCAAGATACGCTGAGTTTATACTTGAATTTATTTGAGCATAAACCAGACGCGATCGCCATTGATAAACATCCGGAATATCTCTCTAGTAAACTGGGTAAAAAACTCGCATCTGCAAATCAACTTCCTCTGTATGACATTCAACATCATCACGCCCACATCGCCGCTTGTATGGCAGAAAATAGCATTCCTTTAAACACATCACCCGTTTTAGGTATTGCTTTTGATGGTTTAGGTTATGGTGAAGATGGGACACTTTGGGGCGGAGAATTTATCTTAGCTGACTACCATCAATTTCAGCGTCTCGCAACATTTAAACCAGTGGCCATGATTGGTGGTAAACAAGCAATTTATCAACCTTGGCGTAATACTTACGCCCACTTAATATCAGCCAATCTTTGGGATAAATGCCAACAAGAATATCCTGATTTGGCAATATTAAAATTTCTAGAGCAAAAGCCATTAAAATTATTAAATCAAGCTATAGAACAAAACATTAACTCACCTCCAGCCTCATCAGTAGGGCGATTATTTGACGCAGTAGCGGCCGCTATTGGTATATGTACAGCAGAGTGTAGCTATGAAGGACAAGCTGCGATCGCCTTAGAGAACCTAGTAGATGTTAACATCTTAAACAATCATGAAGAAAAGCTAATTTATCCCTTTAATTTTAGCTTTTCCGATAATATTTATTGTATAGACTCAGCACCAATGTGGTCAGGTTTACTCAGTGATTTGCAGCAACAAATTTCTCAAGCCATCATAGCTGCTAAATTTCACCAGAGTTTGGCTAATGCTGTAGTCAACATGGTTAAGCTTCTGTGTCAAGAATATCAAATTCATCAAGTAGTTCTCACAGGAGGAGTATTTCAAAATACTATCTTATTTCAGTTGGTTACTCAACAGTTACAACAATTAAAAATTAACGTACTAACTCATAGCTTAGTGCCTACTAACGACGGCGGTTTATCGTTAGGGCAAGCCATCATTACAGCCGCAAAATTAATTACAAATTATTAACCTCTTCTTCTCTGCGTACTCTGCGCCTCTGCGGTTCGTTCTTCTAAAGGAAAATACAAATGTGCTTAGGAACTCCTGGACAAATTGTCGAAATAACCGACATTCAAAAAAAATTAGCCATTGTTAATGTTGCTGGTGTCAAACGTCAAGTTAACATTGCCTGTATTGTCGATGAACAACATCCCCCTGAAGCTTGTTTAGGTGATTGGGTGTTAGTTCATGTTGGTTTTGCGATGAATAGAATTAACGAAGAAGAAGCGGCGGAAACGTTAAAGCTATTAGAAGAAATTGCGGCGATGAGTTAATTTGTTTAATGCAGAGGGGCGCTGAGGTAAACACAAAGTTACGCAGAGTTTTGATTGAGAACTATCTTTTAGATTTTATGAAATACGTTGATGAATTTCGGGAACCGGAGAAGGCTGAAGCTTTACGCAAAGAGATAGAAAAAATTAGCCAGCAGCTAGATAAACATATCAAAATTATGGAAGTATGCGGTGGGCATACTCATTCTATTTTTAAATATGGTATTGAAGAAATATTGCCGAATAATATTGAATTAATACACGGGCCTGGTTGTCCAGTGTGTGTAATGCCAAGAGGGAGATTAGATGATGCGATCGCTATCTCCCAACATCCTAACGTAATTCTGGCAACCTTTGGCGACACCATGCGCGTTCCCGGTTCTAAAGACAGCCTCATACAAGCTAAAGCCAAAGGCGCAGATATCCGTATGGTGTACTCGCCCTTAGATAGCTTAGAAATCGCTAAACATAACCCTGATAAAGAAGTAGTCTTTTTCGCCCTCGGTTTTGAAACCACAGTCCCCAGCACTGCTTTTACCATCCTCCAAGCAGAAACAGAAAACATACATAACTTTAGTATGTTTTGCAATCATGTATTAGTTATTCCCGCCCTTAAAGCCTTACTAGATAACCCAGATTTGCAACTAGACGGATTTGTTGGGCCTGGTCATGTGAGTATGGTAATTGGGACTGAACCTTACGAATTTATTGCCCAACAATATCATAAGCCAATTGTAGTTTCTGGCTTTGAACCATTAGATATTTTTCAATCAATTTGGATGGTATTAAAACAACTAGTTGAAAATCGTTGCGAAGTTGAAAATCAATATAACCGACTAGTAGAAAAAGTCGGGAATCAAATCGCAATTAAAGCCATGAATGAAGTTTTTGCTGTACGCGAAACTTTTGAGTGGCGTGGTTTAGGTGAACTACCATATTCAGGCTTAAAAATTCAGCCTAAATATAGTCAATTTGACGCTGAAGTAAAATTTACCATACCTAATCAAAAAATCGCAGATCATAAAGCTTGCAAATGCGGCGAAATTCTTAAAGGAGTTTTAAAACCTTGGGAGTGTAAAGTATTTGGTACAGCTTGTACCCCAGAAACACCCATAGGTACTTGCATGGTTTCTTCGGAAGGTGCTTGTGCAGCTTATTACAAATACGGACGCTTCTCCAACTTTACGCAAAAAAAAGTAACTGAAAAACCCACAGCAACCCTAACTTCATAACCTAAGATAAAAGTAAGCAATCCGAACTCTACAAGACAATATTTTAGGATTGGAGTAGAAATTTATGCCTTTTGTTACAGTTAAAATTGCCCGTGGTCACTCCATCGAAAAAAAACGGCACCTAGTAGAAGCAATTACTAACGCCCTAGTCACATCTTTAGATACCAAACCAGAGTGGATAACCATTCACATTGATGAATTTGAACGTGAAAATTGGGCTGTCAACGGTATCTTGCACTGCGATAGACACCGTGGTAGACACGACGAAACAGGCAGATAAAACCATTTAGAAGGCAGGAGGCAGAAGGTAAAAGATATTTATAGTTATTAAATAAAAAGACTTTTACCTCTATCACCTGTCGCCTGTAACCTACTAGATATCTCTACCATAAATTATTCTAATCAATTTAATATGGATTTATCATCATCAAATAAATTGCAAAATCCCCTGTTTCAAAAAATCGAACAAGTCCGTCGTCGTCAACCTAAAATTCGAGATACTCACATAACTTTGGCACATGGTAGCGGCGGTAAAGCCATGCGTGATTTAATTGATGATGTCTTTGTCCAGAGTTTTGATAATCCTATCCTTTCTCAATTAGAAGACCAAGCAACTTTCAACTTAGCCAATCTTTTACGACAAGGTGATAGACTCGCATTTACCACAGATTCTTATGTAGTAGACCCACTATTTTTCCCTGGTAGCGATATTGGAGAGTTAGCAATTAACGGCACAGTTAATGATTTAGCAGTTAGCGGTGCAAAACCTTTATATCTCACCTGTAGCGTCATTTTAGAAGAAGGATTACCAGTAGAAACTTTACGGCGTGTAGTAGCAAGTATGCAAGCCGCAGCGAAAAATGCAGGTGTCCAAATAGTCACAGGTGACACAAAAGTTGTGCATCGTGGTGCGGCTGATAAATTATTTATTAACACTACTGGGATTGGTGTTATTCCCACAGGCGTAAATATTTCCGCACACAATATTCAACCGGGAGATGCCATTATTATTAACGGCGAATTAGGAAATCATGGCACAGCAATTTTAATCGCCCGTGGTGAATTAGCCTTAGAAACAGATATTAAAAGTGATTGTCAGTCCTTACATAGCTTAGTAGAAACAATCCTCAACGTTTGCCCCGAAATTCATGCTATGCGGGATGCAACACGTGGCGGTTTAGCTACAGTCTTAAATGAATTTGCCCTCACATCTAATGTAGGTATTCGTATCCATGAAGATACTCTTCCTATTAGAGAAGAAGTTAAAGGAGTTTGCGAAATTTTAGGTTTAGACCCCTTATATCTAGCCAACGAAGGTAAATTAGTCGTAGTAGTAAAACAAGATAACGCCGACAAAGTTTTATCCGCCATGAAAACTCACCCCGCTGGCAAAGATGCTTGTATAGTTGGTGAAGTTATCGCCTCACCCCCAGGTATTGTATTTCTCAAAACTGCCTTTGGTGCTGAACGAATTGTAGATATGCTAGTAGGCGACCAATTACCTAGAATTTGTTAAATATTAAACTCCTCTCCGCGGCTCTGCGTGAGACAAAAAATTATTTGTTAGTATGCACGAACTAGGAATAACCCAAAATATAGTAGCCATCGTCACCGAACACGCCAAAGGCATGAAAGTACAAAAAGTAGTGCTAGAAATTGGCAAACTTTCAGCCATTATGCCGGATGCGATTAAATTTTGTTTTGATATTTGCACTCAAGGTACAATTCTAGAAAATTCTATATTAGAAATTATCGAAATACCAGGATTAGCCAAATGCCGCCAATGCGGTGCTGAAATTGCTCTTGATAAGCCTTTTGGTATTTGCACTTGTGGTAATGTGCAACTTGATTTAATAAATGGTGAAGAACTCAAAATTAAAGAAATAGAGATAGAGGAAATATGTGTGTAACTTGCGGTTGTTCTGATGATGCTGATGGCAAAATTACAAACCTCGAAACAGGTGAAGGTCATCATCACCACGAACATCATACTCATACATTACCAGATGGTACTGTAATTACCCATTCCCATCATCACGATGAAGCACCACAAATTCATGCCAAAATTCACAGCACAAGCATATCTTTAGAACAAGATATCTTAGCAAAAAATAATTTATTAGCAGCCCAAAACCGAGGATGGTTTAAAGGTCGGAATATTCTCGCTTTAAATTTAATGAGTTCGCCTGGTTCAGGGAAAACAACATTATTAACTCGTACGATTAATGATTTAAAGCAGCAGTTACCGATTAGTGTGATTGAAGGCGACCAAGAAACAACTAATGATGCTGAAAAAATCAAAAAAACAGGCTGTAAAGTTGTACAAATCAACACAGGTACAGGCTGTCATTTGGATGCGTCGATGATAGAAAGAGGTCTACAACAACTCAATCCACCACTAAATTCACTGGTGATGATTGAGAATGTGGGTAATTTGGTTTGTCCGGCTTTATTTGATTTGGGTGAACAGGCGAAAGTTGTGATTCTTTCTGTCACCGAGGGCGAAGATAAGCCGCTAAAATATCCCCATATTTTCCGCGCTAGTGAGATGATGATTCTTACTAAAATTGATTTATTACCTTATGTGCAGTTTGATGTGGAACGTTGTATTGAATATGCTAAACAAGTGAACCCAAATATACAGGTTTTTCAAGTGTCGGCGATGACTGGTGAGGGTTTAGATAGTTGGTATAAGTGGTTGACAGAAAAGGTGGGGAGTTTGTCTATACCAGTTTAGGGTTTATTTCACGCAGAGACGCAGAGGCGCGGAGAATAAGAGTTATCTGAGTGAAATAAGATATGCGATCGCAAAATCTATAATTTTTGCCGCTGAAATAGCAAATGCGATCAAGTTGGGTTGCGTTGCGCTTCACCTTTGCGCCTTCGCGCGAGGTAATTTATCTTTTGCCGTAACACCGAACATAAAAACACAGATGCACATTGTCACCTGTGTTTATTTATATATCTGCGTTAAGCGAGATTCAATACCTTGCGTAACAGTGCTTGGTCTTCGATTTTGGCTTTGAGGCGGCCATTCTCGACATCTCGAATCCAGCTTTGGCTTTTGCCGGTGAGTTTGGCTAACTCTCGTTGGGAAAGATTTAAATTTTTGCGGGCTTCTAAAATCTGTTCGCCAACTAAATCGCCTGTGATTCTGACTCGTCTTCTGTTTTTGATAGTGCGTCTTTGCTTCTTTTCAGAGTCAGAGATTTGCTGTTCCCATTCTGGCGGGAGTTCAAATGACAAAATCCGCGCGTTCATCAGCAGGTTCCATTTCCCGCGAGGGCCAGAATCTGTCAGGCGAGTTTCGCCACCACCGTCATTAATCCAAAATTCTAAGGCTTCGTCTGGATCTTCGGGTATCCCCATTAACTTTGCCCACAATGGTTGAATTTCTAGCGGGTAAGTTACGGGATCAAACATGGGTTTAACTCCCAAATGATTCAGCACTTCTAAATCACTTTCAAATGTCCGCAGTAGTCGTTTGCGTTCTTCTCGCTGGCGGGAGGCTAAGGTAACTTTTTCTTCTCCATAAGCGATGCGTAGCAAGGTAGGAACAGTGATGCGTTGTTCTCTACCCATCTTAGTTTTAAACAGTAACCACAGCATGAGCCTAACTGCGCCTTCGTGTTGTTGCCAAATACTCATAACTGTGGTTAGCACGGTTTTTGGCAAGCTACCGTATTGATAAAAGGCGATGCGCTCTTTGCAGGCTTGTTTGTTTAAGAAATACTGCGCCCAGACTCCGGCACGAATTTTGAAGGTTAGCCCAACTAGGTATTTACAGCCTCTGTCGTCTTCTTGAAAGTGGTGCTGGATATGAACTAAGTGCCACAAGCGAGACTTGGTGACGGAAAATCCTTTGACGCGGCCTTGTTGAGGCCAGTCGATGGAAATCAGCAGGGAACAAGTTTGTTGGACAAGATTTTTCATTAAGGTGAGTTTGGCAGTTTTACTTAGGTCTTTGCGTTTTTCTAGCCCTAAGTATTTTTCTATTTGCCGTTCATCTAGAGAAAATTCTTGCTCCCAAGGTTGTTCTAAGGTTGTGGCATAGGCGGCAAATATTAAATGGATACAAGCTGCCCTAATATCCATTGTCTCAATTGCTTCTAAATTAGTGATTAAATCACTGACATTAAAAGGGTCTTGGATGTGAAAGGCGATCGCACCTTTGCCTTGGCTGACTTGCCGGCCGTAACATAGATATCCTTGTGCGTCTTGTTCCCAATTTAAGGATGTGCGTTGAGCCAATACATTACACGCTTCCCAAATTGCGATCGCGGAAGCAAAAGGGTTATTCTTCCCATTAGAAAATAAGTCCTGGCTGGTAGCGTCTCGCGGTTCGACTTTACATCTCCCCTTTTTCGCCTGCCAGGGTATGGGAGCATTTGTCGGACAAGCTATTACACACTGGGGTTCAGGATAAAAGCCCTCACAATTGTTACACAAACAAGGATCAATCCAATATTCATCATCTTCTAACTGAATCGCACCCGTAGGACATTGGGGACGGCAGTTATCACATCCAACGCAACTGTTGTTAGGAATTGTATAAGGCATAAAACAACTTCTTCCCACTTAATCGTTGAGATGTCTGGCTCAAGTCTCCCCCTGGATGTGTCCTGTTTATTCATTACTCACAACCACATTAATTACTTAGCAAGAAGCAGATTTTCTTGCCTCATCATTCCCCACATCCATATTCAGACTTCGCATCCAATCGGAGGCTATGTCAGGCTTTTAAGCCGAGCCGAATATTAGTTCGTCATTAACTATAAATTTCATAAATAGTTAGATGATTTTGTTCATCATGAGCCTAGGAAATTTTCTTAAGTTTTCATATTTTTTTAATTCTTTATCTTTGATGTTTGCCGGAAAAACTTAACCCAAGGTTTCTCGCTGAATATTTCCACACAAAATTATTTTTCAGAATAGCGTTTATTAATAATTTTAATATTTAATATCAAGCTAACTGCTGCTATAAAAGTTACATTTTTACTTGAGATGCTCTAATTCCCTCATACTCTCATATTTCGAGCATTTTTATTACTAATTAACAATACTTTGATAATACAAATCAAAAATATATTTATGTAACTGAATAACATATATTTTGTATAGGTAATTACTGTCTGTTAAAAGCTGCAAAATAATTTCGTTATTAATATATGTGTTAATAGCATTTTTAGTAATTTATTTAGCTTAGTATGTCTGGCTTAGACCCCTATTCCTTAAAGAAGCAAGGGTTCTTGTCTTTAAACAATCTCAAAAATTTATTGCTATAAACTCTCATTTATTAATCAAACTAAAATTTGAAATCACTATAAAAGTCATCAAATTTTAATGAAAGAAAAATTAATCGTTTGACAACAAAACAAAACAATTAGATTAAGTTAGTATGAAATTAAGTACAAACAATTTAGATAGGCAGAATCGCCGAAGGTTTATTCATGGCAGCACTAACAGGATTGACATTTGGAGGTAAAACCTGGACACCTAAATTTGCCCAGGAAATTAACAAAGATAAATGTATCGGCTGTGGCAGATGTATTAAAGTGTGTGGGTATGGCGTGCTGGATTTAAAAGCACTCAATGAAGAAGGCGAATTTGTCGAAGACGAAGAAGACGATGAAATCGAGCGCAAAGTCATGGTAGTTGCTAACCCAGATAACTGCATTGGTTGTGAAGCTTGCGGCCGGATTTGTCCTAAGAACTGCTACACCCACGCAGCATTAAACAACTAAATATTTGGCGACTGTGAAGAGTGGTTGTTTTGATTAGGGGGTACAAAGCAAGGTAACTAGAGGGGAATTTATATAGCAGGTTACAGGGTTAAAAGCTTTGCGTTGTTTAAGTTTTATCATCTGTTAATGTCACAAACTATGTGGCGGTTGCTATATAGTTACTTGAACTGAATAAAAAGTTCATAGTAAACAAATGCGTAAATTGGAAATTGTTAATTATTAACTAAATCATACTTGCTGCTATTTTACTGTTCAATATGAGAACTAACAGTACCCTCTGACAACAACTATTACTGCTTGTAAAAATAGAGGGCGTTCTTGTCGAACTCATTAGAAATATTGTTCAGTTTTTGGGGGAAGGATCTGAAGAGATCTGGAAAATTCCCCCAAGTTTTACATTATGTCAGATACAACATTAATAAGTAGAACTCAAAAGTCCAAAATCAAATATCGACAAAATTTGATTATAAGCTTTTGTACTGATTTCAATCGTGGAGTTAGGAGTATTACTGAAGTATAAAAAATGAAGTTACAAAGGTAAATTTTATACTTCATACTTCACACTTCAAACTTCATACTTACAGGAGCTTTTATGCAACAAATTCCTGTTTCATTGTGGACGCTAGTTGCTGGCATAGTAGCTACAGCGGCTAGTGTTTGGATTGGTCACAATCACACGCTATTACCAGAACAAGCATCACTACAAGCACCTTTGGTAGACGGATTTTTCAATATCATGTTTACCATTGCGATCGCTTTATTTCTGGTTGTAGAAGGAACAATTCTCGTTTTTTTAGTCAAGTATCGTCGCCGTCGCGGTGATGATACTGATGGTATACCAGTCGAGGGAAATGTTCCCTTAGAAATTTTTTGGACAGCCATCCCATCGGTGATTGTCATTGGCTTAGGCATCTATAGCGTAGATGTTTTTAACCAAATGGGAGGTTTTGAGCCAGGAAATCATCCTCATTCTGCGGCTCATGTTGCTCACACTTCGGGAACTGCGATGGCGGCTACCCTCAATGATACGCCAGCCGAAGCAACCTCAGCCCCCAGCATTGGGATTGGTGCGAAAAACAGCGACAGCAAACCTGCTGACTTGGTAGTCAACGTCAAAGGGATACAGTTTGCTTGGATCTTCGACTATCCCAACAGTGGCGTGACAACTGGTGAATTGCACGTACCCATCGGTGCTGATGTGCAGTTGAATTTGTCAGCAGAGGATGTAATTCATTCTTTTTGGGTTCCCCAATTCCGGTTGAAGCAAGACGCACTTCCAGGTATCCCCACTGAATTGCGATTCACCGCCACCAAAACCGGCACATATCCAGTAGTTTGTGCAGAACTTTGCGGTGGTTATCATGGTTCCATGCGATCGCAAGTCATTGTCCACACACCCGAAGAATACGATCGCTGGTTGACAGAAAGCAAACTCGCTCAAACACAAAATTTGCAGCAAGCTGTTGCAGTTAATCCCGCCGATTTATCTACCTCTGAATTCCTTGCACCCCACATCCACAACATGGGTATAAGTGCAGCAACTATCCAGTCATTAGTCAAAGGTCAATAGAAAATATGAAGTGTGAAGTATGAAGTCTGAAATTATCCCAACTATCAAAAGATGGTGTATTGACTGATTTTTTCATCCTTCATTCTTTAGGCTTCTTTAGTCACGAGTCAATGGTAACGAATGACAAATGACAAATGACCAATGACCAATGACCAATGACCAAGGACTAATTTATGACACCAGTAGAATTTCCTTCCAACACGCCACCAGATAAGAACTCATCCCCAAAAGTTAGTCACGCCGCACATCCCCAGGCGTGGAAATGGTATGACTACTTTACCTTCAACGTAGACCATAAAGTAATTGGGATTCAATATCTAGTCACAGCGTTTCTGTTTTACATCATCGGTGGATTGATGGCGATCGCAATTCGCGTCGAACTAGCCACCCCCGATGCAGACGTACTAGATCCCAATCTGTATAACGCCTTCATGACCAACCACGGAACAATCATGATTTTCCTCTGGATTGTTCCCAGTGCCATTGGGGGATTTGGTAATTATCTCATCCCGTTGATGCTTGGTGCTAGGGATATGGCATTCCCCAAGCTGAATGCAGTCGCCTTTTGGTTAAACCCACCAGCAGGATTATTACTGTTAGCCAGTTTCTTCTTTGGTGGTTCCCAATCTGGTTGGACAGCATATCCACCACTAAGTTTAGTTACAGCGCCAATTGCCCAATCTTTATGGATTTTGGCGATTGTTTTAGTCGGAACCTCTTCAATTTTGGGTTCGCTAAACTTTGTAATCACCATCTTGATGATGAAAGTCCCTAGCATGAAATGGGATCAACTACCCTTATTCTGCTGGGCAATTTTAGCCACCTCCGTACTAGCACTTCTCTCCACACCTGTGTTAGCTGCGGGTTTAGTCTTGCTATTATTTGACATCAACTTTGGCACATCATTCTTTAAACCAGATGCCGGCGGTAACGTTGTAATTTACCAACATTTATTCTGGTTCTATTCTCACCCGGCAGTTTACTTAATGATTCTGCCCATCTTCGGCATCATGTCCGAAGTCATCCCCGTTCATGCGCGTAAGCCCATTTTCGGATATAAAGCGATCGCATATTCCAGCGTGGCAATCTGCGTTGTCGGTTTGTTCGTCTGGGTACACCACATGTTTACCAGTGGTACACCTCCTTGGATGCGGATGTTCTTCACCATCTCCACCCTCATCGTTGCTGTTCCCACTGGCGTAAAAATATTTGCCTGGGTTGCTACCCTTTGGGGTGGTAAGATTCGCTTCACCAGCGCTATGTTATTTGCGATCGGCTTGTTGTCGATGTTCGTCATGGGCGGTTTAAGCGGCGTGACAATGGGAACAGCCCCCTTTGATGTTCACGTCCACGACACCTACTATGTAGTCGGACACTTCCACTACGTTTTATTTGGTGGTTCCGTATTTGGTATTTACGCAGGTATATATCACTGGTTCCCCAAAATGACCGGACGCAAACTAAACGAAGCCTGGGGACGCGTTCACTTTGCCCTTACCTTCATCGGAACTAATCTTACCTTCCTACCCATGCACGAATTGGGCTTACAAGGTATGCCCCGACGAGTCGCCATGTACGACCCCCAATTCATTAGCTTGAATCAACTTTGTACCATTGGCGCATTCATCTTAGGCTTATCAGTCATCCCCTTTGCCCTCAACATTCTTTGGTGTTGGAGTAAAGGAGAAGTAGCAGGTGATAATCCTTGGCGGGCTTTAACCCTGGAATGGACAACCAGTTCACCCCCCATCATTGAGAACTGGGAAGTCTTACCAGTAGTCACCCACGGCCCCTACGACTACGGTCACAACATAGAAATAGCACCAACAGCCACACCAGAAGTCAGCGCCTAAAAACTCCGCGCACCTCCGCGTTAACCTCAGCGTACCTTCGCGTTAGACATACCCTCTTCCCTCATCTCCAGGGGGAGAGGTCAAAAATCCCCTCCCGAAAAATTCAGCTAGTAAAAATATGACGATCGCAACAAGCGAACATCACACCGAAGAACATCATCCAGATTTGCGAGTTCCAGGACTATTAACCTTCCTCATCTCAGAATCCCTGATGTTCGGCGGATTCTTTGCCACTTACTTATTCTTTCGCGGAACCACAGCAGTCTGGCCACCCGAAGGAACAGAAGTAGAATTACTCGTACCCACAATTAACACCATCATTCTGGTATCTAGTAGCTTCGTCATTCACTTTGGTGATGTAGCGATTAAAAAGAATGATCTTGCCGGAATGCAACGGTGGTACAAAATTACCGCCATCATGGGCGCAATTTTCTTATTAGGTCAAGTTTATGAATACATGACCTTGGGATATGGCATGACAGCCAACGTCTTCGCCAACTGCTTTTATTTGATAACAGGTTTCCACGGCTTGCACGTTTTTGTGGGACTGTTATTAATTTTAGGAGTATTAAAGCGATCGCAGCGTCCCGGCCATTACTCCGCCACCAAACACACCGGCATCGAAATGGCAGAAATTTACTGGCACTTCGTAGACATCATTTGGATTGTTCTGTTTTCTTTGTTATACATTCTCAATCAGTTTTAAAGGTTGGTAGAGTGTGTTAACGCGAAGCGTAACACACTCTACAAATTTCACACTTCACACTTCAGAATTTTTATGGTCGATACCAATAGATTTTCTTGGTTTCAAGTACCAGAAAATGTCAAAAAGTTACTCATATTAGCAGCAGATACTTGGCATAATAACTCTGAATCCGAGAATTATATGCAACAAGCTATTACTGAAGCCGGAGACAACCCAGACATTTTAATTTCCGCCTATAGATATTTTTACTATAAAAATAATTATGTTCTCGCCTTGCAAACAACAACCAAATTATTAGATAAAATTAAAAAAGCAGAAAATTTTCCTGAAAATTGGGAACAGCTAAAACCCATACTTATAAATCGGAGGGAAGAAAGTCAAATCAGGTTGTACTTAAATGCCTACTCTGCTACTGGTTTGGTTTTAGCTAAATTAGGAAACATAGAACAAGCTAAAGAAATCAGCATCAGGGTTCAAGAAATTGACCCCAAAAATGATTATGGTGCTGGTATCCTCCTGGATATTTTGACACGTCCAGCCGAGGAAGATGATTGAATAGTCAAAAGTCAAGAGTCAAGATTTATTTGACAAATGACACATACCAACACTCAACGGTCAAAATTTACAAACCATGATGAAGAGTTTTTCTTTTTCTCTACCATTATCCACATTTAACCTGCCAGAAAATCCCCTTCCTAATACTATTCCCTTATCTCCTGTTAGTCTGCCTAATACCAACTCTCCTTGGTATGCAGCACCAGTAATTGTCATGCCTTCAACTTCTCAATTTAGATTCTAAGAGGTTGTTTGAAAAGTGGTCGGTTGTGATTATTAGCACTTCTTTATCCCCCCTAACCTCCCTTAAAAAGGGGGGAAATACTTCAAAGTCCCCCTTTTTAAGGGGGATTTAGGGGGATCTAAAATGTTTTGCTACCAACAAGAAGACTTTTAAAACATCCTCTAAAAAGTTATGCAAGGTAGGGATTGGCTACTCACTGGAGACGGTCAGTATCAAGTCTGTAAAGCTGTAAGAGCCTGGGATTTATTACGAGAAAATTATCGCCTCTATCGTTTTTTGACTGAGGTGGAAGATGTTCTCAATGGTGTGGAGGATGAATCTAGCCGTCTACCAGAAATTAGGATGTTGGTGAGGCGCTTAATTGCCAATTCCTACTGGGTGAGAAGTCAGCATTTAGAACCATGTCCCAAAACGGGAACTTCTGTACTTCTCTTATACGATGAATTGGGTTTTCCGTTGACTGTCCAAACAGTAACTTTTGCACCAGGGACAACTTCAACCATTCATAATCATGGAACTTGGGGAGTTGTGGCGGTGTTAAAAGGTCAAGAAAAAAACACCTTTTGGCGGCGTAATGACAACTCAAAATCTCCAGATCAAATTGAACAGACGGGAGAAATAACTTTATCTCCAGGTGATATTGTTAGTTTCACTCCTGATGCAATTCACAGCGTGCAAGCAGTCGGGGATGAACCAACTGTGACTTTTAATATTTATGGGGAAACTGATCCAAAACAACGATTTGAGTTTGATTTAGTTACCCAAACTGCACGAAAGTTTTAAGAAAGGCAGGAGGTGAAGCAGTGCGGTCTTGGGGGTTTCCCCCATGAGCAACTGCTGAACCCGAAGGGCAGAGGGCAGGAGGCAGGATAATATTTATATTTACTTACTCAGCACTCAGCACTCAGCACTCAATACTCAGCATTTTCTAGAGGGTTCTCTGTGTAAGTCCTAAACCATAAAGTGGATTAGGAGCAGTACAATGGCAAGAGTAATTTTTTATGAAAAACCAGGCTGTAAAAATGGCACTCGACAAAAAGTGTTGCTAACAGCAGCCGGTCATGAAGTAATTGCATATAACTTATTAACTGAACCTTGGACAATTCAGGGTTTACGGTCATTTTTTGGCGATCGCCCTGTAGCTGAATGGTTTAATCGGGCTGCGCCCAAGGTAAAATCAGGCGAGATTGTACCCGAAAAAATCGATGCAGAAACCGCCTTAGTATTGATGTTGCGTGACCCGCTATTAATTCGCCGCCCCCTAATTCAAGTAGGCGATCGCCGCGAAGTTGGTTTTGAAGTCGAAAAACTTGACGCTTGGATTGGCTTAAAGCCTGTAGATGAATCCTTCCAAGCTATGAGCGAAGACCTGATGAGTAAGGATTTGCAAGGCTGCGCCCACGGTGGTCATCACCACAACCATGAACATGGCCACGGTCATGGTAATTGCAAACATTAAATTAAGTAAAAAGTAAAAATGCAAAAGGCAAAAGAAATTATCTTTTGCCTTTACTCTTCACTTTTTACTTTTTCCTTTTAACTTTTTCCTTTTAACTTTTGCCTTCTTAACTAATGCTCAAATCTTGAAACATTGCTGTGCTGAGGTAACGTTCACCAAAGGAAGGCTGAATCATCACAATCAAACGACCAGCATTTTCTGGTCGTTTGGCAACTTGCAGCGCCGCACACAAAGCCGCGCCAGAAGAAATACCGGATAACAAGCCTTCTTCTTTGGCTAAACGCCGCCCATAAATCATCGCTTGGTCATCACTAACTCTAATGACTTCATCTACCAGTTCCAAGCGCAAGACATCGGGGACAAATCCTGCACCGATACCTTGAATTTTATGCGCCCCAGCTTCGCCACCAGAGAGGACAGGGCTATTGCTGGGTTCAACTGCGATCGCCTGAAAACTCTGTTTACGTTGTTTCAATACTTCCGCAATTCCCGTAATCGTCCCGCCAGTACCAACCCCAGCAATCACAATATCTACTTCTCCATCAGTATCTGACCAAATTTCTTCGGCGGTAGTTTCGCGGTGAATTTTGGGGTTAGCTGGGTTGCGAAACTGTTGCAGCATATATGCGTCGGGTGTATTCGCCACAATTTCCTCGGCTTTGCGAATTGCACCTCGCATTCCTTCTGGGCCTGCTGTTAATTCTAATTTTGCACCATAAGCACGCAGCATTGAGCGCCGTTCTTGGCTCATGGTTTCTGGCATAGTCAAAATTAGACTGTAACCACGGGCGGCTGCTACCATTGCCAGCGCAATTCCAGTATTTCCAGAGGTTGGCTCAACTAAAATAGTTTTACCTGGTGTGATGAAACCTTCCGCTTCCGCTGCAAGTACCATACTCAAGCCAATGCGGTCTTTCACCGAAGCTGCTGGGTTCATCCCTTCGAGTTTGGCAACTATCCGCGCCACTGCACCTTCTGCTTGGGGAATTTTATTGAGTTGAACTAAGGGAGTTCTGCCGATAAGTTCTGTGACATCTTTAGCAATTCGCATAAATTAACTCCTAAAACATTTAATTTTAAAACGGCATATTTACTTATAACAATCATTTTTGGGCAACTGCTGAGGTTAGCGATCGCCAAATCTATTTACTTTCACTAAAGCATAAATATGTAACCCCAGGAAATAATTTTGCCTGACTTCCGCTGAATTTCGTATTAACTACTACCATTGACTCACAATTTAATTATTTAAGTATTATGAACTACTAAATTTTAGTTTATTTGAGGGAACTTAAATAGCTGATATTCAGTCTTCAGAAATATATAAAAACTCATTCCATATTTTTCAATAAAGTAATTACCAAAATCAACAACCTATATAACAATTTCCCATAATATCTAATTTTCCCAACATAAAGCCCTAAAATGTAAATTAAATACAGTAATATTTCAAAGGAATTAAATCTTGATATTTTGTGTTTATTTAATTGACTTTTCGCCAATATCTAGCTATTTAAAACTTGAATTCTTTACCTTGAGTACAAAATTCCTTCATCAAAATTTATTAAAAAAAATCGTTTTTAACGATAGCCTGCCTAGCTTTGAGATTGAGTACAAAAGTCCCAGAACCCCACCTCATTAATACTAGTCCCTTGCCCCGAAAATACTCGTCCCTATACCCCAAGCAATTTTTACAAAGCTTATATAGCAATTGTTTGAGGTGTTGAGTACAACTTTAACCAATTTAATAAACTTAATCCACACCTATTAAACAGCTATCGAGAAAGACGACTGATATAAAACATATAGGATTTACGCAGAGATTCCCCTCTACCCCCCGAAATTCTCTAGCTTGCTAGTGAACTAGGGGGGACTTCTTAACCCCACATTTTCTAGTAAGATGGCGTTAATTCGACAAGTATAAAAATATAATTTTTAGAAAAATAGGTAATTATCTACTAGCTATTTACTAGTGTCATTTAACAAACATAAGACTATATACCTAAATTATTTATGAATAAATAAAATCCAGAATCTTTAAGATATTTGGGATATAAACCATAATCAAGTTCCGTAATTTACTATGTAAAACTTTCTAATCTAGACTCTAAAACCCCTAGCTTCTACCTAGCCAAGGAGAGCAATAATGAAAGTCAAACTTCTAAATGTTCTCACAGTTTGCCTTGTAGCATTAATCGTAATTTCTCCAGCAATGGTAGCCCTAAAAGTAGTTTGGGAAAAACATGGAGAGTTAGTTAAGGCACAGAATTTAATTTGTGAAGTTAATAATATTAACAAAGTAAATCAAGCCTTAGAGCCTGTGGTAACGGCTGGTGTTAATAATTGCGATCGCCACATCGTGAACCAACCGCTAACTACTGATTTTGTATATAAACTCGCCATTATCCTGCAATGGTTTATCTTGCTAACCCCTGTGTGTATTGGGTTAGGAATTCTTGTATACGATAGGTATCTAGTACATCGTGCTGCCGTATTTCAAGAACAAGTAGAAATGTTAGAAAAACTTTGGCAACAAAGTATTGAACAATAATCAATTCACACTACAAAATTACCAAATATCATGACAGAAGAACGGCAAGCCAAATATTTTGATTTAATTGATAAATTATTGCAATGTCCGAATGGTCAAGAACCAGAAATTTTAGAAGCACATTCAGAATTAATTGATGCTAATTTTGTAGAAGCAATGGCTAGAGTTGCCACAATGTTTGCTCATGAAGGTAATCAAGATGGCGCTCAATTTTTGTTTTTTTTAGCTCGTGAGCTTGCCAAACAATTAGGTTTATATCCAGACTTCAAAGATTCCGAAGCTGCAAAATCTGAAGTGCCAAATAAGGAGTAATCATGCTACTGACGGCTACTGATGCTGGACACATAGCGTTAGAGTTTCTCTTAGCAGACTGGAATATTCGTGACGAATATAGAGAGTGGTTTACTATTATAAAATCTCGTTTAACTGGCGAGAGTTGGTACATTGTAGAGTTGGGTGTAGAAGGCTTCCCTGATAGATGGGTTATTCAAGTTTACGACACAGGAGAATGTGATCCAAGTTATACCTTTATTTCCCCTATCAGTGGTAAAGAAGGATTTTCTGACTTTGGTGATTTACCAGAAATGGTCGCTGAAGTATTAGTCGCCGAGCGCAAATCCCGATAATACATCTGATTATTGATACAATATCGAGAAAGTTCAGATACCCGGCTTCTCCAAGAAGCCGGGTATCTTAATATATATTAATTTCTGATAAATAATTTTTTATATATTTTTAAACACTAAAAAGCAACATAATACACAATCTATGTCATGCTTGGTTGACAAATATATGTTATATTAAATAGCGTGATGAACGCTACAGAAACATCAGTTAAAATGATTACTGAAGATATCATCGCTAAAGAATTCAAAAGAATCGTCAGCGAGTACTATCCAAAGGTTGGGGAACTATTAGACGGGTGTCATGTGAAAGTCATCACCTGTTTTTGGGGAAGACCGCCTAGACGTTTGCAATACATAGGTATTTACTGCTCTGAGGAAATACTGCCCTATATTAGAGAACAACAAAAAATCCTCAGAGACATAGCAGACAATATGGGATTAGTCCAAGTAGTTTGTATGAATGCTAAACGCTTAATTCGTGATCCCAAATCGACGCTGAAAGATACCGATCCGCGCTTGTGGTTGGAGTTGCAAATGGTAGCAACCTAAGAATAGCAAACAATGAAAATTGGACTTTTCTGCAATTACGAAAATTATCACCAAAATGCCCGTCGGGCAATTTTTGAGCAAGTCGCTTTAGTTAGACAAGCCGAAAGCCTAAACTTTGCCGAAGCTTGGGTAAGTGAACATCATTTTAGTGAAATTAATATCAGTTCTTCCATGCTGCTATTAATGGCACATCTAGCTGGTGTCACCTCAACAATTCGCTTAGGCACAGCGGCGGTTTTACTGCCATTTCACAACCCCATTCGGGTAGCAGAAGATATTGCTACTTTGGATAATTTGTGTAATGGCAGATTATTATTTGGAGTGGCCAAAGGCGGGCCTTTTCCTCAGCAAAATAAACATTTTGGCATTTCAATGGGAGAATCTCGCGCCAGAATGTTAGAGGGAATAGCATTAATTCACAAGTTGTTATATGAAAATGAAGTTTCATTTCATGGACAACATTATCAATGCGATCGCCTCACAGTTTACCCAAAACCTTTGCAACAGCAAATCCCTGTATACATAGCCAGTGGTGATGACAGCAGCATAGAATTCGCGGCTCAAAATTCCTTTAGCTTAATGGGAGGGCCACCCTTTGCGCTAGAGAGATTAAAAAAGACTCTCAGCCAATATCGAGATATTAATCCCAGTGGTGCAGACAATTTTGTCTTAGCGCGGTTCTTTTTTGTTGGACAAACAAACGCAGATGCTATCACCGAAGCTATGCCTTTTATCCGCCAATTTAGCCAAAAAATGAAAGCTAATTCGGCAGTAGTAATGCAGAATAGTTCCAATGGTCATAAGGCATTTGACCGCAGCAACATTTGTTTTGACAAAGATTATTTGATTGAAAATTCAGTCATTGGTGATCCTATCACTTGTCGAGACAAAATCAAAAAATTTCATGACGAATTGAATCTAGGTACATTAGCGCTCAAACCGACATCGTTTGATATGCAAAAAAACATCGAAAGTTTGCAGCGCTACAACCAAGAGGTACGCAATTATGTCTAAATTAAATTTGCTTCCACCCGATGATTTACCTCCAATAAAGGTAACAAAAGAGGATGGAATGCTGCACCTAGAGCTAGAGCAATCGATTGGTAGATGTTTTTATTACAGTTGCGATCGCATTACTCAAGCTTTACTAAATAGTTGTCAGTGGTATCTTACTGATAAAAACACCAAAGTGATGTTAGTCATTGATTGCCCTGACATCGTATCTTACTGGCATATAGTCAGCAATATTCCCCAATTAGGTAATAGATTAGAGAGATTTACAACTAATGCCAAAATCAAAGTTTATCCGCCTTTTGGTAAAGGTGAGCCATTAGAAATTAGTGTGAATCAAATCTCTGCTTATCGAGATTGGCTGTAAATCATATTTACTAAATTCAGAAACCCAGTTTTTGCACAAAAGCTGGGTTTTCTTTATAGATAACTTACCTAATAAATAAAAGAGCGATCGCATTTAATCTAGAAACACAATATATGGCTACACCAGTTGTAAAGGTATCATAATCATAAATTCCGTACCTACGCCAGGAATAGATTGACATTCTAGCTGCCCTTGATGAGTTTCCACAATTATTTGATAACTAATAGAAAGCCCCAAACCTGTACCTTTACCAACTGGTTTAGTAGTGAAGAAAGGATTAAATATTTGTTGTGTTATTTTTTCATCAATTCCAATCCCATTATCACTTATACGAATGGAAACCCAGTTATTGATTAATTCTGTAGTAATCTTGATAGTGGGAGTAAAAGTTGCAATTTGCAGTGTAGCTAAACTACTTGTTTTAGAACAACTGTGCTGACTATAACTTAATTTCTGCTCTAAAGCATCAATAGCATTGCTAATAATATTTATTAATACTTGATTCAGCTTACTGGCATAACACTCTACCCTGGGTAAATTGCCGTATTCTTTAATAATTAGAATTGCTGAGGAACCGAGTTGAGAATTTAAGCGGTTTTGCAGAATCATCAATGTGCTATCAATACCTTCATGAATATTTACTTTTTTTATTTCTGCTTCATCCAATCTAGAGAAACTACGTAAAGAGCGAACAATCTCACTAATCCTTTGACTCCCTATTTCCATAGACTGTAAAACTTGTACAAAATCTTTTTTGATAAACTCCAAATCTATTTTTTTGATTTTATCGGCTATAGTTATAACCGGATTTGGATAAGATTCTTGATAGCATTTTAGTAGTTCTAAAATTTCCTCAGCATATTGAGTAACATAGTTAATATTGCCATAAATAAAATTTACTGGATTATTGATTTCATGGGCAATACCAGCTACTAAAACTCCTAAAGCAGACATCTTTTCAGATTCTACTAATTTACTTTGCATAGCGCGTAGCTTTCTTAAAGTTTCCTCCAAGTTTCGTCTTTGTTCTTCTAAAGTTTGTTGTGAATCACGTAATTCATCAATTACCTTGAGAAATAAAGCCTCTTTTTTCTCATTGGTTTCCTCTAATGCAATTCTTAAAGATTCAGAGCGATCTAGTTTTTTCTGGAGAATGCGATTGGCTTTTTCCAGTTGTTTAATTCTTTGCTCATAATCTAATTGCATAAATTTTTAATTTATTCCTATCAAAAGGGTGACAAAAGTTTCATGATGAAGTCTAGTTTCACTACCATCATTTAACGGTGAAATTTCACCATGAGTATAAAAACCACAACCAGGAATTTCTGCTGTTAAAAATTCCTGAGCCAGCTGATATTCCTCGATTGTGCGTGTACCTAGTAATAGCCGACGAGCCGCACAAGAAAAAAATAAAGCTGCATCTGGCTGTTTACCAGGGTAATTATTTAAAGCATTTTTAATTGATGTTTTCGCAGCACCTAAAATCTCATCACGACTTGCTTGTGCTATTTGCACAAAAGTATCTACAGGAACTTCTCCTAAAAAAGTGATGCTACCATTTTCAGGATTATAAATGCTAGGCGCACGCATATAAAATTCTTCAGTTTCTGATTCAAAAACTGCTAAAGGATATTCACCAGAAGGAGGAAGACCACCTAAATAATGATGATAAAAATCTAATGCTGGTTTGCTATTAATTTCATAGAGAATGTTTTTATTAACCTTCGTAACTTTGCCTTTTTTTCCTAGAGGATGCCAACCACTCGCTACTCCTTGAGAAAACAAGAAATTGCCAGAAAATATCAATACAGGAACAGAATCACTGAGAATTTCTGTTTGAAAAAATTGATAAGTCTTTTCAAATTTCCATTGATCGGCAGTTAATCCACCAAAAATAGGAATATCTTTCCCCAAAGCGACTTTTAAGCCTTCAACAATCGCTACCCCATCAACTGTTAAACTTTCAGGGAAAGTTAAACATAATTGAGAGAGAGACGGATGTTTAATTTTTGCTTTTGCTTGTTCTACAGCTTGTTTTGTAGCTAACATTGGGTCTTGTGATAAATTTCTACCCAATCCTGCATGAATTTCAATTTCATCAGCACAAAATAGCATTAAAGCTAGAGAATCTTGCTGAAACTTTAATAATGAAGACATTTCGGCATCGCTAGTACCACCAATTAACTCAATTCCTGGAAAAGCCAGCACAATTTCTTGCAAAATAAGTGCATAATCAAAGTCTATTGCGGCAAACAAAATACCAGCTTGAGGACGTTTTTCACTTAAAGTATCTTGACATTGCCCGATAACTTCAGTAATCGCCGCTAAAGAATCAGGGTCATTACTATGGCCAACTACTACATTCAGCATATATATATCTGGTCTGGAATTTTTCTACCGTGAATTTATTATTCCCAAACCAGATTGCTTTTATAAAGCCGACTATAAATTTATTGAGGATAAAATAAGCATTCTTTCGCTATCTTATCGATAAATAACTTCGCCTACCTTTGTCCTACAATTTCTGGGTGAGCAACTGTTCCCCAATCGCTCACCCACCAGCCTTGGTTAATATTTACCAGATTAACAGAGGCGATCGCATTTTCTCGAAGTCTTCAAGGTGTTGCAGGATATGACATATAAAAATTTGAGATTGAGAATTGTTGATGTCTAAAAATCGCAACAAGGCTTTTAAATCTGTAACCCATAACCATAACCTAATAAAAAAAATCCCCACCCAGGTGAATACCTAGATGGGAAATATTGAGTAGAGAATTTCTCACTTTCCCTACAACATTGGAGGAATTATTTGCTTTCAGTAAAATCTGCGTCAATTACATCATCACCGCTACCAGAGGAAGTAGAAGAACCGCCACCACCATCTTGAGGTTCAGCGCCAGGTGCAGCACCGCCAGCTTGTTGATAGATATTGCTACCAACCGCGAATAGCGCTTGTTGCAATTCTGGCATCAGCTTGGCAATTTGCTCATCATCTTCCTTAGCGACAGCTTCCCGCA